>NZ_VFVA01000003.1:0-318167 GCF_006442155.1 Mesorhizobium sp. B2-4-14 | reverse complement strand
CCCATCATGAGGGAGAAAACTGTTACCTATCTATCCGGTTCAAAGTGTTACCCATCTATCGGCTGGACACCGGCAGGCGGATGAGGGGCGGCACCAACCTCGGCAATGAGGACACTTCAGCGCGGCGCCGTCCCGTAAAGCAAGCCCTGCGGATCGATCTCCGGCTTGCGCCCGGCGACGAGGTCGGACAGGAATTTTCCGGAACCGCAGGCCATGGTCCAGCCGAGATGGCCGTGACCGGTGTCAAGATAGAGGTTGCGGTATTTCGCCTGGCCGAAGACGGGCACCGAATTCGGCATCATCGGTCTCAGGCCTGCCCAAAGCAGCGCCTTTGTCTCGTCGAAGGCACCCGGAAACAGATCCTTGCCGGTGTTCAGGATGGAGCTGAAATCGCTCGGCTTGAAACTGCGGTCGAAGCCGGTGAACTCCGCGGTGGACGACATGCGCAAGCGGTTGCCGAGCCGCGAATAGCCGATGAGCCTGTCCTCGTCGGCGCCGCCCATGGTCGGTCCTTTGTTCTCGTCCTCGAGCGGGACGGTCACGGTATAGCCCTTCACCGGATAGACAGGCAGATCGATGCCGTAACGACGGCCGAGCAGGCCGCTTTCCGGCCCCATCGAGATCACGACGGCGTCGCCCGTGACAGGGCCGGCCGACGTCATGACGGCGCGCACGGTGTCGCCCTCGATGTCGAGGCCCTGAACGGTCGTGCCGAACAGGAATTTGACGCCGAGTTTTTCCACCGCATAGGCGGCGAGCTTGTCGGCGAGTTGTTTGGAATCGCCTGTCTGGTCGATCGGGGAGTAGACACCGCCGGCGATTTTTTCCTTGACGCCAGCCAGCCCCGGCTCCAGTTCGACCAGCCGGTCGCGGCCGACGATCTCGATCGGAAGGCCGTGCTCGCCAAGATAGCGGTAATTGTCGGTGCCTGTGTCCAGGCTCTTCTGCGTGCGGAAGAAGTACAGGATACCCCGCTTGCGCTCGTCGTAGTGGATGCCGGTGGTCTCCGAGAGGGCGTTGATGCAATCGCGCGAATAGAGCGCGAGCCGCAGCTTGACGCTGGTGTTGGCGCGCATGCGCGCCACGGTGCATTCGCGCAGAAAGCGCAGGCTCCAGGCGTAGAAATAGGGATCGAGACTCAACCTGACCTTGATGCCGAGATCATGGTTCCAGAGCCCCCGCAGGAAGGTCTTCAGCGCGGAAGGCGAGGCCCAGGCGGTGGCGTCGCCTGGCGAGACCAGACCTGCGTTCGACCGGCTGGTGCCGCGCGCCGCCGCCTCATGGCGCTCGATCACCGTCACCTCGTGCCCGTCCCTTGCCAAGTAATAGGCGGCGGCCGTACCGACGACGCCGGCTCCGAGCACCAAAATCTTCATGCGCCTCCCCAAAGATCATGCCGGGGCGGAAGCTTCCGCGCGCCGCCTCCCGATGAGCCTCAATACCGCGTATGAATGCGCCCCGCGAGCCCTTGGCCCAACAGCTCCCCGCGCATGCCCCGAACCGGAGTTCGGAACGGATCACGCGCAGAATCATCAGGTGTGCGGCGTCCTTTGCGCGTCCAAGAGGAGGGCTGTCGTTCAGCCCCGCGCGGAGTTCTTGCCGGTCAGGATGCGTTCCCAGGCGAGCGCGTCGGCAACGATCTGGTCGAGATCGTCGCGTTCCGGCGTCCAGCCGAGTTCCGCGCGGGCGAGGTCCGAATTGGCGACCACGGCCGCGGCGTCGCCGGGACGCCGGTCGCCCATTCTCACCTCGAAATCCCGGCCGAAGGCGCGGCGCACGCTGTCGATCACCTCGAGCACCGAATAGCCATGGCTGTAGCCGCAATTGGCAACGAGGCTCTGTCCTCCGGCGCGCAGCCGCTGCAGGGCCAGCCGATGCGCGGCGGCCAGATCGCTGACATGGATATAGTCGCGCATGCAGGTGCCGTCAGGCGTCGGATAATCGGTGCCGAAGACCTGCATGAACGGACGCTTGCCGAGCGCGGTTTCGCAAGCGACCTTGATGAGGTGGGTGGCGCCAGGGGTAGACTGGCCGGTGCGGCCCTTCGGGTCGGCGCCGGCAACGTTGAAGTAGCGCAGCGCGGTATAGCGCAGGCCGTGCGCCTGGCCAGCATCGCGCAGCATCCATTCGCTCATCAGCTTGGACAGGCCATAGGGCGATTCCGGCGCCAGGCGGCCATCCTCGCGCACCGGTTCCAGCCCGGCGCCGCCATAGACGGCGGCTGTCGAGGAAAAGATGAAATTCGGCACGCCCTCGCGCACAGCGGTCTCGATCAGCGTGCGTGTCTTGCAGGTGTTGTTCTCGTAATAAGCGAGCGGATCGGCGACGGATTCGGGGACCACGATCGAGCCGGCGAAATGGATGATCGCGTCGACCTTGTTGTCCCGGATGATCGAGCCTACCAATTCCCTATCGGCGACATCACCGACGACCAGCTTTGCTTCTGGCGCAACCGCCCATTCGAAGCCGGTGGAAAGCCGGTCGAGAACGACCACGCTCTCGCCGGCATCCAGCAATTCCCAGACCATGTGGCTGCCGATGTAGCCGGCACCACCTGTCACCAAAACCGTCATCCCAAGTCCTCGCTTACCCAAGATTTATCGGAAACTGTCTCAAACACCGCCTTACTGGAAAGCCTGCCGGATGGCCATTAGAACCCTTGGTAACCGGCGTTCACTTGATGTGGCATCGTGCTGAAACAAACGTGATCCACAGAGCGTATCGTGAATGGAGAATAGGCCACGATCCGCCCTCGTTAGGAACAGGTGCGGGGCGTGGCATTTTGACCAAAATGGCCCGGTGGACGACCAATCGGCCAATGATTATGATCCCGCGCAAAATTGGGAAGTCGACATGAATTACCAGCGGTTCTTCGAAGAAGCGATCGACCAACTCCATGCCGAGCGTCGCTACCGCGTCTTCGCCGACCTCGAGCGTATCGCGGGCAAGTTTCCGCGCGCCATCTGGCGCTCCAACGGCCGCGCCGAGGAAATCACCGTCTGGTGTTCCAATGACTATCTCGGTATGGGCCAGCACGCCGACGTCATCGCCGCGTTCCAGAACGCGGCCGGCAAGATGGGCTCCGGCGCCGGCGGCACCCGTAACATTTCGGGCACCTCCAACCCGCTGGTCGAGCTCGAGCATGAGCTTGCCGACCTGCACGGCAAGGAAGCGGCCCTGGTATTCACCTCCGGCTTCGTCTCCAACGAAGCGTCGATCTCGACCATCGCGCGGCTCTTGCCCAATTGCCTGATCATCTCGGACGAGTTGAACCATGCCTCGATGATCGAGGGCGTGCGGCGCTCGGGCGCCGAGAAGAAGATCTTCCGCCACAATGACGTCGCGCATCTGGAAAGCCTATTGCAGGCGGCGGGGCGCGAACGCGCCAAGCTGATCGTCTTCGAAAGCGTCTATTCGATGGATGGCGACATCGCGCCGATCAGAGAGATCGTCGAGCTCGCCGAGCGCTACAACGCCATGACCTATATCGACGAGGTCCATGCCGTGGGCATGTACGGCCCACGCGGCGGCGGCATCACCGAGCGCGAGGGGCTGGCCGATCGCATCGACGTCATCGAAGGCACGCTCGCCAAGGCGTTCGGCACGCTGGGCGGCTACATCACCGGCACCAGTGCCGTCGTCGACGCGGTGCGCTCCTATGCGCCGGGCTTCATCTTCACCACGGCGCTGCCGCCGGCGATCGCCGCCGCGGCCACCACCTCGATCCGCCATCTCAAGCAATCGCAGACCGAGCGCGAGGCCCAGCAGCAGCAGGCGAGCCGCACCAAGCAGATCCTGTCGGCCGCCGGCCTGCCGGTGATGGACTCTCCGACCCACATCGTGCCGCTGCTGGTAGGCGATCCGGAGCTGTGCAAGATGGCCAGCGACCGCCTGCTCGGCGTCCACGGCCTCTACATCCAGCCAATCAACTATCCGACCGTGCCGCGCGGCACGGAGCGGCTACGCATCACGCCAACGCCGTTCCATTCGGACGCGCTGATCGCCGAACTGCAGGACGCGCTGGTCGAGACCTGGGATGCACTCGGCATTCCCTACGGCTCGGCCGGACGGCCCTCGGTCGCCAAAAGCGACCGCATCATTCCGCTGCTGGTGCCCAAGTCGGGCGGCTGAAAGCCGTCATCCAGAAAGTGCCGTGGTTCTGCAATGCTGCGTCGCTTGCAAGTCATGGAATGGATCCTAGGGTCTCCGCTACGTCGCTTCGCTCCTGCTCCACCCCAGGATGACGAAGACCGGGGTGTTTTTTGGCCAAATCGCGGAAGCAGCAGATTGGCCTCGTAAGCCTTGGCGACTGGCCGCAAGCTACTCGTCCCTTCGTCATCCTAGCGCGTAGCAAGGAGCGAAGCGACGCGGCGCAGACCCTAGGATCCATGCCGGGACATCAACTGGAGAATGTCGCGGTCCAAGCTGCTGGCGCACGCTGACCGGCCATCCCAACCGACTCAGCCTATTTTCATCCATTTCGCCAGCCGGTGCGCCGCTTCCTCGACCTGGTCGAGGCGGCGGTGGAAGCATAGGCGCAGGAACGCTTCCCCGCCGGGACCGAAAGCCGTGCCAGGCGCCAGGCCGACATTGGCCTTGTCGACAATTTCGAAAGCCGCACTGCGCGAATCCGTGATGCCGTCGACCGTGAAGAACAGGTAGAAAGCGCCTTGCGGCACGGTAAACCGGGCTCGGCCGGTAACGCCGAGGATGCCGCAGACCAGATCGCGCGCCTTCCTCGCCCGCTCGACCTGTTCGGCAACGAAATCATCGCCCTCGTCGAGCGCGGCGATCGCGCCGCGCTGCATGAACTGGGCAACGCCCGAGTTCGAATACTGGATCAGGTTCTCGAACACTTGCTGCAGGCTCGGATGCGTCTTGATCCAGCCGACGCGCCAGCCGGTCATCGCCCAATTCTTGGAGAAGGAATTGACGAACAGGATGCGGTCCTCCGCCGTCGCGATGTCGAGGAAGGACGGCGCGCGGCCGTGGCCGTAGTGGAACAGTGAATAGATCTCGTCGGCGATGATCCACACGTTCTTCGCACGGGCAAGATCGAGGATCGCCTGCAAGGTCTCGTGATCGGCGGTCCAGCCGGTCGGGTTCGACGGCGTGTTGATGAAAAGCGCCTTGGTGCGCGGCGTGATCGCCGCTGCCACCTTCTCGACGTCGCAGGACCAGCCATTGCCGGAATGATCGAGCGTGACCGGCACCGGAACGGCGCCCGATATCGCTGCGGCGGCGTCGAAATTCGGCCAGGCCGGCGACAGATAGATCACCTCGTCGCCGGCGCCGGCGAGTGCCGCGAGCGCCAGCTGGATGGCATGCATGCCGGAGCCGGTGACGATGAATTGCTCCTCCGGGAACGTCTTGGCGAAATGCCTGGTG
Source organism: Mesorhizobium sp. B2-4-14 (assembly GCF_006442155.1). NCBI lineage: Bacteria > Pseudomonadati > Pseudomonadota > Alphaproteobacteria > Hyphomicrobiales > Phyllobacteriaceae > Mesorhizobium > Mesorhizobium sp. B2-4-14. Next base: position 312,779 of record NZ_VFVA01000003.1, on the reverse strand, counting down.
TAGTAGCGGGCAAGCGCTTGCCTGAGATCGGGAATGCCCCTCTGCCAGGTGTAGAATGTCTCGCCGCCGGCCAGTGCCTTCGACGCGGCATCGGTGATGAAGGCCGGCGTCGGCAGGTCGCCCTCACCGGCCCAAAGCGGAATCAGGCCGTCGCGCAGCCGGCCGTAGTTGACGACGGCGACAATACCGCTTTCCGGCGCCGCACGGGCTTCGGCGCGCAAGGTCTCGATCAGGCTCATAACAGGTCCGCTTTCTCTCCGGGTTTGCCGCTCTTTACCAGATGCGAAAACAGAAAACCCCGGCCGCGAGCGACCGGGGTTTTGGTCCAGAACGAACTGACCCGTTTATCGCCTGGCGAGCAGGTCTCGGATTTCGATCAGAAGCTGCACATCGGCGGGTGGAGGCGCTGCCGCGGGCGCGGGCTTCTCGGCCTCAAGCCGCCTGCGCAGATTGTTCACCGCCTTGACCATCAGGAAGATGATGAAGGCGAGGATGATGAAGTTCAGCACCACCGTAATGAAGCTGCCATACGCAAAAACGGCGCCTTGCTTTTTGGCGTCCGCCAGTGAGGTGGCGTTGACGGCCGAGGAAAGCCCGATGAAATAGTTGTTGAAGTCCAGTCCGCCGAAAATCGCTCCGACGATCGGCATGATGATGTCGTTGACGAGAGAATCGACGATCTTGCCAAAGGCCGCGCCGATGATGACGCCGACGGCCAAGTCCATCACGTTACCCTTGGAGATGAATTCCTGGAATTCTTTCAGCATGCGACCCTCCTTGTCATGACCGGCCGCGCTGCCGCCTCACCAATGTCTTTCGGCCCCGGCCCGAGCTCACAATAACAAAAACCCCCGGTTGCAAAACCGGAAAAAGGGTGAAAGCACCGCTTTGTTTTTGCCCAACGTCATCAGACACCGATGCGCCGAAAGCCGCGATGGACTCGGCTTCCAAGCTGTGGTTGCGTGCAGGAGGGCCGGGCGTCAAACCGGCCAGGGAGGAATTGCGAGCCGTGCAGGGCTTGTTCATCGTCATCATCGCGATCGCCTATGTGACGCTGCTGTTTGCCATCGCCAGCTTGGGCGACCGACGCTCGGCCATCTCCGGGCCGGGGCGGGCGCGGCCTTTCATCTACGCGCTCAGCCTCGCCATCTACTGCACATCCTGGACCTTCTTCGGCTCGGTCGGCCTCTCCTCCGAGCGCGGCCTCGAATTCCTCGGCATCTATACCGGGCCGGTGCTGGTGTTCGTGTTCGGCTTCCCGTTGCTCAACCGCATCGTGCGGCTGGCCAAGACCGAGAAGATCACCTCGATCGCCGACTTCCTCGGCGCGCGCTACGGCAAGAGTTTTGCCGTTGCTGCGATCGCCACGCTGATCGCCACCATAGGCGCGGTGCCGTACATCGCCCTGCAGCTGAAGGCGATCTCCGGCACGGTCAGCCTGATGGTCGAGCATTATACGGGCTCGCCGCCCTCCTTCGATCCGTTCGTCAGCGACATCTCGCTGGTCGTCGCCATGCTCCTGGCGCTTTTTGCGGTGCTGTTCGGCACCCGCCATGCCGACGCCACGGAACACCAGGACGGGCTGGTGCTGGCGGTGGCGGTCGAAACCGTGGTCAAGCTCGCCGCCTTCCTGGCGATCGGCTTCATGGTCACCTTCCTGATCTTCGGCGGCCCGGGCGACATGTTCGCAAAGCTCGCTGAGAACGCACATGTCCGCCAGGCCATGGGCTACAACACCTCGCTCGCCACCTGGCTGGTGCTGACGGGGCTGAGCGGCTTCGCCATCATTCTGTTGCCGCGGCAGTTCTACGTGACCATCGTCGAGAACCGCGGCGAGGCCGAACTGCGCACCGCGACCTGGGTGTTTCCGCTCTACTTGGTGGCGATCAACCTGTTCGTGCTGCCGATCGCCTTCGCCGGCCTGTCGCTGGTCGGCGCCGGCACCAGCAGCGATCTCTACGTGCTGTCGCTGCCCCTGTTCATGGGCCATGACGTGCTCGCCATGGCGGCCTTTATCGGCGGGCTGTCGGCGGCAACCGCCATGGTAATCGTCGAAAGCGTGGCGCTGTCGATCATGATCTCCAACGACCTCGTCATTCCGCTGTTCGTGCGCCGCCTGCTCAAGAGCTCGACCTCGGAGAACGAAGACTGGTCGACGCTGATCCTCAACGTGCGGCGCGGAGCGATCTTCATCCTCCTGTTCATCGCCTTCCTCTACTACCGCGAGAGCACCAACAGCGCGCGCCTGTCGTCGATCGGCCTGATGTCGTTCGCGGCCATCGCGCAATTCGCGCCGGCGTTGATCGGCGGGCTGATCTGGCGCGGCGCCAATGGCCGGGGCGCGGCGCTCGGCATGGTCGCCGGCATCCTCGTCTGGGGTTATACGCTGCTTTTGCCTTCGTTCGCCGCGCCCGATGCCGACATCATCATGCATGGGTTGTTCGGCTTCGATGCGCTGCGGCCACAGGCCCTGTTCGGCACCATCGCTGAGCCGCTGAACCATGGAGTCTTGTGGAGCCTGTCGATCAACGCGCTGTTCTTCGTGCTCGGCTCGCTGTCACGGGCGTCGGTGCCGCTGGAGCGCATCCAGGCCTCCATCTTCGTGCCGCGCGACGCCGGCCCGATGCCCAGCCTGCGCCGCTTCCGCACCGCCATAACCGTCAACGACCTCAAGGACACGATCGGGCGCTATCTCGGCGTCGAGCGCACCGAGCGCTCCTTCCAGTCGTTCGAGAAGAACACCGGCACCTCGCTGCACGGCAAGGAGCAAGCGAGCATGGACGTCATCCGCTTTTCGGAGCAGCTTTTGGCCAGCGCCGTCGGCTCCTCCTCGGCGCGGCTGATCCTGTCGCTGCTCTTCCGCCGCCACGATCGCGAATCCCGCGATGCCTTCCGCCTGCTCGACGACGCGACCGAAGCGCTGCAGCACAACCGCGACCTGTTGCAGATCGCGCTCGACCAGATGGAACAAGGCATCACCGTCTTCGACCGGGATTTCCGGCTCATCTGCTGGAATCGCCAGTACCGGGCGCTGTTCGACCTGCCCGACGAGATGGGGCAGGTCGGCGTCTCGCTCGACCAGATCCTGCGCCATTTGGCCGAGCGCGGCGATATTCCCGCCGACCAGCGTGTGACGATGCTCAACCGGCTGACCAGTTTCGTCAGCCCCTGGCAGATGGAGCTGAAGACCAGCGGCCGCATCTTGGAACTGCGGTCCAACCCGATGCCGGATGGCGGCATCGTCGCCACCTATGCCGACATTTCCGGACGCGTCGAGCAAGACCTGGCGCTGAAGCGCGCCAATGAATCGCTGGAACAGCGGGTGAAGACCCGCACCATCGAACTGACCCGCGTCAACGAGGAACTGGCGCAGGCGCAGATGCTGGCCGAGGAGGCCAATCTCGGCAAGACGCGCTTCCTCGCCGCCGCCGGTCACGACATTCTGCAGCCGCTGAACGCCGCCCGGCTCTATTGTTCATCACTGATCGAGAAGGCCGGCAAGGGGCCGGCCGGCAAGGCTGCGGTCAACATCGAATCCTCGCTGGAATCGGTCGAGACCATCTTGGGCGCGGTGCTCGACATCTCGCGTCTCGATGCCGGCGCGATGAAGCCTGATGACACTGCCTTCAGCCTCGACGGATTGCTGCGCCAGATCGGCAATGATTTTCGGCCAATGGCGGCCGAGAAAAAGCTCGGGCTGACGATCATGCCGTCGTCTCTGACGGTGATGACCGATCGCAACCTGTTGCGCCGCCTGATCCAGAATCTCGTCTCCAATGCGATAAAGTACACGCGCCACGGCCGCATCCTGGTCGGCGTGCGGCGGCGCGGCGAACTGGCCGAGATCCAGGTGATCGACACCGGCATTGGCATCGCCGGCGACAAGCTGAACACTGTCTTCCATGAGTTCACGCGGTTGGACGAAGGGGCGCGCGAAGCCGAAGGCCTTGGCCTCGGCCTCTCCATTGTCGACCGCATCGCCCGGGTGCTCAGGCTCGAAATCCGCATTTTCTCGAACCCGGGCAAAGGCACGCGTTTTTCCGTCATCCTGCCGGTGGCGGCTTTGGCGGCGCCCAGGCGGGAGACCGAGAAAGTACCAGCGCGCACGGCGTCCTCGCTTGCCGGGCTCGCAGTGCTTTGCATCGACAACGACGCGCGTATCCTCGACGGCATGCGGTTGCTGCTCGAAGGCTGGGGGTGCAGCGTCGATACCGCCTCCGGGTCTGGGGATCTCCTGCGGCCTGGCGCGCGCAGGCCCGACATCGTGCTTGCCGACTATCATCTGGACGGTGCGACCGGGCTCGACGCGATCAGGACCCTGCGCGCGGCTTACGGCCAGGATCTGGCGTGCGTGCTGGTCACCGCCGACCGTTCCAACGAGGTGCGCGCCGCGGCAAGCGAGCTCGACGTGCCGGTGATCAACAAGCCGCTGAAGCCGGCGGTGCTGCGCTCGATGATGGCCAGGGTCAGGCCGCTGGCACCGGCTGCCGAATAAGGCATCGTGTCTCTTGATGCGACGACAAGAGCGGATCAGCCGCTCGTCTGCAGCGGGTCGCTGCCGATCTTGGACAGGAGGATCACCGCTTGGGTGCGGCTGTCGACACCGAGCTTCTGCAGGATGGCCGAGACATGCGCCTTGATGGTGGCCTCGGAGACGCCGAGTTCGTAGGCGATCTGCTTGTTGAGCAGGCCTTCCGCGAGCATCCCAAGCACGCGTGTCTGCTGCGGCGTCAGCGCCTGCAGCCGCTTGATCAGGTCCGATATTTCGGGATCGCGCTCGACGCCGAGATCGACGCCAACCGGCGCGGCGATGTCGCCGGCAAGCACCGTCTGCACAGCGCCGCGGATCTCCTCCATGCTGGCCGACTTCGAGATGAAACCGGACGCGCCAAGATCGAGCGCGCGCCTGATGGTCGCCGGATCGTCATGCGCCGACACCACCACCAACGGTACCCCTGGATGCACGCCGCGCAGCGAAATCAGGCCGGAGAGGCCGCTGGCGCCGGGCATCGAAAGGTCGAGCAGCACCAGATCGACATCTTCATTGGCCACGACCAGCGCCTTGGCGCTTTCGAAATCGCCAGCCTCGTGGATGGCGGCGACATTGCCGATGCCGGCAAGCGCCTCGCGCAGCGCACCGCGAAACAGCGGGTGATCGTCGGCGATGACGAACGTGTAGCCTGACGGCAAATATTCCTCCCCGAATCCCATCGATCATTTCAAGGCTTTTCGGGATCAGTCGGACGATTATGAGGGGCCGCGCGCCGTTTTCAAGCGGCAAAACCAGCGCGCCGCACTTTCTCTTGCCTTTGGCGCTCAGGTCTTCTGCGAGTTGGGCTGGACGCCGTCGCCGCTGTCCTTGTCCATATCCTTGACGATACCCATGAAGCCCTTCAGGAAGCGCTCCATGTAGCTCATCGTCTTGTTGAAATCTTCCTCGCTGGGCAATTTCGATTCGAGACGGGCGGAGAGCGAATTCTCCAGCTTGGTGACGCGCTCGTCCATTGCCTTCATCGATGTTTGCAGGCGGTCGACCTCGTCCTGGAAAGCGGCGCGTTCGTCGGCCGCCATCTTGCAGACCAGCTGGCCGGAGCGCTCCTCGCAGAGCGACATCGCACCGGTCTGCGTATCCATGCGGACATAGCCGTTGCCAGACTTCTCCAGCCGGTAGCGGTCGGTTTCTTCCGAATAAGCTGAGGCCGCGACCAGTGAAGCGAGCGCGGCGGGGATCAAGATGTGCTGCAGACGCATGTTGTCCTCCATGGCCAAAGCCTGAAATATCGCATGTTTGCGCCGGAAATGGGGAAGACCCCTTGGCGTGGCCTTCCCCGCATGACTGGTTCGGACTATAGCGCAGCCATGTCACAGATTATCTACAAGATAACTCCGGAAGCGCCTTGGCGCGAGGCCGAAGCCAATGGCCGCTTCACCGGAGCGCCGATCGACATCGCGGACGGCTTCATCCACTTTTCGACGGCAGCGCAAGCCAGGGAAACGGCGGCCAAGCATTTCTCGGGCCAGACCGACCTTCTGCTGGTCGCCGTCGACGGCGCCAGCCTGGGCGACGCCTTGAAATACGAGGTGTCGCGTGGCGGCGCCCTGTTTCCGCATCTCTATGGCGTGCTGGAGCTGAGCGCCGTGCTGTGGGTCAAGCCGCTGCGGCTTGGTGCCGACGGCACCCACCAGTTCCCGGTGCTGGAGGGGCAATGAGTGTGCTCGACCGGCTTGGCCAGAAGCTGCTGTTCACATTCGATCCGGAAACCGCGCATGGCTTGTCGATCGCGGCGCTGCGTTGCGGCCTGCCGGTCGCCGGGCGGCCGATACAAGACGAGCGGCTGAAGGTCGGGCTTTGCGGTCTCGATTTCCCGAACCCGCTCGGTATGGCCGCCGGCTACGACAAGAACGCCGAGGCGCCCGACGCGCTGCTTGGGCTCGGCTTCGGCTTCGCCGAGGTCGGCACGGTCACGCCTTTGCCGCAGGCCGGCAACCCGAAGCCGCGCATCTTCCGGCTGACGGCGGATGAAGCCGTGATCAATCGGCTGGGCTTCAACAATGAAGGCCATGCGGCGGCCGAGAAGCGCCTTGCCGCGCGCAAGGGGCGCCCTGGCATCGTCGGCGTCAACATCGGCGCCAACAAGGACAGTAGCGACCGTATCGGCGACTATGAGCGCGGCGTTTCCCGCTTCGCTGCCTATGCCAGCTATCTCACGGTCAACATCTCGTCGCCGAACACGCCGGGCCTGCGCAACATGCAGGCGCGCGAGCAACTGGGCGAGTTGCTGTACCGGGTCATGGCCGCGCGTGCCGCGGCATCCGCGCAGCCACCCGTTTTCCTGAAAATCGCGCCGGATCTGATCGAGGCCGAACTGGAGGATATCGCCGCCGAAGCCGCCGGGAATCGGGTCGACGGCATCATCGTCTCCAACACCACCATTTCGCGGCCGCCGCTGCGCAGCCGCGACACTGCACGCGAGACCGGTGGGCTTTCGGGCAGGCCATTGTTCGATCGATCGACCATCGCGCTGGCAAAAATGCGCAAATTGCTCGGGCCGGACATGGCCATTATCGGCGTTGGCGGCATCGATTCCGCCGATACGGCACTGGAAAAAATCCGCGCAGGGGCCGATCTCGTCCAGCTCTACACCGGCATGATCTATGCCGGACCGGCGCTGCCGGGCCGGATCGTCGCCGGGATGGCGCGATTTGCCGAGACCGAGCGGCTGAAGTCCATTCGCGACTTGCGCGATAGCCATCTCGATCAATGGGCATCGAAGCCGCTCAGCTGAAGGCCGTCCGCACCCGTAGCCGCAGAATTGTCAGCAGGCTGAAGCCGCGCGCCAGCAGAAACACGTGCAATGCCGCCCAAAGGCCGTGATTGCCGAAGGCAGGCGCCAGCGTGAGCAGCGCGACGGCAAAAACGAGGAACGACAGCAGCATCATATTGCGCATGTCGCGTGACCAGGTCGCGCCAATGAAAACGCCGTCCATCTGGAACGCCAGCACACCGCTCAGAGCGGTGAACGCCGCCCAGGGCAGATAGATGTCGGCCACGGCGCGGACCTCCTGCGACGTCGTGACGATGGCGACCAGCTTGGTGCCGGCCAGGAGCAGCACCAGCGTCGCGGCACCGGCCAACCCAAGGCCCCAGAGCAAGGTCAGCCGCACCGCCTGCCGGAAGGGCCGTTCGGCACGCGCGCCGACGGCTCGGCCGGCGAGCTGTTCGGCGGCGGTGGCGAAGCCGTCGAGGAAATAGCCAGCGACGAGGAAGAAATTCATCAGGACCGCATTGGCGGCGAGCGTCACCGTGCCGAACTGCGCGCCCTGGCGGGTGAACAGCGCAAAAGCCGCAAGCAGAGAGAAGGAGCGGATCATGATGTCGCGGTTGAGCGACAGCATGCGCAGGAAGGCGGCCATGTCGAGCAGCCGATGGCGTGGTAGGGGCGGCGTCGCGCGGAAGCGTCTGACAACGATGGCAAGACCCAGCAGCATGGCCAGGAATTCGCCGGTGACGGTCGCCCAGGCGACACCGGCGACGCCCCAGCCAAGCTCCAGGCCGAGCAGGAAGCAGAGTATGATGTTGATGCCATTCAGCACCAGTTGCAGCACCAGCCCCAGCCCTCCCTCGCCGCGCCCCAGGACATAGCCGAGGATGGCGTAGTTGATCAGCGAGAAGGGGGCGGCGAGGAGCCTGATCCTGATGTAGATGCCCATCGCCTCGCTGACGCGCGGCCCGGCATCCATGAACCGCTGACCGCCGACGGCGAGCACTGGCGAAAGTGCCGCCAGCACGATACCGGCGACGATCGCGATGAGAACGGCGCGCCAGAACACCGCCTGCTCCTCGAGCGCATCGCCACGCCCGAACGCCTGGGCGACGAGGCCGGTGGTGCCCGAGCGCAGGAAGTTGAAGGAGGTGAAGACGACGTCGAAGACCAGCGCGCCCGCCGCAAGGCCGCCGAGCAAGGCGGCGTCGCCGAACTGGCCGACCACGGCCGTGTCGACCAGGCCGAGCATTGGCGTCGTCAGGTAGGCAAGCGTCATCGGCACCGCGATGGCGAGCACGGAACGGTTGGTGACGACAAAATATCTGGCGTCGGCCGAGGTTGCACCCTTGTCCAAGGGATCACTGCCTTGCTGATTGCTGCTTGATCGGAGAGCCGATGTGCCCCATTTTCCGGCCACCGCGCAATCATTCTTCACGCGACGGCCAACCGAAATCCCGCTCTGGCGCGAAGCCGCCGGTTCCCGTTCATGCCCCTGCAGATCGTCCACCACCCCGACTATGACGCCGGCTTTGCCGTCAATCATCGCTTTCCGATGAGCAAGTACCCCTTGCTGATGGAGGCCTTGCGGACCCGCGGCCTGGTCGGACCCAATGCGCTCAACACTGCGGAACCCGCGCCAGCGTCATGGCTGAAGCTTGCTCACGCGACGGATTATGTCGACCAGGTCATCACCTGCTCTGTCCCGGAGAAGATCGAGCGCGAGATCGGCTTTCCGGTCGGCCCGCGCGTTTCGCTGCGCGCACAGCTTGCCACGGGCGGCACAGCACTTGCGGCGCGGCTTGCCTTGCGCCACGGCATTGCCTGCAACACCGCCGGCGGCAGCCATCACGCACGGCGCGCGCAGGGCGCCGGCTTCTGCACCTTCAACGACGTCGCGGTCGCTTCGCTGATGCTGCTCGCAGAGGGTGCGGCACACAACATATTGGTCGTCGATCTCGACGTGCATCAAGGCGACGGCACGGCGGATATTCTGAGCGACGAGCCGCGCGTGTTCACCTTTTCCATGCATGGTGAGCGCAACTACCCCGCGCGCAAGATCGCTTCCGACCTCGACATCGCACTGCCCGACGGCACGGGCGATGCCGCCTATCTTGAAAGGCTGGCCACGATCCTGCCGGAGCTGTCGGCCAGAGCGCACTGGGACATCGTTTTCTACAACGCCGGCGTCGACGTCCATGCCGAGGACCGGCTTGGCCGGCTGGCACTTTCCAATGACGGACTTCGCGCCCGCGACGAGACCGTCATCAGTCATTTCCGCGCGCGCCGCATTCCGGTCTGCGGGGTGATCGGTGGCGGCTATTCCACGGATGTGCCGGCACTTGCCGCCCGCCACGCCCTCCTGTTCGAGGTCGCGTCGGGCTACGCCTGATCAGGAAAGCTATTTCCGGTAGTTGGCGATCCTGAGCAGGACGAAGGCCGGCACGACGATCGCGGCGCCGAGCATGATGTAGCCAAGGAAACGGTCCATGGCGTGGAAACCCAGATTCCACAGATCGATGAAGAACTTCTGGATGCCATAGAAGACATCCAACGGCGACCAGCCGAAGGCATTCATGACCAGTCCGACGAGAAACGACACCACCAGCAGCTTCAGGATCACCCTGAGCCGCGAGTCGCCGAGAATGCGTGTCAGTGCCGACAAGGCCGTCTCCCGATTGAGATGCCCGGACTCACGGGCACGGCCCAGAGATACGTGCTTGGCGGCCATCCATCAAGCTAGAGCGGTCCGTACGCGGGAAACGTGCCGCGGGAAGCCGTCACCGCTCGAGCATCCGAGCGGCGAACGAGCCGGAACGGTGCGGCCCTTCATCCGGATGATCGAGACTCAGGATTCAGAGGCTCCGCATTTCTTAAACATAGGTAAACAAGATTATTTTAATTTATTGAAAATAAAGCGCAAAATCATCATTTTCGAATGTCGCGCAATGTGCGTGCAATTTTCACCTGCGAGATATCAGGCGTCTTTCAGGTGATGGACCGCGCGGCGCCCTGCCCCCCTACAACAGCCGGCGAAAGCCGGTCCCCAGAACCGCACGACCATCCCTGAAAGACACCAATCGGAGCATGGCCGCCCAACGGGCAGGCTCCCGGGAATTAACCTGCGTATCGATTTGTCGGATGCGCGTCTGTGTTGGAGTAATGCAGTGTCCTCTCGAGCAAAGATCGTCCTGACGGCGGGAACCCTCGCCTTGTGCCTTCTCGGACCGGCGATAGCCGCCGACCTCTCGCCTACCTACAACGATCCCCCCGCCTTCCAGTGGAGCGGCGCCTATGTCGGTGTCCATGGCGGTACGGCGTTCACCAAGATGCCCAATCCGTTCGCCGACCGAAACGGCTTCAGCGGCGGCGTTCAGGCCGGCTACAACCAGCAGATGGGCCCCGCCGTTCTCGGCGCCGAGATCGAAGGCTCTTATCTCGGCGGTGCCGAACACAACGTCCAGGGCGGCAAGATCAAGGAGAAATGGCGTGGTGCGGCCAAGGCCAAGGCCGGCCTGAGCTTCGACCAGACGCTGCTGTTCGGAACCGGAGGCGTTGCGCTGACCAAATTCGACAAGGCTGACAATCTGAGCAGCAGCGACGGATGGAAGGTCGGCTATCTCGTCGGCGCCGGTATCGAGCAGGGCTTCGCCGGCGGCCTGTCGGCCAAGGTCGAGTACGACTATGTCCGCACTCCCGGCGTCGAGACGACATCGGCCCTTGGTGCGGCCAAGACCACGATCGGCAGTCATGAGTTGAAGGCCGGCATCAATTATCGGTTCTAGGAGGGTGCACATCGGATCGCGCGAAGCCCGCCGGGCGTCGCGCGATCGCGTGTTTCGATATGCGCCCGAGCCTTTGGACGACGGCTTTTCCGCAATAGACCCCGATCCGGCACTTCGCTGCAATGTCGATGTAATCTTCGCGATCTAGGTCCCGCGCGTGAAATTCACGATGGGAATCTGTTATGTCCATGCATGGAGCCGGCTACTTCCTACGAGCCCTGAAGATAGTGTCCATCGCAATCGCGCTCGCGGGCTGCGCCTCCGACATCATGAAGAACTATGTCGGGCAACCGGTCGAATCGGTCATTCTGGACTATGGTCCGCCAATAGCGGTCGTCGACCTCGGCCAGGGCGAGCGCGCCTATCAATGGCGCAAGGTGTCGACGAACGCGGTTTCCGGGACATCGAGCGGCGAGGTTCGCCACACAAAACACGGAACCGTCTATGAAGAGACCGAAACGCCCGGCTATATCGAGCGCCAGGAATGCTTCTACACATTCTACGCACGCGCTTCGGGCGGCCGCTGGTTCGTCACCAATTTCCGCCAGCCAAAGCTGGAATGCGAATGAATTGCCGCGGCGGATCCCGACCGGCCGTGGGTGAAGGAGAATACGTATGCGCGTCCTGCTGATCGAGGACGAACCGGAAATGGCCTCCGTGCTGAAGACCGCTCTCGAGCGTCTGGATATCATCGTCGACCATGCCGCGACATTGGCCGACGGCGAGGCGGTGGCTCGTCTTGGCTATCACGATGCGGTGGTGCTGGACCGCCGGCTGCCGGATGGCGACGGTCTCGGCCTGATCCCGCGTCTGCGTGCCTTGCACCTGGACGTGCCGGTGATCGCGCTGACGGCGATGAGCGGGCTGGACGACCGCGTCGCCGGGCTCGATGCCGGTGCCGACGATTACATGGTCAAGCCCTTCGCCACGGTGGAACTCGTTGCGCGGCTCCATGCGCTGCACCGGCGCTCGTTCACTTCGCGCGCCAACCAGACGATGGTCGGCCGCCTCATCTATGATTTCCGCCATCGCGAGGCGCTGGTCGAGGATCAGGCCCTGGATCTGCCGCGGCGCGAAAGGCTGGTGCTTGAAACCCTCATTCGCCGGCCGGGCCGAACCATCATGCGCGGCGCGCTCGAAGAGGCCGTCTACGCCCTGGACGACGAGATCGGCTCCAATGCGCTGGACGCGCATATTTCCCAGCTGCGCCGCAAGCTCGACGATGTCGCCGCCGGCATCGAGATCCGGGCGATCCGCAATCTCGGCTATCTCTTGCGGGCGGCCTCGTGAAGAAGGCGCGCGCGCGTTCGCTGCAATGGATCCTGGTCCGCCGGCTGATCCTGCTGCAGGCAGCGACGCTGCTTATCTTCATCGTGCTTTGCGCGGCAGCACTGTGGATCGCCAATCCGCGCCTGCTGATCGACAACGAGGCTGCCGTCGCGGCCGTCAAGGATGCCGTCGACCGGGACAAGAACGGTAGGCTGATCGTGCGTGAAACGGAAGAACTCACAGCGTTTCGCGAGAGTTTTCCAAATGTCTGGTACATCGTTCGCGGCGGCAGCGGCGAAAGCGTCCGCTCCGGCACCATACCGGACGTCTACACCCAGAACTTGGGCGATCTGCTTGGCGAGGCCGACCACGCCACGATCGGATTCTCCGACAAGGACATGCAGCCGGAAGCCTATTTGGAAAACGCTTCGACCAAGGCCGGCACGGTGCAGATCGTCGCCGCGACGCAGTCGTCGCGCCAGCAGACAGACGGCCTCGAAATCAACATCTCGGCCACCGTCGAAGTCGCGCGCAATCCGGATGGCAGCAGGAATTGGGAGCGCGCCCTGCCGGCGCTCGCGGTCGTCATCGCAATCCTGCTGTTGCCCGTCATCCTCGTCATGGGCGCGACGACACTGGTGACGACGCCGACCGTCGTGCGCCGCTCCTTTGCCGGCCTTGTCGACACCGTGCGCCAGGCCGCGCGCATCGATATCGGCACCCGGGCCATGCAACTTCCGGTCAAGCAGGTGCCGCAGGAGATCGCGCCGCTGGTGAACGCCTTCAACGAGGCTTTGGCCCGGCTCGCGCAGGGCTATGACCGGCACAACCGTTTCCTGACCGACGCCGCGCACGAATTGCGCACGCCGATCGCCATCCTGCGCACACGCGCCGAATTGCTGAAGCAGGAACCACAAAGCGTGCGCCTGCTGCATGACATCGAGCGCTTGTCGCACCTTGCTCAGCAACTGCTCGATCATCAATCGCTGGACCGCCCGTCCGACCAGCGCCAGATCGTCGATCTCGACGATCTCGTCAGCCGGGTCGCCGCCGATTTCGCCCCGCTCGCCATCGAGGCCGGCTATGACCTCGCCTTCGAGCCGTCGCCGAACAAGGCGCACGTCGAGGTCAACGTGCTGCAGATCGAGCGGGCGCTCGCCAACCTGGTGCGCAACGCCATCGAGCATGGCGGCGGCCGAGGCACGATCACGATAGCCATCGACGGGACCGGAGGCATCGAAGTGCGCGACGAGGGCCCGGGCATTCCCGACGAAGAACGCGAGAATGTCTTCGAGCCTTTTTATCGCTTGCAGCCGCAGTCGCGTGGGGCGGGGCTGGGACTGAACCTCGCCCGGCAGATCGCGCTGCTGCATGATGGAACGATCCGGATCCTGACGGGCTCATGGCGCGGCGCCCGCATCCGCATGGAGTTACCCGTCCGTTCGTAATGGCAGCCACGGACGGCGCAAGACGCGCAGTGTCGGTGGCCCATGTCGGGCTTATCTGTTTTCTAACCAATTGCCGTTATTGCCATTGCCATAGCGGGAGCCAGGCTTTGGTGGGAACGGGAAAAATCGGCGCGCGCCGCCCAGTCATGCTGTCGGTCGTCGTGCCATGTTACAACGAGCGCGACGGCGTGGCCGAGCTTCACCGGCGCGTCAGCGCCGTGTGTCTTGAGCATAGCCCTTCCTACGAGATCGTCCTTGTCATCGACGGGGCGACCGACGGCACCCGCGAGGCCATTTTCGAACTGGCCGAAAAGGACGACCATGTGGTTGCCATCGACCTGGCCCGCAACTACGGCCACCAGATCGCGCTCAGCGCGGGGCTTGAGTTCTGCCGCGGCCAGCGCATCCTCATTCTCGACGCCGACCTCCAGGATCCGCCTGAACTGCTCGGCGCGATGATGGCGAAGATGGATGAAGGCTTCGACGTCGTCTACGGCCAAAGGGTGAAGCGCGACGGCGAAAGCTGGTTCAAACTGGCTTCCGCCTCCATGTTCTATCGCCTGCTTGGTCGGATGGTCGATGTCGACATCGCACCGGACTCCGGCGACTTCCGGCTGATGAGCCGGCGTGCGCTCGACCATCTGAACGCGATGCCCGAACGTTACAGGTTCATTCGCGGCATGGTGAGTTGGATCGGGCTGAGGCAGGTCGCCTTCCCCTACGAACGGCACCGGCGCTTTGCCGGCACCACCCACTATCCGCTCAAGAAGATGGTTCTTCTGGCGGTCGACGCGATGACCAGCTTTTCGATCCTGCCTTTGCGGTTTGCCTCGCTGCTGGGGATGATGTTCGGCCTGCTCGGCCTCGTCGTGCTTGGCTATACGCTGCTGGAATGGTCCGTCGGCAATGTGCTGCCCGGCTGGACGAGCCTTGCCGCGATCATGCTGATCCTGGGCAGCGTCCAGCTCCTGGTGCTCGGCATCTTCGGCGAGTATCTCGGCCGCATGTACATGGAGACGAAGCGGCGGCCGCTCTACTTCGTCAACGAAATCGTTTCGCGCGACCAGCCGGCCAAGAACAGCGAACTGCCCGTCCACCGCCTGCAGGAGATGGCGAAACGAGCCGCGCGTGGCTGAGGCGAAGGTTCACCGGATGCAACGGGAACGTCATGGGCAGGATGCGGTCGGCTCTTCCGTCTGATCTCTCGCGGATGCTGCGCTTCGGCGCCGTCGGGCTTCTCAACACCGCGCTTGGATATACGCTCATCCTGACCGCGTTGGCGCTGGGGCTCGGCGACATCGTCTCCAATGCCACAGGCTATGCCGCGGGCCTCACCCTTGGCTTCTTCCTCAACCGTCGATGGACGTTCGGACGTGCCGGCGGTTTTCGCTCCGGCGCGGTCGTTCGGTACGCGATCACCTTCATTGTCGCCTATGGCGCCAATCTGGGAATCGTGATCGCCGCCATGTCCGCCGGTTTCATCGAAAACCCGTTCGTCCATCTGGCTGGCAACTGCCTCTACTCGGTCATCTGCTATCTCGGCTCGGCCCGTTTCGTCTTCGTCGCCGATGACCGGGACGCCCTGGCCGGAACGAATGCGACATGGACCGGAACCGCGACATGAACCGGGCCGCCACAATCATCACGGCCACTCCGTCGCTCGGGGACGAGCAACGCATCAGGCTGGTATTCTGTCTTCTCTGCGCCTGTGTCGTGGCCTATGTGCTGGCGGACTTTGCCGGCGCGATCCTGCAGGATCCAGATAATTGGTGGCACGTGAAGGTCGGCCTGGACTTCCTGGCGAGCCTGACGTTTCCGGCCGTCGACCCCTATTCCTATACTTTTGCAGGCCAGCCCTGGATCGCCAAGGAATGGCTGGGGCAGGTTCTTCTGGCCCTTGCCTACAGCGCGGGCGGTTGGAACGGCGTCGTCGCACTGATCATCGCCACGGTCGGCCTGACTGTCTTCCTGATGGGATGGTTCCTCAGCGCATGGCTGAAGCCGATACTGGCGGTAGCGCTGGCCTTCGTCGCGGCCTTCCTGATCGCCCCGATCTACACGGCACGCCCACACGTCTTCACCTTGCCGATCATCGTCGTCTGGGCGGCAATGCTGTTTCGTGCCGCGCAGGAAGAGCGAGCCCCGCCCCTGTGGTTGCTCGTGCTTGTCGTGTTGTGGGCTAACCTGCATGCCACGTTCACCCTGAGCTTCGTCATCGCCGCCTTTGCCGGGCTCGATCTCCTGGCACGCTCGGGCCTGTCGAAACCCGCCCTGCTGGCGAAATGGGCGGCTTTCGGCCTGCTCTGCCCGTTGGTCAGCCTGATGCATCCCTATGGCGTGAAGGCCATCCTGGCCACACTCACCGTGGCCTATGGCAACGAGGCGGTACCACTCATCCTGGAATGGCGGCCGTTCAACGCCCAAGAACAGCTCTTCCAGGAAGCGGTAATGCTGTTGGCGTTTTTCGGACTTCTGGTATCGAGGTTCCGGATCGGCTGGGCCAGGGCGCTGTTCATTATCTTCACCCTGCACGTCTATCTCGCCCATCTGCGATTTGTATATTTGCCCTTCCTGTTAATTCCGTTGGTAATCTCGGCCGAGATCGCACGGCAATATCCTGCGCTCTCGGCCACCACATGGCTGACGGAAAAGCGTGATGGGCTGGAGAAGATCTTCGCCGGCCGGTTCTATGCAATCTGCGGCGCGATGGCTGTCCTGGCGGTCGGCATCGTCTCGGTTCTCGGCAGCACATACCAGGTCGCGCCAAGCCCGACGACAGCGGCGAACGGCGCCCTCGCATTCGCCAGGGATCATCGCCTGTCGGGCAACGTATTGAATTCGTACAATTTCGGCGGCACGCTGATCTTCCACGGCATCAAGACCTACATTGACGGCAGGACGGACCAGCTGTTCCTCAACGGGTTCACGAAAACCGACGAGGCGACGGGGCACAGCGACGGAAAACCACTGCTCGAGACCCAGCTGAAGAAATACGCCATCGGCTGGGCGCTCCTCACAGCCGACGACACCCGCATCCCCTTCTTCGCGGAGTTGGGCTGGAAGCGCGCCTATGCGGACGACTATGCCGTGATCTACCTGCCTCCCGGCGCCTGATTTTACCGCGCCCGCGCGAACCTGTCCGGCGCGACGCTCGCCATTTCGAAATACCGGCCAAGCTTTGTCGCCAGCAACAAGGTCGCGAAGATAAAATAGGAATCGCAGGCCAGCGCCGACGAAACATGGGAGACGGCAGCTTTGCGATTGCCCGAAGGCCGAACCTCATGGTAACGAGGGCACGCGCGGGTATGATGTAATGGTAGCTTGTCAGCTTCCCAAGCTGAACGCGCGGGTTCGATTCCCGCTACCCGCTCCACCTTGCGCACAAAGATTTGAGCCTCTTGTCTGTCCGTGATCGAGGTGGCGGTTTTACAGGTAGTTTTACAGCCTATGTTCTCGATCTGGCCTCATTGAGCCTGCGGATCTTCTCCTTGAGCGCAGCGCCATGGCCAATGTAGCGACGAATGATCCGCTCAACGGTGTTCTCCTCCCATGCCATGATCTCGGCGATCTCGCGCGCGGTGAGACCGGCAAGGTAGAACTTTGTCGCGGCAGTGCCGCGCAAATCGTGGAAGTGCAGATTGCCGCCTTTCGGCCAGGCCTCCTCCTTGGCCCTGTCGAACGCGTTGGTGAGACTGCCCGGCGCCCAAGGCTCTTTCTTGCTGTGCGTCAGGATGACGGGAGTGCGCTTCGGTATGCGCGCGAGCACGTCACGCAATGCCTGGTAAAGCGGGATGATCGCCTCGCGGCGGCGGCCGCTCTTGCCGGCGGGGAATCACAATCGCATCCTCGCCGATGTGGGACCAGGACAGGCGCAGGAGATCCCCAGCGCGCAGACCGGTATGGGCAGCCAGGTCGACGGCGTGCGCAATCTCGACCGAGCGGGTCTTCTTCAGATGCGCAATGTCGCCATCCGTCCAGATGATCTCGGAGCGATTATTGTCCGAATGGTTGTAAATCTGCTTGATCCCTTCGCATGGGTTGGAAGCGATCTTACCCAGCGGATCGACAGCGTAGGAGAGCAAGCGGGACAATACCTGCATGCCATAGTCCGCCGTCCGCGGCTTCTCGGCATATTTGGCTCGCCATTGCCGAATGATCGGCCTGATCCTCTCAGGCCGATCGAACTGCGCGATCCGCAACTCGCCGAAATGGTCGGCGATGCGGTCTAGCCAGGGTCCGTGATTTGTATGAGCATTTTGCGAGGATCCATGAGGACGACAATCCGCAGTTTGCGGGGCGCCTCCTCGAGTCCGCCTCCCACTGGCCTCATATCGATGATTGCCCTCATATGCCGTTCGAACGTGATGGGAGCGGCAATATCCTCCCTGAATTCGATGACTGGGACGAACTGACCGACGAGGAAAAGCTCGTTCGCGGCAATGGGCTTGCCGCCATTGCGATCCTGGATCGATTGAGGTTCGATCTTGAAACGATGGACGACAAGTCGGCCGATGCTGACCGCATCACGTCGATCCGTCGCCTGCTTGCAGACCTGGCATTGGGATAACGTGCTCCGGGAAGCCCGCCTCAAAGCGGGCTTCCTGCTCAAGGCATCAGATCCTTCACGGCGCGGTGAACCTGCTCACACGCTCGGCCAAACCGGCGCCGGCGGCCGGATCGTCGCGGAGCCCAACTAGGGTCGGCAGGCTTGCACTATCGCCAATGCCGTTGCGCGCGTTGAAGCTTCGACGCACTTTAGCCGTACTGTCGTCTTCTTCGGGCCGCAAGCGGAACGGCAGCTTCTAGTGTGCGAAGAGCGATAGTGGACCTTCAGTCCTTGGGAGCGACCGTCATATCGCGAGCCGCAAGGACGTTTGGACCGAGTTAGTCCACGAAGCTAGCCTGGTTTGTAAATTCGCTCAGCTTCTGGATCATTCACGGAATAGCCTACCTCCCCCAGCTCAGCCCAAGCCTGGTCCGGCACCTTCGCGGTCGCCCAGTCGATGGTCTGAGCGACTCTTTCGGGCTTGGAAACACCTACAACGGTCGAGGTTATCCTCGGGTCATTCAGCGAGAACTGAATTGCCACCGCTCCGGGAGCCACGGCATGCTTTTTGCATACAGCCTCGACCTGACGCACAGGCGTCAGTCTAATTTCGTCAATCTCTTGATATGTAATCCGAGAAACAGCGGAACTTCCCTTTGCCAAAACGCCACCGGCATAAGGAGCCGCATTGAGCACAGCTACTCCTCTTTCGCTGGCAAGGTCAAAGAGGTCACTTGCCGACCTGTTCAAAAGCGTGAAGCGATTATGATTCAGCAGGACATCGAACGGCCAGTCTCTGACCATCGGCAGCATGATATCGAGACGGCCCATTGCCAGCCCGACGGCGGTCGCCAGACCTTCCTCCTTCATTCGAATCAATTCATCGAGCGCCCCGCCTGGCCTCGTGATCTCGTCGAGATCGGCGGAATGCTCAGGGTCGTGAAGGTGCAGTATGTGAACGCGATCGAGACCGAGCGCCAGAAGACTCTCCTCAAGCGACTGTCTGGCGCGACCGGCGTCGAAGCGGCCCGTACCCATGTCCCGGTCTAATTTCGTCGAAAGCACAAATCCCGGAGGTAGGCCTCCGCGCTCTCTGATGACCGATCCAATCCGTTCCTCGCTGCGGCCAAAACCGTAGTTGCGGGACGTGTCCATGAAGTTGACCGGGCCGTCGAAAATCGCTCGGATGGTCGCAAGTGCGGTGGCTTCGTCGACGTTGTAGCCATAAGTGTCCGGCATCCCGCCGAGGGGAGCTGTTCCGAAACAGATCTCCGTAACTTCCAATCCGGTCTGTCCGATTGGATGCCGTTTCATCGCCACCTCCACCCAGGGCTGGCAAAAAGAGCGAACTACGCGGCCCATCAGCGAGCCCGGAATTGACGCCGGCAGAGCCAAGTCAGCCGGAATACTACCTCAGGTTCGAGTCCGCACACCGCTTGAGCGTCGGCTGGCAATCGTCGTCAGCACCGCGGCCACTATGATGACGGCGCCGGTCGATGCTTGCACGTAAAAGGACGGAACCTGCGCCAACGTCAGCAAGTTGTTGATGACGCCGATCAACAGCACACCGCTAATAACTCCGACGATTGTCCCTCGACCGCCGCCAAGGCTTACGCCACCGATTACCGCAGCCGCGAAAGCGGAGAAAATTATCCCCTGCCCTTGGGTTGTCACCGCGGAATCGAGGCGCCCGGTCATCAGAACGCCGGCCAGGCCCGCCAAGAGAGCCGCAAAGACAAACGCCGACCAAATGACCCCGTCCACGTTGATGCCAGCTGCTCTCGCGGCGTCTTCATTGCCGCCGATCGCATATAAGGCACGGCCATAGCGGTGGTAGTGGAAGACAAGGCCGACCATAACCGCGACAACAATGAACATAACCACCGACACAGGAACACCGAACCAGCTCTCGGAACCGAGATAGGTCAGCGCCTTGCCGGGAGAGTAGATCGAACGCCCGTTGGAAACGATCAGCACTCCGCCCCGAAGCAGCACAAGCAGCCCGAGCGTCGAAATGAACGGGTTGAGACCGACCCTGACGACCATGAAACCGTTGAAAAAGCCAATTAGCCCCGCAGTGCCCAGCGCAATGAATAGGCCAGCCCAGCTCGGCAGCTCTAATCCAAGCCCGCCGGCCGCCACAGGCACCAAGGTGACGGCTGCCAACATCGGAGCGAAACCGACAATTCCCTCGAGCGAGAGATCCAGTCGCCCTATCAGAACGACGAAAGTCAGTCCGATCGTCGTCAAACCCAGAACGCTTACCTGGTCGAGGATATTTAGCAGATTGGCCGCCGTGGCGAACCGCGGAGCAATGATGGCGCCAACGATCACCAGTATGAGAAGGACCGGGTACATCGTAAATCCGCCGGCCACGAAAGCGCTTCCGAAAGAAGATAGTCGTGACGGCCCGGAATTTTCCTTCTGTGGCGATGATTTGCTCACGATATCGGTGCTCATACGACACCCTCCATCCGCAGGATTAGATCTTTGATTGTGTATCCACCCACCAGTTCATCGACGACGTGCCCCTCGAACACGATCACGACCCGGTTGGCCAGTTGATCAATTTCGTCTTCCTCGTCCGAGACAACCACCACCCCCAGCCCCTTGCCGGCAAGATCCCGCAACAGCGAGTAGAGCTGTTCCTTGGCGCCCACATCGACACCGCGGGTTGGGCTAAGGGCGACGATGACCTCGGGAGCTCGGCAAAGCGCGCGCGCGAAAACGACCTTCTGCTGATTGCCACCGCTGAGCTGGCTCACCGCTTGCTCCAGAGACGAAGCTATTACGTTCGTCTGTTGGGCAAGGTGCCCGACATGCCTGGCTTCCTTGCCTTTGTTGATAAAACCCAGTTTGCCGGACAGGACGTCAAGGCCGCCGATCGCTACATTCTCACGCACACCCAGGATGCCGACATAGCCGCTGGCATGCCTGTCGGTGGGAACCAGGCCGATGGTAGGCAGCTTTCCACGCGGGCTGATCACCTCACCTTTTTCAGGCCTTTGCTGGCCAGCAAGGACCATTGCGAGGGCTTCCTTCCCGCCACCCACCGGGCCTGCCAAGGCCACGATCTCGCCCGCCCTTATCTCAAAGTCGATATCCTTTTCCGAAAAGCTGTCGAGCCGAATTCCCTTGGCCTGAAGCAGAACAGGGGCTTCATCCGTCACGAAGTCCTGTCGCGTGCTTCGAACCGTCTTTTCGCCCATCATAAGGTCGGCGATGGTTTCCACGTCGAGACGCTCCACGGGCTCGCGTTCCTTTACGACCTTCCCGTCCCTCAAGATCGTCACTGTATCGGCAATCTCGAAAACCTCATCCAGGTGGTGCGAGATATAGACGAACGAGACCCCCTTGGCTTTGAGCGCCCTCACATGCTCGAACAGAATGCGTTTTTCCGCATTGCTCAGCGCCGCGGTTGGCTCGTCCAGGATCATGACGGGCACGCCCCGGCTAAGAGCCTTCATGATCTCGAGCAGCTGTCTCGTCCCGGCGCCCAGCTCCCCTGCAAGCGAGCGGGGTTGGATGTCCATATTCCATTCGCTCAGCAGGTCCGTCGCGCGCTCCAACATCAGCTTGTGGCTCACCACGCCGAAGCCTCTGCGCACGAGAGGATTCTCGACAAAAAGGTTCTCCGCCACAGTGAGCAGGTTGAACAGCTGAGGCGTTTGTTGAACGTGGGCGATCAACTTGCGAATGCTAGGCGCATAGTGTTGGCCGACCGCTTCTACCTCGACCCCTCCAATTCTGATCGATCCAGTATCGGCCGAAACGTATCCGCTCAAGGTGGAAACGAGCGTGCTCTTTCCCGCGCCATTGCGGCCCAACAGGGCGTGAACCTCACCGGGCATGACGGTGAAATTCACGCCGCGAAGAGCCCGGGTCGAGCCAAAGGTCTTGGCGATGTCACGCATCTCGACGATGGGTCGCGCCTTGTCCATGATCTTCGGCTCCACGGCTTGGTTCCTCCTGAACTTATTTGCCGACCTTGTTGGCCCACAGATCAGGGGAGTCCACATTGTCGGTTGTCACCAGCGTCGCTTTGAGCTGGTACTGCGGTCCGACGGGAGTATCGATAACCTGGCCGTCGTCACGCGGTCCGATCTCGATCTTGCCACCCTTGGAGACGAGTTCGATCAGGTCGGCCGTCTTGCTCGCATAGGCGCTCAGGGGCTGCGACACCGTCGCGTCGAGGGCCTTGCCGCGGATCAGCTGCAGTCCTTGAGGCGTTCCATCGATTGCGATGCGGATCACCGAGTTCGGGTCCCCCACCGGAGCGCCCTTGCCGGCGTTGGTGAGCTGGGCGTTCACGGCCGATGCCATGAGTTCGGATGCCATGAAGATACCGCTCAATGAAGGATTCTGGGTGAGGACGTTCTGCGCAGCGTCGGCCGCCATGTCGGCAGTCCATTCGGTCGGGCGCTGTATCAGATTCACCTTGGGCGCGAGCTCGTGCAACGTTTTGGAAAAACCGTCGGAGCGATCGCGGCCGTTGGGGGTGGTCAGGGCGCCCTGCAGCTCGAGCACGATGCAGCTGTTGTCGGTCCAGCACGGCTTTGCCTGCAGGCGCTTGACCATTTCCTTGGCGCCTTGAACACCTGCGTCGACATTGTCCGCGCGCACCGTCGCCGTCACTTTGCCGCCCGCGGGAGCATCATCGATCGAGAAGACGAGGACGTTGGCGTCGTTCGCCTTTTTGACCGCCGGAACGATTCCCGCGGCGTCAATGGGCGCGAAGACCAGGACATTTGCGCCGTTGGCAATCATGTTCTGGAGCGCATCGACTTCGGCGGCGATATCGCCATTCGGATCAGGAGCACCGACCAGGGTGAAACCCTTTGCATCGAAGGCCTTCTTTGAGAGATCCAGCATCAGGGTCTGGAAATCATCCTTGAGAAACTTCGGGGTGAAACCGATCCTCACGTCCGCGGCTTTGTATTCGGCAAGCGCGGTCCCGGCGGTTATTGCAAGGAACAGCGCGCCGAAAGCAACCGTGCTGGCGGCTCTGCGGCGAGAAATGGGGAGAGTTGGAAATTTCATTGAATCCTCCTTTTGTTGCGCGGTCCGACCGCCCGTTGAGCCGGGCTTGACGCCGCTTGGGCCTTCTGTGCTCACCACAGAAAGGTTCGACCTTGCGATGAGACATCGTTCGCGATGTCGTCACCCGCAAATGCAATTGCAGTGCTTGCCTGGCCGCATTAAAAGAGCCCTGCGGAGAAGTCGGCAGTGAGGGCACGCTTTCGCGGTTCTCCTTCGATCGTGATCGCAAGGAAGGCACAGCCAAGATGCCCGGCGCCATTGCGGGACCGGTCTCGGTCATGTCCCGACACAGCGATCCGTGCGAGCCCAGACTTCACCAAACGCCACTCCTCCCACTGCGCGGATCTTTCTTCCTCCTGCGGATCCGCCGCCGAATGCTTTATGCAGCCACCTCGGAGACACGCACCAAGCGTGCCTCTTTCATGGATTTGTAAGCCGCTTCCGCCAGGATGAGCGCACGGCGCCCATCTTCGAAACTCGCCAGCGGAACGGCGCCTTTCTCCACACAGTCCACGAACCCATCGATCTCCGCCATGAAGGCTTCCTGGTAGCGCTCGAGAAAGAAGAACTGATACGGCTGGCTCGCCTCGGCGGCCGTGCTTGTAAAGCGGCGCAATTCGTGAGGTTTGCGGTTGTCGGAAAGAAGCATGCCCGCGCTCCCGATGAGCTCAACGCGCTGATCGTAGCCGTAGACCGCCGTGCGCGAGTTGTTGATGTGGCATTGCTTGCCCGACGCGGTCCTCAGGATGAACATTGCACTGTCGACTTCATCGAGTTCCCTTCCAAGTGCCGGATCGATGAGTGCATTGGCTAGCGCGAAGACCTCGGTCGGCTCTTCGCCGAGCATGAAGCGAGCCAAATCGAAGTCGTGGATCGTCATGTCCCGGAACAGTCCGCCCGCCGCCTCCAGATAGGCTCGCGGCGGCAGCGCCGGATCGCGTGACGTGATAATGACCTGGTGCAATTCGCCTATATCGCCAGCCAGCATCGCCGTTCGCGCTGCGCTATGCCCGGGATCATAACGACGGTTGAAGCCGAGCTGGATCGGGATTTTGGTATCGCCGATGTTGGCGGCGCAAGCCTCGACGCGGGCCAGGCTAAGGTCGATCGGCTTCTCGCACAGAACCGCTTTACCCGCAGCGACGGCCATTTCTATGTAGTCGGCGTGGGTGGGAGTTGCCGTGGCGATCAGAACGGCGTCCACCGTGTCGGACGCGAAAATCTCCTCTGCGCTGGCCGCGGCCTTAACGCCCTGAGCCGCCGCGACCTTTTCGGCCGCCTCTGAATTGACATCAAATACCGCCGCCAACTTGGATCGCGGATGCCGCGCGACATTGGCAGCATGCATCTGACCAATCCGGCCACAGCCGAGCACGGCGATACGCAACATCAATTTCCTCCCCTGCGGCCTGTCATGCAAGCCGGGCACTATTCTTTGCGTGCATTGTGCAAAGCATCTTGCATTTTTGCATGCGTGTCAATACAAATTCCGCATTGATTTCTTCTGCAAATTTCATTGCAGACCTGAGGAGCATTGAAAAATGAACAGAGTCGATAGGAAATTCGCGGTGATCACCGGCGGGACACAGGGATTGGGTGCTGCGATCGCCATGCATTTCGCAGACGCGGGCGCCGCCGGAATTATCACCTGCGGGCGCAACGCCGACAAGGGCGGCGCCGTCGCCGAGGCGATTGAGGCTAAGACAGGCTGCGTCGTTCGCTTCGTCCAAGCCGATCTGGCGAGCGTAGCCGATTGTAGGACGGTGATTGGGGCCGCGGATACGGCCTTTGGGCGCGTCGATGTTCTAGTGAATGCCGCCGGTCTCACAGACCGAGGCGACATCCTCAATACGAGCGAAGAGCTGTTCGACCGGATGTTTGCGATCAATACGCGCGCCCCCTTCTTTTTGATGCAGGAAGCAATTCGCCGGATGATTCGGGACAACGTCGAAGGAGCGATCGTGAACATTGGCTCGACCTCGGCGCTTGCCGGGCAACCGTTCATCGCGTCCTATTGCGCTTCCAAAGGTGCTCTTGCCACGCTTACCCGCAACACCGCGTTTGCAACGATGCGGAACAAGATCCGGGTCAATCAGCTGAACATCGGCTGGATGGCTTCCGACGGCGAGGATCGCATCCAGCGCGAGTATCACGGCGCGGACGCAAACTGGCTCGAAAAGGCTGCGGCCGAACAACCTTTCGAGCGCCTGCTGGCTCCCACGGAAGTGGCCAAGGCCGTCACATTTTTGGCTTCGGAGGATGCCGGGATGATGACGGGCTCTGTAATCAATTTCGACCAGTCAGTCTGGGGCGCCTACCCCTTCGCCCCTCCGACCCCGGTCTCGAAGCTGGCGATCTAGAGGGACTGACGGGCGACTGAAGCGCGGAACCATTTTAGTCGCCAATGATCCTGCCTCACCGCAGAATGCTTCAGGCAATCAGAAGATAGCGCAATTGAAGCGAGTGAATACCTGACTTTGCGTTATGCGATTGACGGGTTGAACCCCCTGCCGCGCCATCCTTATGCACTCTACCGACAGCGCGATTTCGCGATCGAAGTCATGACCGATCGTCACATCCATGATGCCCCGCTCGAGCAACGACCGCGAGTTCGTGTTTAACTCATGGCCAATAAACACGATCGAATGACTAAGACCTTCAGCTTCAAGTGCGCGCCCAACTCCCAAGTTGGCGCCTGATACATTGTAGATAGCCGCCGGCGGGCCGTTCTTTCCCATGTATCGCCGGACAGCCTCATAGATGACCTCAATGCTCTCGTTGGAACTTACCCGTTCATCGATGGCCAAGGATGAGAATTCTGTTCGCAGGACGTGTCTGAACCCCTGCTCGCGGTCTTGCTGGCAGCGAAATGGCACGCTGCAAACAAATAGGACTTTGCCGGTTGTCCCGCGCGGAAGCATTCGCCCACAAAGCCAGGCTGCCGTAGCCCCCGAGACATATTGGTCCGAACCGACGTAAGCTGCCCTTCCCGACAAGGGAAGATCGGTGGTCAGGCAGATCACCGGGAGGCCCCGTCCCGTGGCTGCCCTCACTGCGTCGTTGACTGCCGGATGCTCTCTGGCGACCAGGATAATGCCATCGGACTTTTCGGCCGCGCTCCTAATCCGGCCCGCGAAGTCCTCAGGTTCGACAGCGTATGAGACATGGGACTCTGTTTCAATTTCGACCGACGGGTTTTGCGCGCTGAAGTTCTTCGCGGCGGCTTCCGCGGCCTCGTTGAACGATCGCCCGGAATCGGCGAGAAGATAAAGACGCAGCGGCTTCGAAATCTCGGGCAACGAAATCCCGCCGACGCCTGAGTGCCTGGCGTCGACCATCGACTTGGACAAATGTTGATGCAGAATCGATTGGAATTCCCGGTAGCCGGAAAATCCCAAAGTCTGGACGAATCGTACAACACTGGATGCGTTCACGCCGCAGCGGGTCGCGACCTCGGAACTTGATAGAAGGGCAGTCTCTCCAAGGTTCGCGATGAAAAAATTTGCAACGCGCCGTCCGCCCTTGCCCATATTGTCCTGAGCCGAATTCAAAGTAGTCATCAGCTCGCTGGCAGAGCGAGGCTTTGATCGCGAAAACTGCATGGTCGATCCTTTTCGATGACGACCATACTGGAACTTTGCGATTACGCAATATTCCTTGCAAAATCGCACGGACTCGTCGATTGTGACCTAGTGGCTATTGCTCGATGAGGTACTGGCAGGTCAAGCGGCCATCGCGCAGGCACTGCTCCGATGCCGCCCTGGTCGGTAGCCTCGGAAGGCAGCAAGCGCGCTGCCATTTAGCAACACGTTCGCTCCCCTTCTGGATATCGCGTTATTCCGACCTTGAACCACCGGCCTCCAAATTGAGGAAATCGAAGCTCTGCTTCAGGCGCCGAGCAATGGCGGGATCGTCGTGAACGCATGGGTCGAAGGGCTCCATCGATACCACGCCGTCATAGCCGTGATCTCGGAGGTCCCGGATCTGTGCGCGGTTGCGCGCCCTGTCGCCGGCAAACACGAAACCACGATCCGGCTCGCGCAGGTCGGAATGGTCCTTGGTCCCGGGCGCGATACCCGAAACATGAACCAAGCCGATGCGGTCATAGTGGATGACCGTGTCCGCCGCGCGCCAGAACTGGAATGTGTCGTGCAGGATGGCAAAGTTTTGCCAACCGTTCACGTCCTCGATTGCATCGACGGCCGCAGTTTGGCTATGGAGGGTGCTGGTCGGCATGCCGAGCGGCTCCACCAGCCCAACGACGTCATGGTCGGAAAGTATGGGGGCCAGGGATTTCAGGCCGCGCCTCAGATTGCGCGCCGCCTCCGCTTCGCTCCAGCCATGGCCTTCCAAAAAGAGTGGGCACAACACCAGGAACGGCGCGCCCAACTCAGCCGTGCTAGTGATCAACTTCTCGGCATAGCTCAAGTCAACAAGCGCATTGAAATCCTCTAGACAATTGACGGAGGCAATCGCCAAACCGCTCTGCTGCACCAGATCCCTGACCTCGCTAAGAGGGCGGTCATCGGCGATCTCGAGCCCTGGCAGATCGTTGCGAAGTTCAACGGCTTCCGCTCCGACCTCGACCGCCAGATCGAGGAACTCAGAGAGCGGTCTATGCGGCAGACACATCCGGTTGAGCCCAAAACGGATCGCGCTTTGCATGTCGATCACTCGTCGTGTTGAAGCTTGATCCATGCGCCGCCGGCCTCATAGCTGTCCGCGCAGCCGTCTATGAAGCGCATACCGGCCAATCCCTCTGCCGCTCCAGCAAGCCGCACGCCTGCAGGGGCCTGACGTCTTGCGCGACGCGCCGCGATCACGAGAGCCGCTTCAGCGTAGAGGTTGGCCCAGGCGTCGGTCAGCGCCTCGCCATGGCCTCGGGGCAGATGAACAAGCTGCTCGGCTTCGCCAAGGACGCCATTGCCGACGCCGCGAACGAAGGTCTGCTCCTGCTGCTCCAAAGGCGTAAACTTCAGGTATTCGGGCCGCTCCTGATCCCATTCCACAGCTCCCCCGCTGCCCCAGATGCGAATGCGCAGGCCGCAATATTGCCCAGGCGTAGCGTTGGATAGGTGCATCAACCCCGGGGCGCTGTTGGACAGTCGCAAGTTGATGTGTGCCGTGTCGGGCTGTGGTTTCCTGCCACCACAAACGAACATGTCAGCCCTCACGTCGGAAACGTCCAGGCCGGTCATCGTCTTGAGCAGGTGATAGGCATGCGTTCCGATATCGCCAACAATCGAGGACCGCCCGACCTTCGACGGATCCTGACGCCACACAGCCGTATCGACCGGCTGGGCCCCGCAATTCCACTCCTGCAGATATTCGAGGTGGACTTGATTGATGGTCCCCAGAAGACCACTGTCGACGATCGCGCGCGCCTGTCGAACCATGGCGTGGTGCGCGTAGGGATAGGTCATCGTGAGCGACACCCCTGTCTGGCGCTGAAGCGCAACAAGCATCTTGGCGTCGGCCATCGTTGTCGTCATCGGCTTGTCGAGAATGACGTCGATTCCCGCCTTGAGGAAACACGCGGCGATCTCGGCGTGGTTCCAGTTTGGCGTGCAGATCGCAACCGCCTCGATGCCGTCGGCGCGCGCGGCTTCTACTTGCGCCATTTGGCGAAAGTCGGAATAGGAGCGTTGCGGTGGGATCATCCAGTCGCGGGCGGAAGCCACAGCGTTGTCGGGTCGCGAAGACAAGGCGCCGGCGACGACGTCCCAGTGGTTTGACAAACGCGCTCCGGCGAAATGCCAATCTCCTACAAGGCCACCCCGACCGCCTCCCACAAAGCCAAGGCGCTGACGCCGCGCAAGCGGCGGGGTTCGCAGACAACTTTTGTCGGTGAAGCTCATGCTAGTCCCTTCGCTCTGCTGGCGAGATCGAGACGCGGTACCCAAGCTGCGAGTGAAATGTTTGCGCTGTCAGATCGTACCGCCGAGTGAGGCTTCGAGCGCCGCCAGTTCCCCGCCGCCAGCCATCATCTCCTGGAGTTCCTCCGCACGGACCTTTCCGCGCTCGGCCGTTCCCAAGGTCTGTCCTCTATTCAAAACGGTAAACCTGTCACCCACGGCCAAGGCATGGCGAACGTTGTGTGTAATGAAGACAACACCGATGCCGTGCTTGCGCACCCGATCGACGGTGGAAAGCACGTTGGCCGTCTGCCGGACGCCAAGAGCCGATGTCGGCTCGTCCAGAATAAGGATCTTGGCTCCGAAATAGACGGCACGCGCGATTGCCACAGTCTGACGCTCGCCGCCCGACAACGTGCCGACCGCCTGATCCGGACCGCGTAGGTTGATGCCCATCTTACGCATCTCCTGCAGGGTGACCGTATTTGCCTTTTCGAAATCCATATTGCGAAATGGCCATATGCCTCGTTGAGGTTCGCGGCCCATCCAGAAATTGCGGGTGACGCTCATCAACGGGATCATCGCCAAGTCTTGGTAGACGGTTGCGATGCCAGCGCCCATCGCGTCACGGGGCGTGGCAAAACCGACCATCTGCCCGGCGACGCGAATTTCACCCCCGCTTGGTTTGAACACGCCCGACATGATCTTGATGAAAGTCGATTTTCCGGCGCCGTTGTCGCCGAGAAGGCAATGGCATTCGCCTGGCCTGACGTCGAAGGAAACGCCGTTCAGCGCGATGACGGAACCGAAGTGCTTCTTAATGTCGATCATCTCGACGATAGGGGCGGTCATTATCGCTCTCCTGTAATCGCACGACGGATGTAGGTGTTCATGATCACGGCCACGAGCAGTATGCCGCCCAGGAACACGCGGAAGAGAGAACTCTCGGCGTTGGCGAAGAACAGCCCCTGCTGAACCACGCCAAAGATGATCGCGCCCAGAGCAGCGCCGATGATCGAGCCATACCCACCGGTTAGCAACGCACCTCCGATAACGACGCAGATGATCGCCTCGAATTCCTTCAAGAGGCCGCGGTCGGCTGAGGCGGAGTTGAATTCAAGCACCTGCGACGTGGCAAAAAGGCATGCGCAGAAAGCGGAGAAGACGAACATCAGCAGCTTAACGCGATTGGCTGGCACGCCCATGTTGCGTGCCGCCTGCTGGTCGCCGCCCGCGGCGAAAACCCAATTGCCAAAACGCGTTCGCGTCAACAACCATTGCGCAAAGATAACCAATGCGATCGCCCAAATGATTAACATAGGTATTCCATCGACAACGGGCTGGCCCGCCCTGTTGCCGGCCGTGAAGGTTCTCAGCCAGCCCACATGGCCGAGCCAGACGAAAAAACCCGAGAGGATCTTTCCGCTGAAAAGGGGGGCGAGCCAATCGTTCTGCGTGTAGGGCTCAAGCCCCGCTATGGTTGTTTTGCGCGTGTAAAAAACGGTAGTGGCGATCGTCATTCCGCGCAGGATGTAGAGAAAAGCCAGCGTGACAATGAAGGAGGGCAACCCAGTCCTGATGACCAGCAAGCCATTCACCGCGCCGAGCGCCATCGACAACGCGAAGGTTATCAGAATCGCAGCCCAGCAGGGTACACCGCCGACCGTCATCAGCAGCGCCAGTATCATTCCGGAGAAGCCGATCATCGAGCCGACGGAAAGATCGAATTCGCCTGCGATCATGAGCATGCAGGCGCCAACGGCAATGATCATGAACTGCGCCGAAACGATCGACCAGTTCAAGATACCCTCCGGCGCGAACATGCCGCTGCCGCCCGCAATGACGAGAAAGAAACCGAGGACAAGGATTGTCCCCACCATCGCTCCAAGTTCAGGCCGGATGAGAGCCTGACGAAGTGGCGACACATTCTTGATGCGTTCGTCGGTCATGTCTGCCTTCCCATTTGATGATCCAAGGAGAGCGAGGGCGCTCACACGCCCTCGCTGACCGTGCTCAGCGATATTCGCCGGCGAGTTTCTCGACCTTCTCCACATTGTCCTTGGTCACGAAGGACGGTCCCGACTTCACCGAGTTGGCAGGCGAGATGCCGTATCGGATGAAGTTCGTCAGGACAAAGACGGGAACGGCTCCTTGGAGGTAAGGCTGCTGGTCGATGGCGTAGTTGATGGTGCCGTCTTTGATGCCGGCAGTGATTTCGGGCGACAGGTCGAATGTACCGAAGTTGATCTTGCCGGCGATGCCCATCTCCTTCACCGCCTCGACCGTGGGAGCCGCCGAGTTGGGACCTAAGGTGATAATTGCGCCGGTGTCCGCGTGCTTGGTCAGGTATGCCATTACCTTGCCCTTCACCTCGCCGGGATCAATGCCCGAATCTATCATCTGATCACCCAGCGCGACGCCCATGCCATCGGCAAACCCTTGGCAGCGCTCGACTGACGATGGGTTCTGGATATAGTGGTTGACGCAAAGGAACGTCTTGGCGCCGGTTGCCTTCGCACGCTCGCCGGCGGCATGCCCGGCATCGTATTCCGCCTGCCCCACATGCATCAGAGCGCCGAGTTCCTTTGACTGCTCGGGCGTACCGGAGTTCGCGGTGACAACTGGGATGCCGGCCGAGATCGCCGCCTCAAGCGGCGCCTTGAGCGTCTGGTAGTCGGCCAACGCAACGATCATGCCGTCGACATGCGCGGCGGTCGCCTGCTGGATGAGGCGAACCATATCCGCAAGGTCACCCGTCGGAGGGTTCTGGTACGTGGTCTGCACCCCCATTTCGTCGCCGGTCTCCTTCAGCGCATTCTTGATCACGTTCCACCAGGTGTCGCTGTCGGGCGCGAAGCTGATGAAGACGATTTTCTCGCCTTTCGCATAGGCCATTGAGATCGCCGACGTGGCGATCATCGCGCCAAGCATGATTGATTTCAGGATCTTCTTCATTTTGCTATCCTCCCTTAGGGGCGCTTCCAGTTTGCAACCGCCGGAAGCAGGCGCGGTATGCCGGTCAGGCGCGGCGTCTTTGCGCTTGTTGGTCAGCCGCAGCTTCAAAACGCGGGTAGTCCCATCCCTCGGCGATGGCCCGTGCGAGCAGCGCCTTCTGGCTTTCGGGCGCCAGGCCGCCGACCGGGGGAGTGGTGTCGAGATTGGTGGGAAAAGGGTAGGCATCCGCGGTTGCCGCGATAACTCCCGCCCTTTCCTGCGCCGAGAGACTGCCAAGATATGGGAAAATAGCCTTCACCATCGCTAGGCGGTCGATGTTCTCCATATGCTTGGCGAACGCCGAGGCAACCTGCAGCAGATTCACCATTCGGACGAAATCGGTCGTTTTGTTCTCGCCCGCGGCGTGGAACAGCGCCGGGCTGAAGAAGATCGCATCGCCCTTGGCCATCGGGAGCTGGACGCAGTTCGCTTCGAAATAGTCGCGGAATTCTGGAAGCTGTGCAGCGACATAGCCCTGAGGATACTTTTGCGAGTGGGGAAGCAGCTTTGTGGTGCCGCTCGCAGCAGGCATGTCGACATGAGCTACCCCGCCTTGGAGGATCAGCGTTGGTCCCATGAGGTGAACGTGCGGCGGGTAAAGTGCCATCTGGTCAGGCGTCATAAAGCCCAGATGATAGTCACGGTGCGGGGCCTGCGCCTTGCCACCCGGACGCACCTGATTAACCTGCGTTGCCAGCTGGTAATCCGGACCCAGCCAGGCACGACAGGCCAGATCGACAATTGGGTTGCCCATGTATCGCACGTAGACTTCAGGAGCGCGCAGGCACAGCTTTTGCAGGCTGTTCCAGATGCGGTCGTTGGCCCCGGCCTTCGCGAAGTGGTCGCCGCCCGAGATACCGGCAGCTCGTTCATCCGCGATAATCTCCCGAAATATCTCGGTCGCCGCATCGACGGCGGAAAGGTCCCTGAACGCACTGCGGACGACGAAAACACCAGGCCCCTTTCCAATTACATCGGCCCATTCCCGCTTGATGCCCTCGTCCACCTCGCGGCCGTCGTAGATCGGGATGTTGGATGTGATTTCGGCCGCTCGAGGATAGTCGGCTGTGGCCACTTCTACCTGGGATCGAAAGTCATCCAGCTGTATCGCGCCAAGGAATTCATCGGATCCATTCATCACAAACATCCCTAATCACTCCTGTTGTGGACCCCTGTGACGTCCAACTGCGCAACCGACAGGCACACAGGCGCCTAGTAGTCGGGGGCGAAGACCTTTTCGCGCTCTCGATGGCGCGAACGTTTTTCTGCGGTGAGCCGCAGCCCAGACCTCGCGTGACCCCGCATCACCCGATCGGCCAGTTCGCCTGTACTCGTCAGCCGATCTCTTTGACCGCAACGACCCGGTGTTCGGTCACGGATTTTGCCGCGGCCTCGGCCAGGACGAGCGCGAGCCTCCCATCCTCGAACCCGACCTCGACGGGCTTTTTGGCCTCGATGGAATTTACAAAGGCGCTGATCTCGGCATTGAACGCTTCGGAATAGCGCTCGATGAAGAAATTCAGCAGCGGCGCGGAGACGTTCGTCGCGTCGCGGACATGCTTGGTGACATGGTTGTTGCGACGATTTTCCGAAATTAGCATGCCCTTGTTGCCAAGTAGTTCGACCCGCTGGTCGTATCCGTAGGCTGCCTGTCGCGAGTTCGTGATTATTGCCTGCTTGCCTGAAGCAGTGGATAGGACAGCCGCGATGGTGTCGTAGTCGTTGCAGCGTTCCATCAGCGGAGGGTCCACCAGTCGCGATCCACTGGCCGAGACCGCAACCACCTCCTCGCCCAGGAGGTAGCGGGCGAGGTCGAAGTCGTGGATGGTCATGTCGCGGAAGATGCCGCCGGAGACTTCGATGTAAGCGGAAGATGCCATGCCGGGGTCGCGCGAGGTGATGATCACCTGGTGCAGGTCGCCGATCTCGCCAGCCAGCATCGCCTCGCGCGCGGCCCGGTGACCGGGGTCGAAGCGACGCACGAAGCCCAGCATGATCGGCACATCGCTAGCGCCAATGCGGCGCTTGCAGAGTTCGACCCGCTTCAAATCCAGATCTATCGGCTTTTCGCAGAGGATTGGCTTTCCGGCCCTGACCGCGGCTTCGATCAGATCTGAGTGGGTGCTGGTAGAAGTAGCGATCAGCACGGCATCGACGTCGTCCGCTGCAAACACGGCGTCGGAAGACTGAAATACCGGCACGCCGTACCTGGCGCCGCAGGCAGAGGCCGCGTCTAGGTTCACATCGTAGACGCCGGCCAGTCTTGCTCCTGAATGCGCCGCAACGTTTGCGGCATGCATCACTCCAATTCGGCCACAGCCGAGCACAGCGATTCGTTGCAACAATTCCTCCCAGAAATCGATCGCAACAAATTTCGTTGCAAAAGCCTGCAATGTTTGTTGCGCTCCAGCCAAATTGTCAATAGGAATTGTCGTTGCCAACGGGAGAAAGCGCCGGAGGGAGAATTGGCGACGTACGGGGGCAAGACCCGTTCACCTGCTGATACGATGCTCAAGGCCCTGTGCGATTGCAGGGGAGCAGCACGTATATGATGCGCCATGATAGTCCAGAATGGACAGCCGGCCTCTCGCTCATTTCGGCAAACACTGAATGCTCGTCCAACGTGCTCGGGAGTTGTAGATGAAAGCAAGGCTCGGAATCGCGCCCATCGCCTGGTGGAACGACGATCTGGAAGAATTATCCGACGATGTCAGTCTCGATGAATGCCTGAGGCAAGCGTCTGTGGCAGGCTTCACTGGCATGGAGACCGGCAGACGGTTCCCGCTCGACCCCGCTGAGCTCGGTCCGATCCTGGATAAGTTTGGCATCTCGATATGCGGGGGCTGGTTTTCCGGGGCACTTCTCGACGGCGATATTGAGCGCGAGAAAGACCGGATCGCGCCGCAGATGGAGCTGTTCAAGGTTATGAACGCTCCTTGCATCGTCTATGGCGAGGTGGCGCGCTCTATCCAGGGCGACCGCGCCAAACCGTTGGCAACCAAGCCAAAGCTGAGCGAGGAGGACATTCGG
This sequence comes from Mesorhizobium sp. B2-4-14, assembly GCF_006442155.1. Lineage (NCBI taxonomy): Bacteria > Pseudomonadati > Pseudomonadota > Alphaproteobacteria > Hyphomicrobiales > Phyllobacteriaceae > Mesorhizobium > Mesorhizobium sp. B2-4-14. The sequence continues at coordinate 277,550 of NZ_VFVA01000003.1, read as the reverse complement.
ACATACGGCGCGAAAATGACCGACTTTGCCGAATGGTGCGCCGAACAAGGAATGCCTATCGCCTACCACCACCACATGGCCGCCGCGATCGAGTCCGAGGCGGAAGTCGATCTCCTGATGAAGCACTCAGGCGAGGCCCTGCCGCTGTTGTTTGACGCTGGGCACATGGCTTTCGCCGGTGGCGACGTCTTGGGCGTCATCGACAGGCACAGCGCGCGCATCTCCCATGTACACACCAAGGATGTCAGGTTCGACGTGATTAAGGCGATTGATCGCGACAGGGAAAGCTTCCTCGACGCCGTCGTCAAAGGCGCCTTCACGGTGCCTGGCGACGGCGACCTCGACTTCGGGGCGATCGTTAAGCGCTTGGCGCGATATGGCTATGAAGGATGGTTCGTGGTCGAAGCCGAGCAGGATCCAAAGGTTTCTCCCCCAATAGCGATGGCGATCAAGGGACATGCTGAACTGATGAGGGTCATGGCCGCCGCCGGATATGAGGTCGTGCAATGAACCGTGTGGATGGAAGGTCTGCGTCGTAGCCGGAACACTCTCCGGCCTGGGAGCCGCGGGGTCGCTCTCCGCCTGCCCGAAGCGGGTGCATACGGCCTCGCCAGCCTCCGAATACGTGCACGGCGCGATTTTGCCGGTCGATGGCGGCTGGCTAGCTAGCGCGTCAGCCTGCAATAGTGCCGGGGCGGTCGTCCCAACGCGGCTTATAGCGCGCCGTTACCTTCGGGATAACCCAAGAGTTTAGTTGCTCGCTAAAGCATGCCTCCCGAAAGTGTGCAGCGGTTTCGGGAGGCATGCTTTAAATCAAAGACCTGAAGCAGGTTGCGTGAATCCTCTTTCACGCGACATGCTTTAGGGTGGAGACCCAGCGAGTCTCAACCGCCGACGTGTGAACGGCCTCAACGAGTTCCTGAACGCGCTGCCCGGACTTGAAGCCGAACGGCTCGGAGCGCTGGCCCGCGATGGCCTCAAGAAACAGCGCTATCTCGATCGCCTTGAGATCGTTGAAGCCAAGTTGATGGCCTGGGGCGACGCAGAACAGTCCGTAGGGCGGATGATCAGGCCCTGCTTCAATCCGACGGAAACCACGGACACGGCCAGCATCCGCCGCGACGTAGAAATGAAGCTCGTTGAAGCGCTCTTGGCTGAACGTCAACGCGCCCTTGGAACCGTAGATCTCGAAGTCATGCTGCATCTTGCGGCCGGTCGCCACCCAACTCGCCTCGATGCTGCCCGTGGCGCCGTTGGCGAAGCGCAAGAATGCGCGGCCGATGTCGTCGACCTCGACGGCGGTACGGCCGCCCTTGGCGTCCGGGCGACTGTTGATGACGGTGACCTCGTCGCCAAGAACGCGTTCGATAGGGCCGATCAGGAACTCGGCGGTCGCCAAGGCATGACTGCCGAGATCGGCCAGCGCACCGCCACCTACCGGGTCGAGGCGGAAGGTGAAGGGACCGTCCGCGTCGCCCATGTAGTCTTCGGCGTGAATCCCGCGATAGCTACGGATTTCGCCAAGCTCGCCGGATGCGATGAGTTCACGGGCCAGCGCCATCATCGGATTGCATAGATAGTTGAACCCGACCTGTGTGCTTACGCCGGCAGACACGGCAGCGTTTGCCATCTCGGCGGCCTCTGCTGCGCGCGGTGCAAGCGGCTTCTCGCAATAGACATGCTTGCCGGCGGCGATCGCGGCCAGCGCCATCTCGTGGTGGAACGCGTTTGGCGCGGTGATGTCGACAAGATCGATATCCGGTTCGCTGACAAGTCGGCGCCAATCGCCGGTAGCGTTCTTGAAGCCGAGCCCACGCGCAGCTGCGCGGGCAAGTTCTTCGGTGCGGTCCGCGACGGTATGAAGCTCGAGCTCGAAGGGCAGATCGAAAACACGTTCCGCCGCGGCGAACCCGAACGAATGGGTCTTGCCCATGAAGCCGGTCCCGATCAGCCCGACCCGCAGCTTGGGTTTCTCATTTCCCATTGATTTCTGATCCATTGACGACGAGCGTAGGGTCGATCTTGCCTTCGAAGAAATCGAGGACGTTCCTGACCGAGGACACCGCCATGCGTTCCCCGCATTCGGCGGTGAGACCGGCGATGTGCGGCGTCAGGATCACCTGATCCATAGCCAGCAGCGGATTATCCGGGTCAGGGGGCTCGTGGTCGAAAACATCTAGTCCCGCGGCCGCCACCGCGCCACCGCGCAGCGCCTCGATCAGGGCAGACTCGTCGACCACGCCGCCGCGTGCGGTGTTGATCAGTATGACGCCGCGTTTCATGAGCCCGAATTCACGAGCGCCGAGCAACGGCCTCTCACCCTTGGGCGCGTGCACGGAAATCGCGTCGGCACGACCGACCGCCGCGTCGAGGTCGCCGGCCGACCTTACCTGGCCATCCGGCCAGCCAACCTTCTCAAGAAAAGGATCGTAGGCTTCGACCTCCATGGAAAAGCCAGCGGCCATACGGGCCAGATGCCGGCCAATCCGGCCGTAACCCATGATGAGCAGCCGCTTGCCCGCTAGTTCCGACGCCTCGAGCTTGTTGCGCCAGTTCCAGCCTTTTTCGCGAACGGCCCGATCGGCGCGCAGCGTGCGCTTGGCGGCTGCCAGCAGCAGCATGATGGCGTGCTCGGCCACGGAGACGGAATTGACATCGCCGACGACTGCCAGCGCGATACCGCGTTTGTTGAGCGCCGGCAGGTCGACAGAGTCGTAGCCGACCCCATGCCGCGAGACGATGCGGAGGTTGCGTGCATTGTCGATGGTCGGAGCCGACAGCGGCTGGGTGCGAATGACCAGCCCATCGGCCTTGCCGATCAGCGAGGCATAGCTTGGCTCGGAAACCTCCTCGACATAGTCGTAGGTTACACCCGGAGCCCGATCGAGCAGGGCGACGCCGCTAGGATGCAGTTTGCCTGCGACAAGCACATGCGGCATCAGTAGCCTCCCCTGGCGTCGGCACTCTTGGCGGACACTCCGGCCGTCAGCGCCCGGAACCGCCTCACGGCGGCGTCGGCGGCGCCGGCGAGCAGGCGCACGTCGTTGGAGACGGTGGTCATGTCGAAGCCCCACCCCACTGCGCGGCCGGCATATTCCGGAGTGCCGCAATGCAGCGCGGCGCGAATGCCATGATTGCGGCATGCCCGCACAATCGTTTGCAACGCCTCGATCATTTCCGGCTCTTCGCGGTCGAAGGCCGGAGGCAGGCGACCGCCGTGCAGGCTGAAGGTCAGGTCGGCCGGCCCGACATAGATGCCGTCGAGCCCTGGCGTGGCCGCGATCGCATCGAGATTAGCCATCGCGTCGGCGGTCTCGACCATCGCGAAGGCGAGGATTTCGCCATTGGCTTCCGCCGCATAGTTGGCGCCGACCGCGAAATTGGCGCGGGTTGGCCCGAAGGAGCGCTGACCCACCGGCGGATAGCGCACACAGGAGACAAATCGTGCGGCTTCCTCCGCAGTGTTGATCATCGGGCAGATGATCCCGTAGGCGCCGGCGTCCAGTGCCTTCATGATGATGCCCGGCTCGAGCCAGGGGACACGCACCAGCGGGGTGACGCCCGAGGCGCGCATGGCCTGCAGCATGGGCAGCATGGCGTTGTAGTCGAGCGCGCCGTGCTGCAGGTCGATGCCGATGCTGTCATAGCCCTGCGCGGCCATGATCTCGGCGGTGAACGAATTGCCTATCGAGAGCCAACCATTGATGGTCGGACGGCCATCGGCCCAGAGCTTCCTGAGGATGTTGGGGATCATGGCGGCAGCCCTAGAACACGACTTGGGCTAGCTTGGTGTCGAGGTAGTCCCTGATCGACTCGATACCCCCTTCCCTGCCCATGCCCGAAAAATTGGTGCCGCCGAAGGGCGCCTCCGAGGCTGCAAGAGCGAAGCTGTTGACGCCGACCATTCCAGCCTTCAGTTCGGCAACCGCCCGGCGTGCACGCTTCGGGCTTTGTGTGAACGCGTAGGCCGAAAGCCCCATGTCGGAGGTGTTGGCGCGTTGCAGCGCCTCGTCGTCGCTGGAGAACGAGCTGATCGCCGCCACCGGCCCAAAATTCTCCTCGGCGAAGACCGCCATGTCGTCGCTGACATTGGTCAGCACCGTGGGCTCGAAGAAATGCCCGGCATTGAAGGCCGCCGCACGGCGGCCGCCGGCGGCGACCGTGGCACCTTGCCGTTCGGCCTCCGCGACCACGGCCTCGATGTCTGAGAGCCGCTTGCGGTTGATCAGCGGCCCCATCTGCACCGAGGGGTCGAGACCATCGCCAAGCTTTAGCGACTTCGCCCGGGAGACGAAGCCCTCGACGAATTTGTCATGCAGGCTTTCATGGATGAAGAAGCGGTCGGGCGTAACGCAGACCTGGCCGGCGTTGGCATATTTGGTCGGCACCGCCACACCGAGCGCGGTCTCAATATCGGCATCATCGAAGACGATCAGCGGCGCGTTGCCGCCCAGTTCCATCGAGACCTTCTTGACCGTATCGGCGGCATCGCGGATCATCTGCTGACCGACCCGCGTTGAGCCGGTCAGGGACACTTTCCGGACTACTTTCGACGCCATGATCGGCGTGTAGGTGGCTTCCGTGGGGCCGACCAGCAGGCTGACCGCGCCCGCAGGCAACAGGCCCGCTCGCATGCAGTCAATCATGACCATGGCCGTGCCCGGGGTCTGGCTCGAGGGGCGCACCACGATCGAACAGCCGGCGGCCAGCGCTGGCGCGACCTTGCGGGCCACCAGTGCTGCGGGGAAATTCCAGGCCGTGAAGGCCGCGGCGACGCCGACAGGCTCATGCAGGACCTCGAAACGCCCGCCCGGGACACGGCTCTCGATGACACGTCCGTAGATGCGACGCGCCTCCTCGGCATGCCAGCGGAATTGATCGACCGCGAGAGCCCATTCCCGCTCCGACTGCGCCAGCGGCTTGCCGGTCTCGCTGGAGATCATCCGTGCCCCTTCGTCCTTGCGGCGCAGCATTTCGTCGGCTATCCGATGCAGGGCGTCGGCCCGCTCGAAGGCGGACTTGGCTCTCCAGGAACGAAATCCGCGATCAGCGCTCTCAAGCGCGGCGCGCGTGTCCTCCCCACTCGCGTTCGGTACCTCGCCAAGCGCCCGTTCGGTGACCGGACTGAGGACCGGCGTGAAGCCTCCCCCGCCCGTTGAGTGCCAGGCTCCGTCGATGAAAAGTCCGTAGTCGCTATACATCTGAGCACCCCGAATGCAGCACGAGACACGCCACGCGGCAGCGCAACGGTCACAAGATTCCGGCATGGTGGGATGAGCGTTCCGCTCCCTGCGGAGCAACCTCCGGCTGCGCTGATCCTCGGCATGGCCGATGGATCGCGAGCCCTGCGCAGGCTGGCGCAATCCTCCCTAAAACCGTATTGCAACAATCATTGCAACATCTATTGGTTTGTCAATAGACATTTCATGGTAGATCGCAACCAGTCGATTTTCGCTTCAATACGGAGCAGCACAAGGCTGCGCCGCTCCTCCCCCTTCATCGCCACCCTCGGCATGATGCTCACCGCCCGCGGCACAGAAGAGCTATTGCCCTGTGACTGTCGGGATCCGCGGGTCAACGCCATTGTTCTGCAAGCGCGCTGCCAGCGCTACTGTTAGCGCCTGCGCAAGACACATCGGGGCCGCAAGCGATCTTGAGAACGTGTATTCGTGCTCGGGCACCGCAAAAAGCACGCGTGCGCTCTTGGTCAGCGGCGACAAGGTGCTGTCCGAAATCGCCACGATGGGGACGCCCCTGCTGGCAACCTCTTCCACGACATTCACGACCTCGTTTGCATAGAACCGGAACGATACCGCGAAAAGCACATCCTGTGGGCGGATCACGCGAGCCATATGCGTGGCGAGCCCGCCGCCAGGGTCCAGCAACGTGCATCGCTTGCCCAGCATCGTCAGTATGTAACGCAGGAGTTCGACCACTGGCGCCGAGCGCAATTGCCCGATCAGATAGATGACGTCGGCCTTCTCGAGCAGGTTGACGGCTTCGGCCAAATCTGCCGGCGGGATAGCTGTGAGCATCTCCTGCAGCGAGGCGATATCACGAACGACCAGATCGTGCATCAGGCCGAACTCGCTGCGGTCGGTTCGCGCCCCCAGTTCCGTCTCCAGCGCCTTGACGCGCGCTTCAAAGCCGGGCGCCGCGGTGGACAATCGCTTCTGGAAAAGGGTCTGAAGATCCTTGAACCCCTCATAGCCTAGCGCCTGGGCAAAGCGCACGAAGCTCGATGCGTGAACACCGCTGCTTTCCCCGATCGCGTTCACGGATCGCACCGCAACATCATTTGGGTTCTGCGTGAGATATACGGCTATCTTCTGGTATGACTTGCTCATCTGCTCATACCGATCGTGGATCACGCGGATGAGTTCCTCGTAGTCCTTTGGGGCTTTCACTTTCTCATCCACGGCCAACATCCTTGCAATTTTTGTTGCATGATGGCTTCTTTGCACTTGGTTTACCAGCGGAGAATTCCGGCTCGAAAACCGGTGATCCGGATTTGTCGTTGCATTCTGCTGCAATGCCACTTGCAAAAAAGTCAGTTCCGCAATAGGAATTGAATTCATCATTCGGCATGATGTTGCCGCGATGCCCGGAGGAGTCAAATGTCAGTGGTCCGTCTGACCATGGCGCAAGCCCTGGTCCGCTATCTTTGCAATCAGTTCACGATCGTCGACGGAGAGCGGGTACCGCTTTTTCCGGGCGTCTTCGCCATCTTCGGGCACGGCAATGTGACCTGCCTGTCGGAAGCGCTGGAAGCGGTCCAGGATAGGTTGCCAACATGGCGCGGGCAAAACGAGCAGTCGATGGCACTCGCGGCAATCGGTTTCGCCAAAGCCAAGCGCCGCCGCCAGATTATGGTGGCCGCAACCTCGATCGGTCCCGGCGCCCTCAACATGGTCACCGCCGCCGGGGTGGCCCATTCGAACCGTCTGCCGGTGCTGCTGCTCTCCGGCGATACTTTCATCAATCGCCGCCCCGACCCGGTCATGCAGCAGGTCGAGCACTTCGGCAATCCGACCATTAACGTCAATGACGCCTTCAGGCCGGTAACCCGCTATTGGGACCGCATCGTTCATCCCGAAGGCATAATCTCCTCCCTCCCCCAGGCAGTCGCCACTATGCTCGATCCGGCTGATTGCGGCCCGGCATTCATCGCACTGCCGCAGGATGTCCAGGAGATGGCTTGGGACTACCCAGAGGAATTCTTCGCCGAGACGGTGCACGCGATCCCGCGGCCACGGCCTGATGCCGACCGGCTTGCAGAAGCGGTGAAGCTGCTGAAGGCTGCCAAGCGCCCGCTTATCATTTCTGGTGGCGGCACACGCTACTCAGGCGCCGAGCAGGTGTTGGCCGACCTTGCCCTCATCCACGGCATTCCGTTGTGTGAGACGATCGCCGGCAAAGGCACGGTCAGCCACAATCATCCGGCCTATGTCGGCCCGATCGGCATCGTTGGCTCGACTTCGGCCAACGCGCTTGCCGCGTCAGCGGATGTGATCGTTGCCGTCGGCACGCGCTTGATGGATTTCACCACCGGCTCCTGGAGCGCTTTCGCGCAGGACGCCAAGTTCATTTCCATCAACGCGGCCCGTTGGGACGCGACCAAGCATCGTGCCCTGGCGGTGGTGGGCGATGCCCTGGCCTCGCTGAACGAGTTGGGGGCGGCGATGGAGGAGTGGCAGGCGCCAAGGGAATGGACCGAGAAGGGCCGCGTCGAGTTCGCCAAGTGGAACAAAGCGCTGGATGGGTACCAGCAGCCGACCAATCAGCCCGTTCCCACCTACGCCCAGGTCATCGGCATCGTGAATGCGCGCGCAGGCGAGCGTGACCTGGTCATCACGGCTGCGGGCGGACTGCCGGGTGAGGTCATGAAGAACTGGCGCGTCAAGGCTCCCAATACGTTCGACTGCGAATTCGGCTTCTCATGCATGGGCTACGAGATTGCCGCCGGCTGGGGTGCCGCCATGGCCGACCCGACGAGAACGCCGATCGTGATGATCGGCGATGGCACCTACATGATGATGAACTCGGACATTTATTCCACGGTCCTGTCGGGCCATAAGATGGTGGTGATCGTCTGCGATAACGGCGGCTACGCCGTCATCAATCGTCTCCAGAATGCCAAGGGCGCTGCCTCCTTCAACAACCTGATCAAGGATTGCCGCGTGAAGGAGCCGTTCAGCGTCGATTTTGTGAAGCACGCCGAATCGATGGGCGCGCTCACTCGGCGCGTCGACAGTCTGGCGGACCTCGCGCAAGCCGTCGATTGGGCCCTCGGAACGGACCGGACAACGGTCATCACGCTGGTGTCCGATGGTTTCACCTGGACGCCTGGTGATGCCTGGTGGGATGTGGGTGTGCCCGAGGTTAGCGCCAGGCCGCAGGTGCAGGAAGCGCATATGGAACAGGCTCAAGCTCGCAGGAAGCAGCGCGTAGGCGTCTGACTTCATCACAATCCGAAGGTCAAATCTCATGACGGCGTTTGTCGAGTTGCGCGACGTCGCGAAGACGTATGGGCTGAATCCTGTTCTCGAGGATCTCACCTTGTCGGTCGATCGTGGGGAAATTCTTGCCCTCGTGGGCGAGAATGGCGCCGGGAAATCTACCTTGATGCGCATCGTTGGCGGCTATGTGCCGCTAACGGCCGGCACGGCCTTGATCTGCGGACGTCCCCTCCCCGCGACCGTTCAAAGTGCCGAGGATGCTGGGATCGTCCTTATCCACCAAGAGTTCTGCCTCGCGCCGGACCTGACCGTCGGCGAGAATATTTTCATCGGCCGCGAACCTCGTCGCCACCTTCTCGTCGACTATCCGAAAATACACAGAGATTCCCGCCTGCTTCTGGACGCATTGGGCTCGTCAGCCGATCCCCGCGCCAAGCTTTCCGGCCTGCCCAACACCGAATGGCAGATGGTGGAAGTGGCAAAGGCATTCGCGAGGAACCCGAAACTTCTGCTCATGGATGAACCGACCGCCGTGCTGGGCGCTCGCGAAGTGGAAGCCCTATTCCGGCGGATGCGGCAATTCGTGTCGGACGGAGGTTCCATCATCTTCACTTCTCATCGTCTCGACGAGGTGAAGGCGATCGCCTCCAGAGTGGCTGTTCTTCGGGACGGGCGCATCCGGCATGTTGGACCGGCGTCGGAACTGACGGAAGACGAGATGGCGGCGCTGATGGTCGGCCGCGAACTCAGCCAACTCTATCCAGTAAAGAGTGCAATGCCCGCGGGCGACGTCGTGCTCAGCGTCGACGATCTGCAAAGCCCGCCTCATGTCAGTGGAGTCAGCTTCCGACTGCGCCGCGGCGAGATTCTTGGAATTGCCGGACTGGTCGGTTCCGGCCGGACCGAAGCATTTGAAGCGCTCGCCGGCCTGAGACCCGCGCAATGCCGGAACTTCGCTTTTGCCAAAGCCGCAAGCGGACACCTGCCCAAGGCGCGCGAGGCATGGGCCGCCGGCTTGGCCTATCTGACCGAAGATCGCAAGGGTAAAGGGCTTCTCCTGGATGCCGGCCTCGATGAGAACGTTTCCCTTACCGTCGGCGCGCTGAGAGGCCGAGCCTGGATCAATAGAGCGGAAGAACGCGGACGGCTGGACCAGGCTGTTCGCGAGTTCGACATACGAAGGGGCGCCCCCAACGCAATCGCGCGGTCGCTCAGCGGCGGCAACCAGCAGAAGGTCCTGATCGCCAAGACCCTAGCGAGCCGACCGGAAGTGGTCATCTTCGACGAACCGACGCGCGGCGTCGACATAGGCTCCAAGCAGCAGATCTACCGGGTCATCGCCGGGCTCGCCGCGCAAGGCGCCGCTTGCGTGGTGATCTCTTCCGAGATGCAGGAAGTCATCGGTCTGGCGCATCGCGTGCTGGTGATGCGCAAAGGCAGCGTCGCCGGCGACTTGACCGGCAACGACATCAACGAGGGCACCATCGTTCGCCTCGCTATGGGTCTGACCAAGGAGGCCGCACAAAATGAACGCCGCCGCCAACCCCGCCGACGCCATGCCACACCGTTCGTGGTTTGGCGCCACCAAGCGACTTAGCGCGTTGGGACCTATCATGGCCCTGCTGGCGCTGATCTTCATCGGCAGCATGCTGAGCGACAGTTTCCTGTCTGCCGGCAACCTATCCAATCTGCTGACCCGCTCGGCAATCGTCGGCATCATCGCCATTGGCGCCACCTACGTTATCACCGCTGGTGGCCTCGACCTTTCCGTCGGATCAATGTCGGCGCTGATCGCTGGCCTAGTCATCATGGGCATGAACGCTGCAGGCTCGTCGCTCGGGGACAGTTGGCTGGTCGTGCTGATCGGCATAGTCCTGGCATTGGCGCTGGGCGTGGTCGCGGGCTCGCTTAACGGCGTCCTCGTCGTCAAGGGCGGCATCGATGCCTTCATCGTCACCTTGGGCACGATGGGCATTTTCCGGTCCGTCATCACCTGGCTTTCGGACGGTGGTTCGATCTCGCTTTCAAGCAGCCTCAAGGGGATCGCGCGACCACTCTACTATGGCTCAGTCGCCGGCGTAAGCTACCCGTTGATCGCGATGATCGTTCTAGCGATAGGGGCGGAATTGGTCCTGCGCCGCGCCCGGCTTGGCCGCCACATCACCGCCATCGGGTCAAATCCGGAAGTAGCCAGATATTCGGCCATCCGCGTCCACCGCGTGCGGATCCTGACTTACGTGTTCCAAGGGGTCTGCGTTGCCCTGGCCACGATGATCTATGTTCCGCGGCTCGGCGCCGCGACGCCATCAACCGGTCTCCTGTGGGAGCTTGAAGCTATCGCCGCCGTGATCATCGGCGGGACCGCGCTCAAAGGCGGCTTCGGCCGCATTTGGGGGTCGATCGTCGGGGTCCTTATTCTCGGCCTGATCGACAACATCCTAAACCTCACGGCGCTCGCCAGCCCATATCTCAACGGCGCGTTCCAGGGGGTCATCATCATCATCGCCGTTTATCTGCAGAAGGGTCGCCGAGAGGTCTGACCCGCTATCCTAGAGAGGAGCACACCGTGGAGAAGAGAACTTTCCTAAAGGGCGGAGCGATCGCGCTCGCGCTCGGCGCCGTAGGCATGCCGAAAACTTCCTTGGCAGCGGGCGGTAAGACGATCGGCATTTCCATCCCGGCGGCAACCCATGGCTGGACCGGCGGTCTCAACTTCCAGACCAAGCGTACCGTCGAACAGATGAAAAAGGCCTTCCCTGACATCGAGTTCGTGGTCGCTGCCGCCAACGACGCTTCCAAGCAGGTCAACGACGTCGAGGATCTCGTCGCGCGAGGCATCGACGCGCTGGTGATCCTGCCGTTTGAATCCGAGCCCCTGACCGAACCGGTGAAGCAGGCCAAGGCCAAAGGCGTGTTCATAACGACCGTCGATCGCGGCTTGTCGGAGGAAGGCATCGAGGACCTCTATGTCGGCGGCAACAACCCGCAATACGGCGTGATCGCGGGGCATTACTTCAAGAAGAAGTTTCCCGATGGTGCCAAGATCGTCGTCATGAGGGGCATTCCAACCACGATCGACAATGTCCGCATCGATGCCTTCAAAAAGGAGTTGGGGGGCTCGAAGGTCCAGATTCTCGACATGCAGTTCGCCAACTGGAATCCGGACAAGGGTTTCGAGGTGATGCAGGACTTCCTGCAGAAATACGACGCCATCGACGGCGTGTGGGCGGGCGACGACGATGCCGCGCTCGGCGCCATGGAGGCAATCAAGCAGGCCAATAGGCCGAAACAGATCGTAGTTTTGGGCGGTTCCGGCATGAACAAAGTTGTCAAGATGGTCAAGGACGGCGGCGGCGCCGTCGACGCCGACATTTTCTATCCGCCAACCCTGATCATCCCGGCGATCGAGCTTACTACCATGCGCACCGCGACGCAGGCGCCAATTCGGGGGCGCTACATCCTGGACAGCCCCTTGATCACCAAGGACAACGCGGAAGAATTCTATTTTCCCGATTCGCCGTACTGAAGGATCGTAGGTCAGACCTTCAGACATTCAGGTGCTGGCGCGGCAGTAGCGGCGCCAGTTTTACACACTGTCGCGAGGCAGCCCGTCGCATAATGACTTTTAGAGCGTCGGGCCGACAATGCATTGCGGGCGGTGACGTCTGCCTTTAGGCAATCACAACAGTCCAGAACGTCCGGTATGAGGCGCAGTGCGGCCGTCACGATTATGTGCTGTTGCCAACCGCACTGAGCGACGAACCCCGCCCACGTGATGGGGCCGACATGACATTGGTCAAGTCAGGCCTGGCCAATTCGCATCTGCTTCTTGAGAAGGAACCGGGCGAGGTTGTTGATATTTCGCGGCGCCACCCTTTTGGGGAGATGTGCCAGCAGGCCCTGGGATTTGACGTCGTTTTGAAATCGCTCTGCCCAGTCCTCGGTGTGATTGTCCCGTTGCAGCCGCAAATTCGTCTTGAACTCGCGGTTCGGCATTTCAATCGACAATTGCCGGGCCACCGATGCCACATAAGGGCGGGGGTCGTCCAACAGGTCTTCGTAAAAGAAATGATCGTAGGGCAGGTCCGCCATGCGCAGGTAGGCTTCCCAGAAGGCATAGCTCTGTTCGATCAGGAAATAGGCCTGGCAGATACCGGCGAAGTCATATTGCGGAACCAAATCCGCGCCGTCCGTGCTTCTCCAACGGCCTGATGCCTTCGCCCGACAGTAAGAAATCGCTTGGCGAAGGCGGTCCCGCCGCTCCAGCAGGACCAAACCCATGGCATGGCGTCGGAGGCATTCCGCAAGGAAGTCGGCTCCATATTTCGCCTGCGACCAGTGAAGGTGCCGGGGAAACAGCTTTACGGCGAACCTGCCATTTGCCGTCCCGCCGCGATCGATCACCGCGGACATGAGTTCGTCGAAGGATTTCGGCTTGCATCCCAGATTGGCCGTATCAAGCCATTCTGCCGACTTACCGAACAATCCCGCGCTGTTTGCCAGGCTGCCAAGCCATTCGGAGCCGCTACGGGCCTCAGTCAGTATCGCCACGCCTTTCATGCGTGCTGATTGCCCGCTGCCTGCAAACGCATGATCCTCATCACAAAATACGGTTCTTCTTGATGGCCCCTCGGCATGCTCCACCTAAACAGCGCTGCAACGGCCAGAGGCTGATATCGTTCCGTCGCTAAGCTAAAATGAATGCGAAATCCGTCGCATTGAGCGATCGACGCCAGGCCGCACAAGATTTGTTGTGAAGAGACCGGCCAGCACGTGGCCGGTCCTTGGGTCAGGCAGAAGCCGGTTACAGCCAGACCCTGGCCCATACGCGCTCGCGCCAGCAGCGCACGTGGCGGCGGCCGTGACGCCAGGTCCGGCGGCAAACCCTGCGCCAGACACGGCGGCGCCCATGGCGGCGGCGCCAGCGGCGACCATGACGCCATTCGCCGTAGCGATGCCAGCGACGATCGGAAACCTGCTCCAATCCGGCCTCGTCATCCCCTTCGGAGACAGCCGGATCCGGCTTGTCCAGTTCATCGAGAATTCCGTTGCCCTGTGGAATACCGGCAACCGCGCGGCCGGGTCCGGCCACACTCGCAAAGGCCACCACCCCCGCGGCGCCAAGCATTCCAGTAAGAAACAACCGACGTTCCATCGAACCCTCCTCCAAGTTGATCATCGGCATCTCATTCCCTCGCCGAAATGGGCTTCCGCGGGCATGCCGATCGTGCCTGAACGCGCGGTCGCGATTGTTGTTCCCTCATCCCACTTCGCGCAGGATGAAATCGTGCAGCATCTTGGCGGCCGGCGACAACACCCGGTTCTTGACCGTGATCAGGCTGTAAGGCCTCACCTCGATGTCGAATTCGGTCTGGACAACGTCGATGGCACCGGCCAGCCCGTCGGGATTCTGGATGAATTTCGCCACCTGGACCGAAACCGGTGCGATGGCGTCGGATTGGGCGACCATGACCAGCGTCAAGAGCAGCGAACTGGTGTTGAGGATCCTGTCCGGCAGCGCGATGTTGCGGTTCAGGAAATTACTCTCCATCGCCTGGCGCAAGGGCGAGCCGCCCGATTGGAAGACCCAGTCATAGGCGGCGGTATCTTCCAGCCGCACCACGCTGCCCCGGGTGAGCGGATGCCCGCGGCGCACGATCAGGCAAGCTTTCTCGATGCCGATGACACGGGATTCGAACAGTCTCGGGTTAAGGTCGTCGGGAATGCGCGCGATGATGAAATCATGGCGCGTGGCAATCAGCTCGCGCGCCAGCACATTGGAGGTTTCCACCTGCATGGTGATCTCTATGCGTGGATAGATACGGCGGATTTCGCGGATCGCCGGGACCGCCAGTTCGATAGCCGGCGCGGTCACGGCACCCAGGAACACCGAACCGCCCTTGCCCGCCTTGAGCTCGGCGATCTCGCGATCGACTTCGCGCATCTCCAGCAGGATCGAACGCGCACGCCGTGCCAGCGCCTTGCCGTAGGGCGTCAGCGTGATGCCGCGCGGCAGCCTTTCGCACAACTTGACCTCCAGCACCGCCTCCATCTCGCCGATCATGCGTGACGCCGCCGGCTGCGAAATGTTTATAACCTGCGCGGCGGCACTCACCCGGCCATGATCGTCGAGCGCGACGATCATGCGCATGTGACGCAGGCTGAGCCCACTGCGCAGCAAGGTTTCGCCATCGCCTGGCTTTTCACTGTGACCGTTTGAAACCGCAGCCGGATTTCGCAGCGCCGCCATGCTTTCCCCGCTTTCTCTCCTGGCGGCCGGCATTCGTGCCGACCTGCCGCGTTCCAATAATTCATACCAACCACGATATAGCAAACATCAAAGATCGCATTTGACAGTTATGGCAAAAGGGTCGCAACGTCAGTTCGTTCCGAAATGCGACGATCGGCGACGATGAAAATCGTATCGATTGAAATCAGCGTCTCGGGACCATGGGAGGATACCGGAGATCGATATGACGGCAGCAGTGCCTTGGCGCTTCTGCACGATTGCGCGGCCCGCGACCCCCCGGGGTGCCGCGTCCATCAACCAGGGAGAGTTAAGTGAAAATCATCAAGACGTTAGTCGCCGCCTTGGCGGTCAGCATAGCGGCCATGTCGGCCACCGCCTACGCAGCCGACAAGGGCCTCGTGGGCGTGCTGATGCCCACCAAGACCTCGCAGCGCTGGATCAATGACGGCGACGCCGTCAAGTCCCAGCTCGAGGCCCTGGGCTATACGGTCGACCTGCAGTACGCGCAGGACGATATCCCCAACCAGCTCAGCCAGCTTGAAAACGAGATCACCAAGGGTCCGAAGGCGCTGATCATCGCTTCGATCGACGGTACGACGATGTCGGCCGCGCTGCAGAAGGCCAATGACGCAGGCGTCGTCGTCGTCGCCTATGACCGCCTGATCAAGAAGACGGCCAATGTCGATTATTACACCACCTTCGACAATTTCGGCGTCGGCGTAATCCAGGCCAATTCCCTGGTCAAGGGCCTCAAGGAGCGTTTTCCGAACACCAAGCCGTGGAACGTCGAGCTGTTCGGCGGCTCGCCCGACGACAACAACGCCTTCTTCTTCTACAACGGCGCGATGTCCGTCCTGCAGCCGATGATCGACGACGGCTCGATCAAGATCAAGTCCGGCCAGATGGGCATGGACAAGGTCGGCACGCTGCGCTGGCTGGCCGCGACCGCACAGGCCCGCATGGACAATCTGCTCTCGGCCAATTACTCCAGCGGCGCCCGCGTCGATGGCGTTCTGTCGCCCTATGATGGCCTGTCGCGCGGCATCATCGCCTCGCTGCGCGCCGTCGGTTACGGCACTGCCGATCAGCCGTGGCCGGTGGTGACCGGCCAGGATGCCGAAACCGCTTCGGTGAAGGCAATCATCGCCGGCGAACAGTATTCGACCGTGTTCAAGGATACGCGCGACCTCGCCAAGGCGACCGTCGAACTGGTCGACAAGGTGCTGTCGGGCGGCAAGCCGGACGGTCTCGACACCAAGACCTACAACAACGACGTCAAGGTCGTGCCCTCGATCCTCTTGACGCCGCATGAAGTCGACAAGTCGAACTACCAGAAGCTGGTCGTCGAATCCGGCTACATCAAAGCCGAAGACCTGAAGTAATTCCCGTTGCAAAGCGAGGGGTCCTGCGCAACGCAGGGCCCCTTTTCGTTCACCAGCGATCCCGGTATTGTTGCGGACCTCGCAGGAGAATTATTGCCCATGGCCTCGACGATTTTGGAGATGCAGGACATCACGAAGACGTTTCCCGGCGTGAAGGCGCTGTCGAACGTCAACCTGCGTGTCGAGGAAGGCGAGATCCACGCCGTGGTCGGTGAGAATGGCGCCGGCAAGTCGACGCTGATGAAAGTCCTGTCGGGCGTCTACCCGTCAGGCAGCTATGACGGCAAGATCATCTTTCGCGGCGAGGAGTGCCATTTCAAGGGCATTCACGACAGCGAGCACAAGGGTATCGTCATCATCCACCAGGAACTTGCGCTGGTGCCGATGCTGTCGATCACCGAGAACATATTTCTTGGCAATGAACATGCCAGGCGCGGGATCATCGACTGGGATGCCAACGAGGCGCGCACGACCGGGTTGCTGAAGAAGGTCGGCCTCAAGGAAGATCCCAATACGCTGATCACCAATATCGGCGTCGGCAAGCAGCAACTGGTCGAGATCGCCAAGGCGCTGAGCAAGGACGTGAAGCTCTTGATCCTCGACGAGCCGACGGCGAGCCTGTCGGAAAAGGACAGCCAGGCCCTGCTCGACCTGCTGCTCGAATTCAAGCGGCAAGGCATGACCTCGATCCTGATTTCGCACAAGCTCAACGAGGTGAACCGGGTCGCCGACAAGGTGACCATCATCCGCGACGGGCGCACCATCGAGACGCTTGCCAGGAAGGACATTTCGGAAGACCGCATCATCACTTCGATGGTGGGTCGTTCGCTCGACGACCGCTATCCGCCGCGCGAGCCCAGGATCGGCGATGTCGTGCTGCAGATCCGCGACTGGTCGGTCTATCACCCGCTCCATGCCGACCGACAGGTGATCAAGGGCATCGATATCGATGTGCGCAAAGGCGAAGTGGTGGGCATTGCCGGGCTGATGGGCGCCGGACGTACCGAATTCGCCATGAGCCTGTTCGGCCGCTCCTATGGCCGCCGCATCACCGGCGAGGTGCTGCTCAACGGCAAGCCTGTCGACCTGTCCTCGGTCAGCAAGGCGGTGAAGCAAGGCATCGCCTACGTCACCGAGGACCGCAAGACCTACGGGCTGAACCTGATCGACCATATCAAGCACAACACCACGCTCGCCAATCTTGGCGGCGTGTCGCGCCACGGCGTGATCGACGACCTGCGCGAGCTCGACGTCGCCAATGACTATCGCAAGAAGACCAATATCCGCGCGTCGAGCGTCTACCAGATGACCGGCAACCTTTCGGGCGGCAACCAGCAGAAGGTGGTGCTGTCGAAATGGCTGTTCGCCAACCCGGAAGTGCTGATCCTCGATGAGCCGACGCGCGGCATCGATGTCGGCGCCAAATACGAAATCTACACGATCATCGCGCGCCTGGCCGCCGAAGGTAAGGCGATCATCGTCATCTCGTCGGAAATGCCCGAACTGCTCGGCATCACCGACCGTATCTATGTGATGAACGAAGGGCGCATCGTCGGTGAAATGGCGGCGAGCGACGCCAGCCAGGAAAAGATCATGCGCGCCATCGTTCGGGGAGAAGGAAAAGCATCATGAGCACAGAGAGCGCTCCCGTACCGCAATCCGCCACTGCCGATGGCGGGACGGACACGCCACGCTTCGCGGTCTCGGCACTGGTCACCAATCTGCGCGACTACGGATTGGTGCTGGCGCTGATCGCCATCATGGTGTTCTTCCAGTTCACCACGTCGGGCACACTGTTCAAGCCGCTGAACCTCAGCAACCTCGTGCAGCAGAACTCCTTCATCATCGTGATGGCGCTCGGCATGCTGCTGGTCATCGTTTCCGGCTACATCGACCTCAGCGTCGGTTCGGTCGCCGGCTTCATCGGTGCGCTCGCGGCCAACATGATGGTGACGTGGAACCTAGGCCCGCTCAGCAATCCGCTGGTCGTGTCGATCGTCTGCCTGATTATCGGCGGTGCCATCGGCGCGGCACAGGGCTATTGGATCGCCTACCATCGAATACCGAGCTTCATCGTCACGCTGGCCGGCATGCTGATCTTTCGCGGCATGTGCCAGGCGCTGCTCGGCGGTGGCTCCTCGGTCGGCCCGCTGCCGGATGGCTTCAACAAGCTGAGTTCCGGCTTCATTCCCGACCTGATCGGCCCGCTGACGCTGATTGCACCAACCGTGAACGCGGCGGGCAAGACCATCATCGGCAGTGGCCTGACGCTGCATATGACGACCATGGTGATCGGGGTCATAGGCGTGGCGGCTTATATTTTCTTTGGCCTCAAGGCACGACGCACGCGTGAACGGCACGGCTATCAGGCCGAGCCGTTCTCGCTCTTCACTATCAAGACGCTGGTGATCAGCGCGCTTGTCCTGTTCCTCGTCTATCAGTTCGCCACCTACAAGGGCTTTCCGGTCGTGCTGACGGTCATGGCTGCGCTGATCGCGCTGTTCGTCTTCGTCACCAAGCGCATGACGATCGGCCGCCGCATCTATGCGATGGGCGGCAATCCCAAGGCCGCACTCCTGTCGGGCATCAACACCGAGCGGCTGACCCTCTACGTGTTCATCAACATGGGCGTGCTGTCGGCGCTTGGCGGCCTGATCATCGCGGCGCGCCTTGGACAGGCGGTGCCGGCGGCAGGCCTCGGCAGCGAACTCGACGTCATCGCCGCCGTGTTCATCGGCGGCGCCTCGGCGATGGGCGGCGTCGGTCAGGTCATCGGTTCGGTGGTCGGCGGCTTCATCATGGGCGTGATGAACAACGGCATGTCGATCATGGGTGTGAATGTCGACTGGCAGCAGGTCGTCAAGGGCCTGGTGCTGCTCGGTGCCGTGGTGTTCGACGTCTACAACAAGAACAAGGGCTGAGGGCACCAGGAAGGCATACGGGTCACACCGCGGCGCTGCCGGCAACCGACTGGCACGAAGAAGTTCCCTCAAGGGACAGGCCCGCGAGCGCAATCCGAACGAGAATTTCACCCGTGGCATGGACAACGTTCCAGCCGCGCTTGGGAAGGTTTGCCCAGCTGGGAGCCATGCCAAGGCACATGAGAGAGGACTGATCATGCTGATCTCGCAAATTCTCGATGACGCCGAGACCATCCGTGTCGTTGCCCGCAGCGGCGGCAAGACCCGGATCATCAACGGCGCCCGCAGCGTCTATTCGCTGGCAATGGAGGCTGCCCGCACCGGCGTCGGCCTCGCCACCCTGATCGATCGCAAGGGGCTCGGCGAGACGGTCGATCTCGACGCCGCCTACAAGAAGGGGCGGCTGTTGTCGCCGATCAATCACCCCGATCCGGCGCACCTGCATCTGACGGGTACTGGCTTGACCCATCTCGGCTCGGCGGCGACGCGCGATTCCATGCACAGGAAGCTCAGCACCGACGGCGAGGAGCAGCTCACCGATTCCATGAAGATGTTCCGCATGGGCCTGGAAGGCGGCAAACCGGCGAAAGGCCAGGTCGGCGTGCAGCCGGAATGGTTCTACAAGGGAAACGGCACGATGGCGGTGGCGCCGGGTGCCGCGCTCCAGTCACCGGCGTTCGCCAAGGACGCCGGCGAGGAACCCGAGATCGCCGGCATCTATGTCATCGGCGACGACGGCGCGCCGTTCCGCGTCGGCTTCACGCTGTCGAACGAGTTTTCCGACCATGTGACCGAGCGCGTGAACTATCTCTTCCTCGCTCATTCCAAGCTGCGCAACGCCTCGTTCGGGCCGGAGATCCTGATCGGCGAGCTGCCTTCCGACATCCGCGGCACATCGCGCATCGTGCGCGACGGCAAGACGCTGTGGGAAAAGCCGTTCCTGTCGGGCGAAGCCAACATGTCGCACACCATCGCCAATCTCGAACACCATCATTTCAAATATTCGGCGTTCCGCCAGCCGGGCGATGTGCATGTGCATATGTTCGGCACGGCGACATTGTCCTTCGCCGATGGCATCAAGACCGAGGCCGGCGACGTGTTCGAGATCGAGGCCGGGGATTTCGGACTGCCGCTGCGCAATCCGCTGGAGATCGAGCAGCCGGTGAAGGTGGCGGTGAAGGCGTTGTAAGAGTGTGATCTCCCCCCTCGTGGGGGAGATGGCCGGCAGGCCAGAGGGGGGCGCTGTCCCGCCGACCTATCAACTTTATCAAAGTTCAGACTTCGGAAGTCTTCATTTGTGTATCAAAACACGAAGGCAGCGTTCCTTCGCGCCCCCCGCTGCCCTGCCGGCCATCTCCCCCACGAGGGGGGAGATTGGCAGTGCAAACCTCAGCGCGCGGCGCGGAAATGCTTTGAGAGCTTGAGGCCCTGCGCCTGGTAGTTGGAGCCGAGATCGGTGCCGTAGAGCGCCTGCGGCCGCTTCAACATGTGCTCATAGACCAGCCGGCCGACGATCTGGCCATGATCGAGGATGAACGGCACTTCGTGGCTGCGCACTTCGAGCACGGCCCGGCTGCCGGTGCCGCCGGCCGCCGAATGGCCGAAGCCCGGATCGAAGAAGCCGGCATAGTGGACGCGGAACTCGCCGACCAGCGGGTCGAACGGCGTCATCTCGGCGGCGTAGAGCGGCGGCACATGTACCGCTTCCTGGCTGACGAGGATGTAGAACTCATCGGGATCGAGCACCAGTTCGCCGGCGCCGCTCTTGTGGATAGGCTCCCAGAAATCGAGGGCGTCCTGTGCCGCGCGTTTGTCGACGTCGACGAGACCGGTGTGATGCTTGCCGCGATAGCCGACCAACCCGTCACTGTCGCCATTGAGGTCGATCGACAGCGCGATGCCCCCGCCCGAAATGTTCGGCGGTTCGGTGGCGACCAGCATCTCGGCGCGGTGCAATTCATGCAGTTCGGCTTCCGAGAGCAGCGCATTGCCCGTTCGGAAACGGATCTGCGACAGGCGCGAGCCGGTGCGCACGACGATCGGGAAGGTGCGCGGGCTGACTTCCAGATAGAGCGGACCGGTATAGCCGGCGGCGATCTTGTCGAACTCATGCCCTCGGTCGGTCATGACACGGGTGAAGATGTCCAGCCGCCCGGTCGAACTTTTCGGATTGGCCGATGCCGAAATGTCGGCTGGCAATGCCAGGCTTTCGAGCAGCGGCACGATGTAGACGCAGCCGGTTTCCAGCACCGCGCCCTCGGTCAGGTTGATCTCGTGAAGCTGCAGCCGATCGAGCTTTTCCGAAACCTTGTGGCTTGGACCAGGCAGGAAGGAGGCCCGTACCCGCCATGCCTTGTCGCCGAGCCTAAGATCGAGGCTCGCCGGCTGGATCTGATCGGCATCGAGCGCGCGCGGCGACTTCAGCGCGCCGGACTGGAACAGCGCCGAAATGTCCTGATCGGGAAGAATGCCTGTCTGCCGCAAAGTCTAGCTCCGCTCGAAGGCCGGGCGAGGTCTGGTACAACCCTCTTAATGAAGCCGGCAATTGACGCAAGCGTGGCGCGGGTCTAAAGGGTCGTTATCCCGTGGTGATTTGGCCGGTCGGCTTGCAGCCACGTTAAACAAGTCGCTAAAGGACCGTCGGGCCGCAAGGCCGTATGGACCGGTTGCGACTTTCGCGGCCGGTTTTTTTGTGTCTGGAACAAAAGCGATGAGCACCAAGAAGCGCAACTGGAAGCCTCAGACAGCCCTCGTGCATGGCGGGACCCTGCGTTCCGGCTTCGGCGAGACCTCCGAGGCGATGTACCTGACCCAGGGCTATGTCTATGAGACGGCACAGGCCGCCGAAGCCCGTTTCAAGGGCGAGGAACCGGGTTTCATCTATTCGCGCTACGCCAATCCGACCGTCGACATGTTCGAGAAGCGCATGTGCGCGCTGGAAGGCGCCGAGGATGCGCGTGCCACGGCATCCGGCATGGCGGCGGTGACGGCCGCGCTTCTGTGCAGCGTCAAGGCTGGTGATCATATCGTGGCGGCGCGCGCGCTGTTCGGCTCCTGCCGCTGGGTGGTCGAGACGCTGGCGCCGCGCTACGGCATCGAGGCGACGCTGGTCGACGGCACCGAGATCGCCAACTGGGAAAAGGCGGTCAGGCCGAACACCAAGCTGTTCTTCCTGGAAAGCCCGACCAATCCGACGCTGGAAGTGGTCGACATCGCGGCTGTCGCCGGGCTCGCCAATTCGATCGGCGCCCGGCTTGTCGTCGACAATGTCTTCGCCACGCCCTTGCAGCAGAAGCCGCTGCAGCTCGGCGCCCACATCGTCGTTTATTCGGCGACCAAGCACATCGACGGCCAGGGCCGCTGTCTGGGCGGCGTGATCCTGTCGGACAAGGAGTGGATCGACAAGAACCTGCACGACTATTTCCGCCATACCGGCCCCAGCCTGTCGCCCTTCAATGCCTGGACGCTGCTGAAGGGCCTGGAGACGCTGCCGCTGCGCGTGCGCCAACAGACGGAAAGCGCCGGCAAGATCGCCGACTTCCTCGCCGAGCAGCCGCAGATCGCCCGCGTGATCTATCCCGGCCGCGCCGACCACCCGCAGGCGGATATCGTCAAGAAGCAGATGTCGGGCGGCTCGACGCTGATCTGCCTCGACGTCAAGGGCGGCAAGCAGGCGGCTTTCGCCTTGCAGAACGCGCTCGACATCGTGCTGATCTCGAACAATCTCGGCGATGCCAAGAGCCTGATCACGCATCCGGCGACGACCACCCACAAGAACCTGACGGACGAGGCCCGCGCCGAACTCGGCATCGGGCCAGGTACGCTCAGGCTGTCGGTCGGCCTTGAGGATACCGACGACCTTCTGGAAGACATCGCGCAGGCGTTGCAGGCGGCCAAGTAAGGCCTGCCTACGCGGGGCTTCATGCACGGGGCTATCAGGCGCTCGACGGCGTCTCCTCCAGTTCGGTCGCCTTGGTGCCGATGGTCATCGCATTGCCGCGCCAGTCGACGGCGCCGCCGAGCCAGCCACGTGCCCACATCGCCGGCAGGATGAGGTCGCGCACCATGATCGCCGCGACGATGCGCGATGACAGGTACCAGCCCTTGGACCAGGCCAGGGCACATTCCGGAAGGTAGAAGGCCGCCAAAACGGCGATGGCCGTGAGCGGCAGGCTGAAGCCGGCGCTTGCCGCCGCGGCCAGCGCAAGCAGCAGCGGCACCACGGCACCAGTCAGGATTTCAGGCGCGAAGAACAGCGGGAAGGTGACGCGGCGCAGGCGAGCCCAGCGGGCCTGGCGCGACCAGATCTCGCCAAGCGTGCGCCGGCCGAGCGGCTGCTCGAAAGGCGCGGCAACGAGATTGACGCGCAGGCCAAGCCCGTTCACCAGCTTGGTCGCGGCGGCGTCCTCGGCGATCTCGGCGGCCAGCGCGCGAATGCCGCCATTGGCATCCAGCATGGGCTTGTTCCACAGCATGCTCTTGCCCTGGGCAAAGCCTAGCCCAAGCGCCTCGCCGGCATATTGCCAGCGCGCCTGCAGCGTGTTGAGAAAGGCGCATTCGACCTCAGCCCAGAAGCCATCGGGCCGCGAACCGATCGGCGTCGAGCAGACAAGGCCGGTATCCGGCCGCCATGCCGCCATCAAGTGCTGAATGTAGTCCCTCGGCATCAGCACGTTGGAATCGGCAAGAATGACCCAGTTGTGGCGCGCCGCTTCCCAGCCCTTGACGCAATTGTTGAGCTTGGGATTGGCGCTGATCCGATCATCGCCGATCAACAGGCGGGCTGGCACTTTGGGAAAGCGCCCCATGGCGGCACGGATCAGCGTGACCACCGGATCGTCGGCATGGGCGACGCAGAAGATCAGTTCATAGCGCGGCCAGTCGAGCGAGAAGGCGCGCTCCAGTGTCTCGTGCGTGAACGGCTCGACGCCACGCGATGGTACGACAATTGACACCGGCAGCGATTTGCCGGCTGGCGGTGCGATCGTGGTGCGCCGTTTCAGCTGTGAGGTGGCAAGCGCAATGCTGGCGGCATTTGAAAGGATGAGTGCGGTCGAGAGCGAGGCGGCTATGAGAGTGAGTTCCATCGATATCTGGTCACTCCAGAAAGGACGGCCCGCGTGACGGCCGTTTCAACAGGTCGGCAGAGCGCCGAGTCGCCCGTGCGCGCACACCACCATTGTCATGTGTCACTTAAATGACATTCTTTGCCGCCACCTGCCTTTCAGGGTCACGCGCGACAAGACGCGCACGTTGACCTGCTCGCTGGGAGCGCCGAAAGGTACCGGATTGTTTTGGAGCCGCTCATGTACCGCGCCGTCACGCGCAACATCGAAGTGCAGGTCAGGCCGTTCTACCTCGAGGATCGTTCGGACCCTTCGGAGAACCGCTACGTCTGGGGCTATCAGATAACGATCGACAACCAGTCGGACGAGTTCGTGCAGCTTCTGTCGCGCTATTGGCACATCACCGACGGAGCGGGCCGGGTCGAGGAGGTGCGCGGGCCGGGCGTTGTCGGGGACCAGCCCGAACTCAACCCCGGCGACAGCTATCAATACACGTCCGGCTGCCCGCTCTCGACGCCGTCAGGGATCATGGTCGGGCACTACACGATGCGCAACAAACGCGGCGAGACGTTCGACATCGCCATCCCCGCCTTCTCGCTCGACCTGCCGGGGACAAAGCGGACCGTGAATTAGACCTCGGCGATTGGCGAGGTCCGCTGCGATGGCGTCGCTATACGGGGAGAAATCCCCGGCAGGGCAATGAGGGCGGCGGCTCGTGAGAACATACAAGCGCTGAGTGGATCCGCGCGATCACTGCCGAAGGTTGCGCTGCCCTCATCCGCCTGCCGGCACCTTCTTCCCGTGAAAGGGGAGAAGGCCGGTATTTCACTTCGCCGCCGCGAATTCCGCTGGGTCGAAGTCATATTGCTTCGAGCAGAATTCGCAGGCGACATGGATGCCGCCGTCCTCGGTGCTGTCCCTGATCTCCTGCGCGGAGAAGCCCTCGAGGATGCCGCGGATCTTGTCCCTGGAGCATGAGCACTGGTCGGCGACGGGGACGCCGCCGAAGACGCGCACGCCGTGCTCGTGGAACAGCCTGTAAAGCAGCCGCTCGGCGCCGATCGTGGGATCGATCAGTTCCGTCGGTTCGATGGTGCCGAGCAGCGCCAGCAATTCCTGCCAGGAATTGTCCGTGGGATCATGGATCTCCTCGCGCGGATCGCCATCGCCGCCATGCAGGTCCGGGACGCGCATGCGCTCGGACGCCTGCGGCAGGAACTGCGCCAGGATGCCGCCGGCACGCCACTGCTCGCGCGCGCCGCCGACGCCGGGCGTCAGCAGCTTGGCCACGGAGAGCCTGATGTCGGTCGGAATCTGTTCCGACTGGCGGAAATAGGTGCGTGCCGCGTCTTCCAGCGTTTCGCCGTCGAGCTGGACGATGCCCTGATAGCGTTGCGTATGGGCGCCTTGGTCGATGGTCAGCGCCAGCACGCCGCTGCCAAGCAGCGTCTGCTGGGACGTCTCGCCTGCCGCGACCAGTGCCTCGAGCCGATCCGCATCGAAGCGCGCGTAGGCGCGCAGCGCCGAGGGTGTGGAAAAATCCGCCACCAGCATGTCGACCGGCCCGTCGGTGCGGGTCTGCAGGATGAACTTGCCCTCGAATTTGAGCGAGGTGCCGAGCAGCACCGTGAGCACACAGGCTTCCGCGAGCAGGCGGGCAACCGGCTCGGGATAGTCATGGCGGCCGAGGATGGCGTCGAGCATCGGCCCGAGTTGCACCGTGCGGCCGCGTACGTCGAGCGGACCGACCTCGAAAGGCACGACATGGTCGTCGCCAGCGTAGCCGAACTCGCCGAGTTTGGGGTGATGTTCAGTCACTTGATGGGTTTCCAACATGACAAAGCTCCAGGGCGCGGCCATGCGGCCCCGGTGGGCACATGCGTCCAAACGCGCTTGATTTGCGTGATGCGGCGCAGATAGGGATCGCGCCCCCGCGGATCAAGCGCCCAGACCAGCGCCATGACACTTCAAACGTCCAGACACTTCGAGCACCAAGACACTTCAAGCACCAAGACACCAGGCGAGCACGGCCTTCTGGGCATGAAGCCGGTTCTCGGCCTCGTCGAAGACCACCGAATGCGGCCCGTCCATGACCTCGTCGGTAACTTCCTCGCCGCGATGCGCCGGCAGGCAATGCATGAACAGGGCGTCCGGCTTTGCCTTGGCCATCAGCGCCGCATTGACCTGATAGGGCAGGAAGACGTTGTGGCCGCGTGCACGATGCTCCTGGCCCATCGACACCCAGCTGTCGGTGACCACGCAATCCGCCTGGTCGACGGCTTCTTCGGCCGAGCGGGCGAAGCTGATCCTGCCGCCATTGGCCTTTGACCAGTCGACATATCTTTCGAACGGATCGCTGCCCTCGGGCACTGCGATATTCAGATTGAAGCGGAAACGCGCCGACGCTTCGAGCAGCGAATGCAGCACATTGTTGCCGTCGCCGGTCCAGGCGATGGTCTTGCCGGCAACCGGACCGCGATGCTCCTCGAAGGTCATGATATCGGCCATCAGCTGGCAAGGATGGGTGTCGTCGGTCAGGCCGTTGATCACCGGAACAGTGGCATTCTCGGTCAACTCCAGCAGCCGCTCATGCGAGGTGGTGCGGATCATGATGGCATCGACATAGCGCGACAGCACCTTGGCGGTGTCGGCGATGGTCTCGGAACGGCCGAGCTGCATCTCGGTGCCGGTCAGCATGATCGTCTCGCCGCCAAGCTGGCGCATGCCGACATCGAAGGAGACGCGCGTGCGCGTCGACGGCTTGTCGAAGATCATGGCCAGCACCTTGCCTTCGAGCGGCTTCGACCGATCGCCCGCCTTGAGGCGCGCCTTGCGCGCCACCGCATCCGTCAACATGAAGCGCAGGTCGCCTTCGGAAACGGCGGAAAGGTCGGTGAAGTGGCGAACTGACATCAGCAATGGTTCCGGGATTACTTCGCGGCGGCCACGGCAATGGCATCCGCCAGGCCTTTGGCACCAGCGCGGATGCGGTTGAGCGCGTCGTGGATCTCGGCGTCTGTGACGGTAAGCGGCGGCAGCAGGCGGATGACGTTGTCGCCGGCCGGAACCGCCAGCAAATGCTGGTCGCGCAGCGCCATGTTGACCTTGGTGTTGGGCATGGCGCATTTGATGCCGAGCATCAGGCCGGTGCCCCTAATGCCTTCGATGACTTCGGGAAACTCGTCGGCGACCGCGGCAAGTCCCTGCTTCATCAGCAGCGCCTTGCGCTGGACGTCCTCGAGGAAGCCGTCTTCCAGCACGACGTCGAGCACGGCGTTGCCGACCGCCATGGCCAGCGGGTTGCCACCGAAGGTCGTGCCGTGCACGCCAGCGGTCATGCCGACAACCGCCTCGTCGGTGGCAAGGCAGGCACCCATCGGGAAGCCGCCGCCAATGCCCTTGGCGATCGCCATGATATCGGGGGTGACGCCTGACCATTCATGCGCGAACAGTTTTCCGGTGCGGCCAATGCCGCACTGAACCTCATCATAGATCAACAGCAGCCCGTGCTGGTCGCAAAGCTGACGCAGCCGCTTCAGTGATTGCACCGGCACCGGGCGGATGCCGCCCTCGCCCTGCACCGGCTCGATCAGGATCGCGGCGGTCTCCGGCGTAATCGCCTTTTCGGCGGCATCGATGTCGTCGAAGCCGACCTGGTCGAAGCCTTCGACCTTGGGTCCGAACCCTTCGAGATATTTGTATTGGCCGCCTGCCGCGATGGTCGCCAGCGTGCGGCCATGGAAGGCGCCTTCGAAGGTGATGATGCGGAAGCGCTCGGGATGGCCCTTGACGAAGTGGTAGCGCCGCGCCGTCTTGATGGCGCATTCCAGCGCCTCGGCGCCGGAATTGGTGAAGAACACCTTGTCGGCGAAGGTGGCATCGGCCAGCCGCTCGCCAAGACGGCTCTGCTCCGGAATCTCATAAAGATTGGAGACGTGCCAGAGTTTTGCCGCCTGCTCGGTGAGGGCTGCGACCAGACGCGGGTGGCCGTGGCCCAGCGAATTGACCGCGATGCCGCCGGCGAAATCGAGATATCGCTCGCCCTTGTCCGTAACCAACCAGGTGCCTTCCCCGTGATCGAAAGCCAGGGGTGCGCGAGAAAAGGTCTCGAAAAGCGCCGAACCGCTCATTATATGCGTCTCCGGTACCGGAAAATCAAAAAAGCCGCCAAAGCGGCGGCCTTTGCGGCTTATCGGGTTTTTCGGCCATGAAGTCAACGAAAACGTCGCGTAGTGGCACGCGGCAAGCCCCCTGACGAGATGCCGGCTCATAAGCGACCGGGCAAGTTGGGGAAAACCGAAAAAACCGATTCGTGTTGCACTTGGGACTCTTGTCACCGAGTCAGCGCATAAGGTAATTGTAGTCGAGAAATAACTAGATTTCGTGCGGCGGACCTAATCACCAGATATATGTGGTGTCTGCCCCAGCAGTGGTGCTGGGTCGGGAATGGATTCTGAATGCCGCACGCTTAGCAGGAGCGCGGTCTCATGAACTGGACTGACGAGCGGGTCGAACTTCTCAGAAAACTGTGGTCGGAGGGTCTGAGCGCAAGCCAGATTGCTGCGCAGCTTGGAGGGGTCAGCCGCAATGCGGTCATCGGCAAGGTGCATCGGCTGAAGCTGTCGGGCCGCGGCCGCGCAACGGCGACGCCGGCACGCCAGAAGAAGGCGACGCAAGGCTCGACCATCCAGAAATCAGTGGCGCGCGCCGCGACCGCGGCTCGCCATGTCACGACATCGATCGGCGCGACTGCCCTTCAGACGCAATTCGACGCCGAACCGGTGGCGCGGCACTATATCCGCCCGGTCGAGAATGTCGTGATACCGATCTCACGGCATCTGCAACTCGTCGAGCTGACCGAGCGCACCTGCAAATGGCCGAATGGCGATCCGCTCTCGGAGGATTTCAACTTCTGCGGCAACGAGGCCGCCGAAACCGGTCCCTACTGCAAATACCACGCCCGCGTTGCGTTCCAGCCGGCGGCGGAGCGGCGGCGCAGTCGGTAAATTAGGGGAATAGGGCAGTAAGGCAGTAGGGCAATATGTTTTTGAACTGCGCTCGTGAGGCTTTGTCTTAGCCTACTGCCCTACTGCCCTACTGCCCTACTGCCCTACTGCCCTACTTTCACAGCCACCCATTCTTGCGAAACCGCCAGTAGAGAACCGCGCAGATCAGCGCGATGACGGTGAGCACGACGGGATAGCCATATTCCATCTTCAGTTCCGGCATGTCGGTGAAGTTCATGCCGTAGATGCCGGCGAATGCGGTCGGCACGGCCAGGATGGCCGCCCACGAGGCGAGTTTCTTGGAGATCGCCGTTTCCTGGCTCTGACCCACCAGAAGACTGGCCTCAAAGGCGAACGCCAACACCTCGCGCAAACTGTCGATCTTTTCCTGGACGGTGCGGATGTGGTCGGTCACGTCGCGGAACAGCGGGTGCATGGCGGAATGGATCTGCGGCAGATCGGAGCTGGTCAGCCGACGGCAGACCTCGACCAGCGGTAGCGCGGCATTGCGCAGGCGCAGGAGATCGCGGCGCAGCATGTAGAGCCGTTCGATGTCAGGGCCTGTCATCGGCTTCAAAAGAACCTTGTCCTCGATCGCCTCGACCTCGTCCTCGATCTGCTCGAGTACGGGCATGTAATTGTCGACGATGAAATCGAGTATGGCGTAGAGGACGAAATCCTCACCCTTGGCCAGCGAGTGCGGGCAGCTTTCCCAATGCTGACGCACGGCGGCATAGGACGTCGACGGGCCATGCCTGACGCTGACAATGTAGCCTGAGCCGACAAAGAGATGCGTTTCGCCGAAGGTAACCCGTCCGTCGATCAACTGCGCCGTGCGGGCGACGATGAACAGCGCGTCGCCATATTGCTCAAGCTTCGGCCGCTGGTGTGGATGCTCGGCATCTTCGATCGCTAGCTCATGCAGATGGAATTGCGCCTTGACGCGCAGCAGGAGGTCGCGATCGGGTTCGAGCAGCCCGATCCAGACGACGTGTCCGGATTTCCTGGCCCATTCGCCAGCTTCCTCGATCGGGATGTCCGCGATACGGCGCCCAGCGGTATAGACACTGCAGGCGATGATGCCCGACGTCGGCGGCGCGGGCTTGAACGCCCGGACATATTCCATCACAGCCTCCCGAAAGCGTTGCCTCCATTGGGAACCAACAGGCTTACCTTGGGATAGTTTAGCGCAATATGATCAAGCGTTCGAGAGGAAGAGCGGTCACTTCACCGGCTGCGTTGCGGAAAGGCTGATCTTGTCCGTCTTGTCGCCCTTGGGCCGTTCGGCCGGCATCTGATCGCCGGTCACGATGTAGTAGATGGTCTCGGCGATGTTGGTGGCGTGGTCGCCAATGCGCTCGATGTTCTTGGCGCAGAACAGGAGATGCGTGCAGGGCGTGATGTTGCGCGGATCTTCCATCATGTAGGTGAGCAATTCACGAAACAGCGACGTGTACATGGCGTCGATCTGGTCGTCACGGTCGCGCACGAAGCCGATCTTGTCGACCGAGCGCGAGGCATAGACGTCGAGAACTTCCTTGAGCTGGGTCAGCGCCAGGTTGGCCAGGGCCTCCAGGCCACGGAACAGGCTGTTCGGCTGGCGGCCATCGGTGACGGCAACGACCCGCTTGGCGACGTTCTTGCCGAGGTCGCCGACCCGCTCGAGATCGGCGGAAATGCGGATGGCGCCGACGATCTCGCGCAGGTCCGTCGCCATAGGCTGGCGTTTGGCGATGATGACGATCGCCTTGTCGTCGATCTCGCGTTGCCCTTCGTCCAATACAACGTCGTCGCGGATCACCTTCTGGGCCAATCCCGGATCGGCATTGACCAGAGCGGCGACCGCCTGCTCGACCATGCGCTCGGCATGGCCGCCCATCGCCGCGATACGCTTCGAAAGATATTTCAGCTCCTCGTCATAGGCGCTCATTATGTGCACGGACTGCATGGACGAAATGCCTTCCCACGGTGTCTTGATTTTGAGTCGTTTCCTCGAATCCCCGCTGATACGCTAACGGGATGACAGAAAAAAGAAATGCTCTTGTGGAAAACTAGGGCGATTTAGGCCGTCGGCAAATGGACCGAGAAAGCAGCGCCTTTGCCGACTTCGGACTTGATCGTCAGCCTGGCGTTATGACGCGTCAGGATGTGCTTGACGATGGACAAGCCGAGGCCCGTGCCTTTCTGGGTCCGGCTCGTCTCGACATCGATGCGATAGAAACGCTCGGTGATGCGCGGAATGTGCTCCTCAGGAATGCCGGGGCCAAAATCCCTGATGGTCACGTCGATGCCGGGCTCGGCACCGTCATCGCTGTGCGCGATCGACACCACCACGCGGCCGCCCGACTGGCCATATTTACAGGCGTTTTCCAGAAGGTTTTCAAAGACCTGGAACAACTCGTCGCGATCACCCGGCACATTGAGGGGGCCTGCGGCGAAGTCACGCTCGATGGCGACGCTGGTTTCCCCGGCAAGCGGACCAAGCGAATCGATGACGCTGTCGACGGTCTGGCGCAGGTCGACTTCGGTCCCCGGCTTCAGATAGGGCTTCATCTCCAGCCGCGACAGCGACAGAAGGTCGTCGATCAGGCGCGCCATGCGCCCGGTCTGGTTCTGCATGATCTGCAGGAATTGCTCGCGCGCCGCCGGATCGTTGCGGGCGGGT
The DNA here is from genome assembly GCF_006442155.1 of Mesorhizobium sp. B2-4-14. Lineage (NCBI taxonomy): Bacteria > Pseudomonadati > Pseudomonadota > Alphaproteobacteria > Hyphomicrobiales > Phyllobacteriaceae > Mesorhizobium > Mesorhizobium sp. B2-4-14. The sequence continues at coordinate 245,801 of NZ_VFVA01000003.1, read as the reverse complement.
CCGCGCAGCGTTTCGATGAAGCCAGCGATCGAGGCGAGCGGGGTGCGCAATTCATGGCTGGCATTGGCGATGAAGTCGGCGCGCATGCGATCGATGCGTCGCGCCTCGCTCTGATCCTTGAACACCAGCACATAGAGGTCGGTGCCATGCCCGACCGAGGACGCGCTGACCCGGTAAGCCCGCTCGACCGGCAGCTTCTCGGTATAGTCGACGACATCCGAGGCGATCGTGCCCGACAGCACGCTATCGAGCAGGGCCTGCATTTCCGGCGCCCGGAATTTCAGCGGCAGCGACAGGCCCGGCGCGATGCCGCCAAACGCGGCAAAGGCAGCGGCATTGGCGTGGACGATGGTGGCGGCACGGTCGAAGATGATCAGCGGGTCGGCGACGGCCGCCGCCAGATATTCGCCTGACAGGCGCTGCAGGCCGATCGCCTCGATTGCAGCGGCATTGTCGTCGGACTGGCGCATGCCTGCGGCCGGCAGGATCGCGGCCGCGAGCAACAGCAGCAGCGCCGGCACCAGCACGTAGGCGGAAAGACCGGCGAAGGCAAAGGCGATCAGAACCGCGACGACACCGGCCGCAAACAGCCAGCGGCCGTTCCACAGCCGGATCGCCATGGTTCGCATCACACCTTTCTGCTCCGCGTCCAGCTCAGTCATTCGCTCGCACGCCTGCGCCCCATGCCTTCCCACCGGGCGGTGGCGGAAACTTCCGCCGGACCGCTCCCGCGCATGATCCCGAAAATCGGGAATCGATTTTCGGAGAGGATCATGTGCAAAATCAAAAGTGCTACAGCGTTTTTTTGCGCGTCCAAACGGGATGCACGGCGCTGTGGTGGCTCCCAATAGCATGAGTCCGGATGGTTAAAAGGGTTCGTCTCGATGAAAAAAGCCAAGGAAGATTCCGCCGCGCCGACTTCAGGTCCGCTGAAAATCAGGATCGGGGGCGAGGAGCGGGAGTTCGATATCGAGAATCCCGAGCTTCCGGACTGGGTTGAGGACAACAAGCTGACCGCGGGCGGCTATCCCTACGACAAGAAGATGAAAAGCGAGGAGTACGATCAGACGCTTGAGAACTTGCAGATCGAACTGGTCAAGGCGCAGGCATGGCTGCAGGCGACCGGCAAGCGGGTGATGGCGCTGTTCGAGGGCCGTGACGCTGCCGGCAAGGGCGGCACCATCTTCGTGGTGCGCCAATACCTCAACCCGCGCACGGCGCGCAATGTGGCGCTGACCAAGCCAACCCCGACCGAGCTGGGGCAATGGTACTACCAGCGTTATGTCGACCACTTCCCGACATCGGGCGAATTCGTCACCTTCGACCGTTCCTGGTACAACCGCGCCGGCGTCGAGCCGGTTATGGGTTTCTGCACGCCCGAACAACACGAGAAATTTCTCGACGAGACACCGCATTTCGAACGGATGATCGTCAATGACGATATCCACTTCCTCAAATTCTGGCTGAATATCGGTCAGGAAACGCAGCTCGAGCGTTTTCACGATCGCCGCTATAGTCCGTTGAAGAACTGGAAGTTCTCGCCGATCGACATTGCCGGCATCACCAAATGGGACGACTACACCAAGGCGCGCGACACCATGTTCGAGCGGACCCACAAGGAATTCGCGCCATGGATCATCGTGCGCGCCAACGACAAGCGCCGCGCGCGGCTGGCGGTAATGCGGCGCATCCTTCTGTCGCTGCCCTATGAAGGGCGTGATCTCGATGTCGTCGGCAAGGAAGACAAGAAGATCATCGGTGAAGGACCGTCATTCCTTGGAAAACAGGACTGACGCTTCCGCGCCGCGCGGATATTTGTCTGCGCGGCGCAATTTCCGGGTGCGATCGATCAGGCCGCGAGCCGTGCAATGCGCTGCAGGCGCCGCAGCGTGGCGTCATCCTGCAGCGCCTGCTGGAACAGCGATATCTCCTGGTCGATGCGATCGCACAGCGCGTTGGTGTTGCCCTTGAGCAGGCCGCGTGTTTGCAGCAAGGCGGCAACCGGCTTCTTGGCGAGTTGCCTTGCCCGACCAAGCGCCGCCTCCTCCACGCTGTCAGGCACGATCTCGGCGACGAGACCAAGCGCCCTGGCGTCCTCGGCATGAAGCGTGTCGCCGAGGCAGAAGAAGCGGAAGGCGCCGGCATAGCCGAGCTTCTGTGGCGCCAGGATGCTGGTCGCCGCGTCCGGCACAAGGCCGAAATCGACGAACGGCACGCGGAACGTGCTTTGGCCCGAGGCGATCACCATGTCGCAATGGAACAGGATGGTGCAGCCGACGCCGACGGCATCGCCATCGACGCAGGCCAGGATGGGCTTGGGAAACGTCGCCAGCGTGCGGAACATGTCGGTGACGGCGGCGATCAGCTGCTGATGCTTGGTAGCATCGAGAAATTCGGAAAAGTCGCCGCCGAGACAGAAGCAGCCTGCGAGGCCTCGCAGCACGACGACACGCACCTCGTCATTGTCGACGGCTTCGTGGAACGTCCTGGCAAGGCTTTCATAGGCCCTTCTGTCGAGCACGGGCCGACCGTCATTCGACGACACGGTGACGATCAGCGTGTGGTTGCGCAGTTCAGGTTGCGGGTGCAGGTCCATGGCCGTTTCCGATCTCATGACGCCCTCCTTTGCCCGAACATGTCAGGATATCCCCTGGCAAGAACCGGGGCATGGTGGTTGCGGCGCGAGCGCACCACATTCAGCGTGTGCTCATTGAAGGTGAGCAGCGTCGCCACGACCTGCTGATTGCCATAGGTGCGCTGATAGCCCAGCGGCGTCGCCAGGAAATGCAGTTGCAACGCGCGCAGGACCCACATCGGCTCGAACTCGATGATCACCTTGTCAATGCCGCGCTTCAGCCCCCATTCGACGAATCCGGCTATCAATTCGGTGCCGACGGTCGATACGCCGCGACGGCCATCGCGGAATCCGGGAGCCACCGCATAACGGGTCAACTCCCAGATGTTGGGACCCGATGGCGGCGTTCCTTCGGAAAGATCTGTTAGAACCGAGGTCAGCAGATGCGCCCGCGTGGTCGGCAACATCCGCTGATAGCCCGCGACTTCGTTGCCTCTGATGACGATCTGATGCACTGCCTCGTCATGATCGAATTGGTCGACCTCGAATCCGTCCGGGCGCCGCAGGTCCTCCCATCCCATCTCCTCGACAAAGATCTTGTAGCGCAGGCGATGGACGGCCTCCCAAAGGTCAGGACGTTCCATCAATTCGTGGGTTGTAAGACAAAAAAGCATCTGCCGTCTCCTGTGTTCAGAAGGATGATACGGCCGTGCTTCAATGAGAAAATTGCGTGATCACGTAGGCGGAAGTTCGATCACGTAGGCGGGAAGTTCTAGGTCGGCACGGCCGATCTAGCTAATGTAGCCGCGTCTTATCGCTTCGGCGACAGCTTGAACTCTATTGACGGCACCGAGTTTGCTTTTGGCGTTAAGAAGATGTTTCTCCGAGGTGTGTTCGGAGATGCCGAGGATTTGCGAAATCTCCCACTCGGACTTGCCGACGGCGGCCCATTGCAGGCATTCGCGCTCGCGCGGTGTCAATTCGATATGGTCGATGGTCTTGCCGGCCATGGTGTGGAGTTGCATGGCGCGGCCAACGGCATAGGTCGAGACCAGCGACACCAGGCCGAACTGTGCCGCCGACAGTTCCACGGCCTCGCCGCCCAGCGATACCATGACGATCTGGCCATCAAGCGTAATCAGCGGGAAGGCCAGCCCATCGCGCAGCTTGAAAGCTCCGGCATCGCCCATCACTTCGCCGCTGCTCTTGTCGATGCGGATGTCCTGGGCCGCTTCCCGCCACTGGAACGGCGCCTGCAACTGCTTCATGTGGCTGACCACGGGATCGTGATCGACATAGTTGCGCGCGACGTAGCGCTCCAGCCATTCGACGGGCCAGTCGCAAAGCAGCACATGCTGCTTTTGCTGGCCTGTCGGCGTGCCCGGCTGCGGAACTGTGCCAGCCATCAGCGCTGTCAGGCCGTAGTCCGAGGTTATTCCCAAAAGCTTTTCGCAGACCGCAGCCGCCGTTCCGGCGTGCTGCAGCTGGTCTATGTATTCCAGCGTACGATCGAACTGACCCATCGCAACATCAACCCCATGTTGCCTTATGCATTGATGTCGATAGTCCGTGCCTTATCCGCACTTTGCCACCGACCACGGATTGCAACGCGCTCCTTTACGGTTGTGGTTCTCGACTCCGGTCCCCCACCAGGGCAGCCACCGCTGTTTGCAAACGCTTCAAATCATATCCCGAAATCGGCGCATTGAAATCAAAAACCATTGTGCCTGCATGATTTTCGTACCAGAACCGGCGCGAGAAGAGTGCGGCGGAGTTTTATCGTGGCGTTCCAATGGAGGTTCCCGGTCCTGGCTTCGATGCTGATCGCAGCGTTGCCGTTGGGCGTCGGGAGTATCGGCGCGCGCGCCGCGGAACCGCAGGTGCCGATGTTGTGGGACGCCAAGGAACGTTTGCCCAAGCCTGACCTTTCGTCGCTGCCACGGCTGCGGTTCCTGACGACCACGGATTTTCCACCCTTCAATTTCCTCGACGGCGCGGGAAAACTGTCCGGGTTCCACATTGATCTGGCCCGGGCCATCTGCGCGGAACTTGACATCGTCGACAAATGCCAGATCCAGGCATTGCCCTGGGGCGAGCTCGAAGGGGCGCTCGAGAAAGGCGAAGGCGAAGCGATCATAGCCGGCATTGCCGCAACACCGGAATCGCGATCCAAATACGCCTTCTCGCGATCCTATCTGCAGTTTCCGGCACGCTTCATCACGCCGAAGACCAAGGCGCTCTCGGAACCGGTCTTCGCCAAGCTGCGCAGCAAACGCGTCGGCGTGCTTGCAGGCTCGGCGCATGAACGGATGCTGCGCGACTATTTCGATACCGTTCAGATCGTTCCGTTCGACAAGCCCGAAGAGCTCTACAACGATCTCAAGGCGGGCAAGATCGACGCCGCCTTCGGCGACGGCATGCGCTTCGCCTTCTGGCTGGGCGGTTCGGACGCAGCCGGTTGCTGCCGCTTTGCCGGCGGCCCCTATCTGGCTCCCGAATATCTGGGCACGGGGATGTCCATCGCCACCCGGGTGGACAATCCGGCGCTGGCGGCAGCGCTCGATTACGCGCTGCAGGAGATTTCGATGAAAGGCACCTTCGCCGAATTCTACCTGCGCTATTTCCCGGTCAGCTTTTTCTGATCCGGTCCCGGTCAGCTTCTTCTGATCCGTGATGCTTGCCGTCAGGTGAGCGTTCGCAGCCTTGCCTTGGCTGCCCGCGCGATTGCGGCGACGGTCAGCGTATCGAGATCGAGCTCACGGCGGATCAGCTGCAGCACCCGCACCTCTTCCAGGCGCATTTCGAGATCGACGGCGGCGACTTCGAAAGCAGCCGCGTAAGCCGTGTCGCGAAGGCGCTCCGGCAGGGCCTCGGCAATTTGGGCCAGCACGCCCTCCAGGTCATCCTTTTCATGCAACAATTTCTGACAAGCCTGGGCAACGGAAACCAGCCGGTCCTGCTGGAAATCCTGGAACACCGGCCATGAGCGGACGACATCGCCGATCCTGGCAAGTTCGACGTCGGTCATGTCGCGATCCGAGGCCGAGGTGATCACCATCAGGTAGATCAAGGCTTCATGCGGGGTCGGCGATGGCATTCTTTGCTCCTTGAACGGGCTCCGAAGGTAGGAAAGGGGGCCAAAGGCCGCAAGGAAAAAGCGCCGCAATCGTTGACGCTCCGGCCACGCGCGCCTAGAGACCGGTTTGAAAACCCCTTGCTCCGGCCCGTCTTCTTCGAATTTGCTGGGCCGGCAATAACTGGAAAACAGGACCATGGCGGGATCAAACATCATCGATCTCAATCCCGAACTGCTGACGGCGGCGGCCGAGAGCAAGGCGTGGCCGTTCGAGGAAGCCAAAAAGATCATCGAACGCTATAAAGGCGCCGACTTTCCCGAAACGATCCTGTTCGAGACCGGCTATGGCCCGTCCGGCCTGCCGCATATCGGCACGTTCGGCGAAGTGGCGCGCACTTCGATGGTGCGCCACGCCTTCCGCGTGCTGACGCAGGACAAGGTCGCCACCAAGCTGCTCTGCTTTTCCGACGACATGGATGGCATGCGCAAGATACCCGACAACGTGCCGGATCGCGCAGCGCTGGAGCCGTACCTGCACAAGCCGCTGTCTTCGGTGCCCAATCCGTTCGGCGGCGATTATGCGAGCTTCGCCGACCACAACAACGTGATGCTGTGCCGCTTCCTGGACACGTTCGGCTTCGACTATGAATTCGCCAGCGCGACCCAATACTACAAGGCCGGCCGCTTCGACGCGATGCTGCTGCGCGCCGCCGAACGCTATGACCAGATCATGGCGGTGATGCTGCCGACGCTCGGGCCGGAGCGGCAGGCGACCTATAGCCCGTTCCTGCCGATTTCACCGAAGAGCGGCCGCGTGTTGTACGTGCCCATGAAGCACGTCGACGCCAAGGCCGGCACCATCACCTTCGACGATGAAGGCACCGAAACCACGCTGCCGGTCACCGGCGGCAGGGTGAAGCTGCAGTGGAAGCCGGATTTCGGCATGCGCTGGGCATCGCTCGGCGTCGATTTCGAGATGTTCGGCAAGGACCACCAGACCAATGCGGTGGTCTATGACCGCATCTGCAACATACTGGGCGGACGGGCGCCGGAGCATTTCGTCTATGAACTGTTCCTGGACGAGAACGGCCAGAAGATATCGAAGTCGAAGGGCAACGGCCTGACCATCGACGAATGGCTGACCTATGCGCCGACCGAGAGCCTTGGGCTCTACATGTACCAGCGGCCGCGGCAGGCGAAGAAGCTCTATTTCGACGTCATTCCGAGAGCGGTGGACGAATATTACACCTTCCTAGCCGCCTATCGGCGGCAGGACTGGAAGGAGCGGCTGGGCAATCCGGTCTGGCACATGCATGACGGCAACCCGCCTGCCATCGACATGCCGGTGCCGTTCTCGCTGCTGCTCAACCTGGTCAGCGCCTCCAACGCCCAGAACAAGAGCGTGCTGTGGGGTTTCATCTCGCGCCACGTGCCGGGCGTGACGCCGGCGACCCACCCCGAACTCGACAGGCTGACGGGTTATGCGATCCGCTACTTCGACGATTTCGTGAAGCCGACGAAGACTTTTCGCGCCGCCGACGATGTCGAGCGCGAGGCGCTGGAGGCCCTGGAAGCGGCACTTGGCGCGCTGCCGGCGGACGCCAGCGGCGAAGCGATCCAGAACGCCTCGCTCAACGTGGCGCGCAAGATCGAACGCTATCAGGATCACTCCAAGCAGAGCCCGGAAGGCGGCCCCGGCGTTTCGGGTGCCTTCTTCCAGATGATCTACCAGATACTCATCGGCCAGGAACGCGGTCCGCGCTTCGGGTCGTTCGCCGCGCTCTACGGCGTCGCCGAAACCCGCGCGCTCATTCAGAAGGCGTTGGCTGGCCAGCTGGTTTGAGGGCGCCACCGTCCTCTTCGAGGATCGAGCCCGGCGCCTGAGGCGCCGGGGCCGACGCGGCGGGCTCCGCCGGCATGCCGGCAAGGTTCGGCGCCGATCCGAAGATACCCTTCTTCCTGCTGCGCGCCTTTTCGCCGGCATCGACATAGGGCCCGCCTTTTGTGGCGCGCGCCCAGCCGTTTTCGACCAGCCATTGACCGACATCCTGCTTGCCGATCCGGCATTCCGCCGCGACCCGGTCGCGTCCGCCTTCAGGCGGCACCATGCAAACCACAGCGCGGCCGCGCAGGAAGGCGCGGAACGCCGTGCGGGCACGGATGCCGCACGGCCAGGATTTGCCGTCGCTGGTGCAGGTCTCGTCCTGCCGGACCACATCGATACCGGAAACCGCGACAGAATAGCCTTTCGCCTCGATCAGCCCGGCAGCCGGCGCCACCGGCTGGAACAGCTTCGTGCCGTTCCAGTCGTCAGGCATCTTCGGCTTGGGCGGCATGGCGAGCGCCAGCTTGCTCAAGGGCTGGCGCGGCTCGACCCGCTCAAGCTCTCCGGTCGGCAGTTCCGGCGGCGCGACAATTTCCGGGTCGATCGCCCGCGAATGCACCGCCGGCTTTGGCGGCTGGGCGGCAGGTATGGCGGAGGTGGCCGGTTCTTCAGGAACTGTCCCAGCGTCATCTTGTGCGACCGTATCGGTATCAGGATCGATCTGATCCACTGTGACCGCGCTTTCGCCGCCTTTCAGCTTATGGCCGCCGGCAACGACCAACGCCGCCATCACCGGGACCATCAGGACCGCCAGGACAAGATGGGGGAGCCGCACCAGTCCGGCCTACTGACTTGCCCAGACAATCCGCGCCACCCATTCGACATCGCGCATCGGAATGTCGCGGTCCGGGTGATCGGGATTGAGGGAGACCAATGAAATCGACTTGACGGTCTGGCGTTCGAGCACCTTGGCCATCACCTCCCCGGCCGTTGTCTTGACGACGACGCGATCGCCCTTGCGGGTGGCCGCGCCTGGCTCGACGATGAGGACGTCGCCATTGCGGTAGAGCGGCAGCATGGAATCGCCCTGCACCTGAAGCGCATAGGAGCTTTCGGTCGATTGCGCCGGCACTTCGACCAGATCCCAGCCCTGCCCCGCTGGAAAGCCGGCATCGTCGAAGAAGCCGCCGGCGCCGGCCTGGGCGAAACCAAGCAACGGCACGGAGCGCCTGCGCGTGGGCGCGGCACCGATGCGGCCTTCGATCAGCCCGGTGAATTCGTCGAGCGAAGCACCCGTCGCCTCGATGATCTTGGCGAGCGACTCGGTCGAAGGCCAACGCGGCCGGCCGTCGGAGGACAGACGTTTCGATTTGTTGAAGGCGGTCGAATCGAGCCCGGCGCGCCTTGCCAGGCCCGAGGCCGAAAGCGAATAGCGCTCGGCAAGAGCATCGATGGCGGCCCAGACGCGGTCGTGCGAGAGCATGTCGTGCTCTCCTTCGAGACAGGAAAAAATGCCTTTTCCTTCTAGTCCGCGAACACCGGTTTGTCCACCGATGGCGCAGGCGCGCCGCACCTTGCCGCCGGCCGTGGAAATTGGCTTGCGGCGATCAATTGGCCGCCGTGGCGAGGCCGCGCAGAGATGCGATATCATGAAAATCCGTTCCGCCTGCGTCGGCGGTCGCGGGTCCGCGGCGCGACCGAGCGCCGCGATGTCGGTCGACAGGCAGCGAAAGGCCAGCCGGCTTTCACCGCCTACCACATAGGGACCACGGCTGCGTGCCATGGCCAGCATGCGCGCCATACGCGCCCAGACATACATCTCCCGCGTCAGGCGGCTTGCTTGACGTCGCCCTTGGCGTAGGGATTGAAGCGTTCGTAGAAGGTCTCGCCCTTCTCGGCCAGGTCGATGAGCAGCTTGGGCGCCTTGAACTCGGCGCCATACTTCTTCTGCAGACCCTTGGCGATCTTGACGAAACGCTTGGCGCCGATGCCGTCAATGTAGGACAGCGCGCCGCCGGTGTAGGGCGCGAAGCCGAAGGCCAGGATCGACCCGACATCGGCCTCGCGCGGATCGGTGACGATGCCCTCTTCCATCACACGTGCCGCCTCCAGCGCAATGGTGACGAGCAGGCGCTGCTGCAACTCCTCATAATCGACCTTCCCGGGCGCAAGCTGCGGATAAAGGTCCTTGAGGCCGGGCCAGAGCTTCTTCTTGGCGGGCTTGGCGGGATAATCGTAAAAGCCCTTGCCGTTCTTGCGGCCGAAGCGGCCGTGGTCGTCGACCATGATGTTGATCAGCGCCATCTGCCTGGGGTCGACGGCAGCCTTGTCGCCAAGGTCCTTGATGGTCTGCTTCATGATCTTCTGGGCAAGGTCGATCGCCGTCTCGTCGGTCAGCGCCAGCGGCCCCACCGGCATGCCGGCGGCCTTCGCCGCATTCTCGATCATCGGCGCGGGCACGCCTTCGATCAGCATCTTGTAGGCTTCCGACATGTAGCGCAACACGCAGCGGTTGACGTAGAAGCCGCGCGTGTCGTTGACAACGATCGGCGTCTTCTTGATGGCGCGGACGAAATCGATCGCGGTGGCCAGCGCCTTGTCGCCGGTCTTCTTGCCCAGGATGATCTCGACCAGCATCATCTTGTCGACCGGCGAGAAGAAATGGATGCCGACAAAATTCTTCGGCCGTGCGGAATTCTTAGCCAGTGCGGTGATCGGGATGGTGGACGTGTTGGAGGCGAAGATCGCCGACGATTTCAGCACCGCTTCCGCCTGTTCGGTGGCGCTCTTCTTGACGGCCGAATCCTCGAACACGGCTTCCACAACCAGGTCGCAGCCGGCGAGGTCGGCATAGTCTGCGGTCGGCGTGATCAGCGACAAAAGCTTGTCCTTCTCTTCCGGCTTGGCGCGCCCCTTCTTCACCTGATCCGAAACCAGACTGTCGGAATGCGCCTTGCCCTTCTCAGCCGACTCCATGTCACGGTCGAGCAGCACCACAGGGATGCCGGCCCTGGCGGTGACATAGGCGATGCCGGCGCCCATGAAGCCGGCACCGAGGATGCCGATCTTCTTGAACTTGGTTTCCGGCACGCCGGCCGGGCGGCGCGCGCCCTTATTCAGTTCCTGCAGAGAGACAAACAGCGAGCGGATCATCGCCGCCGCTTCCTTGGTCTGCATGATTTCGGTGAAATAGCGCTGCTCGATGCGCAAGGCCGTGTCGAACGGCACCAGCAAGCCTTCGTAGACGCATTTCAGGATCGCGGCGGCGGCCGGATAATTGCCATAGGTCTCGCGGCGCAGGATGGCGATGGCCGGCGGCCACAGATTGAAGCCGGCGGGCGAATAGATCTGGCCACCGGGCAGCTTGAAGCCCTTCTCGTCCCACGGCGCGACGGGCTTCAGGCCGTTCCTGATCATCGCCTTGGCGGTCTCGACCAGCTTGGCCGGTTCGGCGATCTCATGGATCAGGCCCATCGACTTCGCCTTCTGCGGCGACAGGTTCTGGCCGGAGGTCAGCATCTGCAATGCCTGCTGCTGATCGGTCAGCCGCGGCACGCGCTGGGTGCCGCCGGCGCCGGGGAAGATGCCGATCTTCACTTCGGGGAGCGCCATCCTCACCTTGTCGGAGTCGGCGGCGACGCGGCCATGGCAGGCGAGCGAAAGCTCGAAAGCGCCGCCCATGCAGGTGCCGTTGATTGCCGAAACCCAGGGCTTGCCGGAGGTCTCCAGCTTGCGGAACAGGCCGGTCATATAGCCTGCGTTCTCGAACAGCGCCTTGGTGGCCTTTTCGAGATCCTTGCCTTTTTCGGCGGCGAAGGTCGTCAGCATCTTCTGCAGCATGGTGATATCGGCGCCGCCGGAGAAGGTATCCTTGCCGGAGGTGATCACCGCGCCCTTGATGGCGGCATCGCCCGCCACCTTGTCGACGATGGCGTTCAACTCGCGCATGACCTCTTCGGTGAAGACGTTCATCGAACGGTCCGGCATGTTCCAGGTGACCAGCGCAATGCCGTCGGCGTCGATGTCGAGGGTGAAATTGGTGTAGCTCATTGTTCTCTCCCCGTTAGACGCGTTCGATGATCGTTGCGGTGCCCATGCCGGCACCGATGCACAGTGTCACCAGCGCGGTGTTGAGATCACGGCGCTCGAGTTCGTCCAGCACCGTGCCGAAGATCATCGCGCCGGTAGCGCCGAGCGGATGGCCCATGGCGATGGCGCCGCCATTGACGTTGATCTTGTCGTGATCGATGTCGAACGCCTGCATGTAGCGCAGCACCACCGAGGCGAAGGCTTCGTTGAGCTCGAACAGGTCGATGTCCGACAGCTTCATCTTGGCGCGCTTCAACAGCTTCTCGGTGACGTCGACCGGGCCGGTCAGCATCAGAACCGGCTCGGAACCGATATTGGCGAAGGTGCGGATACGCGCGCGCGGCTTGAGGCCCATCGCCTTGCCGGCCTTCTTGGAGCCGAGCAGCACGGCCGCCGCGCCGTCGACGATGCCCGACGAGTTGCCGGCGTGGTGGACGTGATTGACCTCTTCCACTTCCGGGTGCTTCTGCACGGCGACGGCATCGAAGCCGCCCATTTCGCCAGGCATGACGAAGGACGGGTTGAGCGAGGCCAGCGACTGCATGTCGGTCGAAGGCCGCATGTGTTCGTCATGGTCGAGAATGGTCAGGCCGTTTTGGTCCTTGATCGGGATGACCGAGTTCTTGAAGCGGCCGTCGGTCCAGGATTTGGCGGCGCGCTTCTGGCTCTCGACCGCATAGGCGTCGACGTCGTCCCTGCTGAAACCGTATTTGGTGGCGATCAGGTCGGCCGAAATGCCTTGCGGCACGAACCAGCCGGGCAGGCCGACCGAAGGGTCCATGAACCAGGCGCCGCCGGAGGCGCCCATGCCGACGCGCGACATGGATTCGACACCGCCGGCAATGACGATCTCGTCAGCGCCTTGCGCGATCTTGGCGGCGCCGAAATTGATGGCATCGAGACCCGAGGCACAGAAGCGCGAGATCTGCATGCCGGGCGCCTTGGTGTCGTAGCCGGCCTCGAAGGCGGCGGCGCGCGGAATGACCGACCCTGCTTCGCCGACCGGATCGACGCAGCCGAAGATGATGTCGTCGACCGTGCCGGTGTCCAGCCCATTGCGGTCGCGCAGCGCTTCCAGCGTCTTGGCGGCAAGCCGCACCGCCGGCACCTCATGCAGCGATCCGTCCTTCTTGCCCTTGCCGCGCGGCGTGCGCACGGCGTCATAGACATAAGCGTCACTCATTTTTGTTGCTCCTTGGGTTTATCGAACGGCTTTGGACTGATGCATGTCGATCTACTTCTGGGCGACATGCATTTTTGGACTGATGCATGTCGATCTCCCAAAACCGGGACCACTTTTGGGCGACATGCATTAGAGCGAGCGTCCGATCAGCAATTTCATGATCTCGTTGGTGCCGCCGTAGATGCGCTGGACGCGAGCGTCGCGGAACATGCGGGCGATCGGGTATTCATTCATGTAGCCATAGCCACCGTGCAATTGAAGGCATTCGTCGACGACTTTTCCCTGCAGGTCGCTGAGCCAGTACTTGGCCATCGAGGCCGTCACCGGATCCAGCCCGCCATTGATGTGGCGGGCGACGCAATCATTGTAGAAGATACGGCCGATCGTGGCCTCGGTCTTCAGCTCGGCCAACTTGAACTGGGTGTTCTGGAAGTCGATGATCGCCTTGCCGAAAGCCTTGCGCTCCTTGACGTAGTCGATGGTCAGCGCCAGCGCCCGCTCGATCATGGCAATCGCCCCGGTGCCGATCTGCAACCGCTCCTGCGGCAATTGCTGCATCAGCTGAACGAAGCCCTGCCCTTCTTCATGGCCGAGCAGATTTGAGGTCGGCACGCGCACGTCGTTGAAGAACAGCTCCGACGTGTCGTTGGCCTTGAGCCCGATCTTGTCGAGGTTGCGGCCACGCTGAAAGCCTTCGACCTCGTCGGTCTCGACGACGATCAGCGAGGTGCCCTTGGCGCCCTTTTCCGGATCGGTCTTGGTGACGACGATGATGAAATTGGCCAGTTGCCCGTTGGTGATGAAGGTCTTGGAGCCGTTGATCCGGTACTGGTTGCCGTCCTTCTCGGCCCGCGTCTTGACGCCCTGAAGGTCGGAGCCGGCGCCGGGCTCGGTCATGGCGATGGCGCCGATCAACTCGCCGGTCGCCAGCTTCGGCAGCCATTTCTTTTTCTGCTCTTCCGAGCCGTAGTGGAGGATGTAGGGGGCGACGATCGAATTGTGCAGGCCGATGCCGAAACCGTCGACGCCGACATGGCCGATCGCCTCGATGATGGCGCTCTCATGCGCGAAGGTGCCGCCCGAGCCGCCATATTCCTCCGGCATCGAGGCGCAGAGCAGGCCGGCCGCACCGGCCTTCAGCCAGCTTTCGCGGTCGACCATTTCGTTCTTCTCGAACTCGTCGTAACGCGGCGCGATCTCCTCCGCCATGAAGCGGGAGGCCATGTCGTAGAGCATGCCAACCTCGTCCGCCGCCCAGGCGGGTTTGGGGAGGTTCAGGATTTCCGCAGGGTTAGGCATACGATGATAGTCCTCCCAAGGTACATCAGCGGAATTGAGGTCGGCGCGCGGCATGGGCGACCCCTCCCGGCCCTTCGGGCCACCCTCCCCTCAAGGAGGAGGGGGACGCCGAGCATTTCTAGAACGCTTCCGCCGGCAGCGCCATCAGCGTATCGGCGCCACTCGAAATGCGGGCAAGCCGCATCGCCGTTTCCGGCATGACGCGTTCCATGAAGAAACGCGCGGTCACCAGCTTCGTGTCGTAGAACGCACCGGCGCCATTGGCGCCTTGCGCGAGCTTGCCCTGCGCTGCCTTGGCCATCTGCGCCCACATGTAGCCCAGCGCCACAAGGCCGAAAAGATGCATGTAGTCGGTCGAGGCGGCGCCGGCGTTGTCGGGCTTGGCCATACCATTCTGCAGCAGCCACATGGTCGCCGCCTGCAGATCGTTGAGGCCCTTCTTCAACGCCTTGGTGAAAGGCGCCATCTTTTCGTCGGAACGGTTTTCCTCGCAGAACTCGCCGACCTCCTTGAAGAAAGCCTGCACCGCGCGGCCGCCATTCAGGCCGAGCTTGCGGCCGACGAGGTCAAGCGCCTGGATGCCGTTGGCGCCTTCGTAGATCATGGCGATACGGGCATCGCGCACGAACTGGCTCATGCCGTGCTCTTCGATATAGCCATGGCCGCCGAACACCTGCTGCGCCATGACAGCATGGTCGAAGCCCTTGTCGGTGAGCACGCCCTTGACCACCGGAGTCAGCAGGCCGGTGTAGTCGTCAGCCGCCTGACGGTCCTTGTCGTCGGCGGAGCGATGCGCGATGTCGGACTTGATCGCCGTCCACAGCGCCAGCGCGCGGCCGGCCTCGTTGAACGCCTTCATAGTCATCAGGCTGCGGCGGATATCGGGGTGAACGATGATCGGGTCAGCCTTCTTGTCCGGAGCCTTCGGCCCCGACAGCGAACGGCCCTGCAATCGGTCCTTGGCATAGGAAACGGCATTCTGGTAGGCAACCTCGGAGATCGACAGCCCCTGCAGGGCGACACCGAGCCGTGCCTCGTTCATCATGGTGAACATGGCCTTCAGGCCGCCATTCACCTCGCCGAGCAGTGTGCCCTCAGCCTCGTCATAATTCATGACGCAGGTCGAATTGCCGTGGATGCCCATCTTCTTCTCGATCGAGCCGCAGGAGAGCGTGTTCCGTTCGCCCGGATTGCCCGATGCGTCGAGCTTGAGCTTCGGCACGATGAACAGCGAAATGCCCTTGACGCCTTCCGGCGCGCCCTCGATGCGGGCCAGCACCAGATGGACGATGTTGTCCGACATGTCGTGCTCGCCGGCCGAGATGAAGATCTTCTGACCAGAGATCTTGTAGGTGCCGTCGCCGTTCGGCGCGGCCCTGGTGCGCAGCAAACCAAGATCGGTGCCGCAATGCGGCTCGGTCAGGTTCATGGTTCCGGTCCACGCGCCCTCGACCAGCTTCGGCAACCACTTGGCCTTCTGCTCGTCAGTGCCATGGGTGATGATGGCGGCGATCGCGCCCTGCGTCAGTCCCGGATACATCATCAGCGCCATGTTGGCCGACACCATGTATTCGGAGACCGCCTGGTGCACCACGTAGGGGAGCCCCTGGCCGCCAAACTCGGCCGGTGCCGCGAGCCCCATCCAGCCGCCTTCGCGATACTGGTCGAACGCTTCCTTGAAGCCCTTGGGCGTCGTCACCGAGCCGTCGTCGTGACGAACGCAGCCTTCCATGTCGCCGATACGGTTGAGCGGGTGCATGACGTTCTCGGCGAGCTTGGCCCCCTCGGCGAGGATCGCCTCCAGCACATCGGGCGTGGCATCGGAAAATCCGGGAAGGTTCGAATAACGCCGATAGCCCAGCACTTCGTTGAGTACGAACAGCGTATCCTGGACCGGAGCCCTGTATGTCGGCATGCTTTTTCTCCACCCTGCGGACCTGGTCCGGAAGCCCCGAAGTCATGTCAGGGCAGCATACGGACCCGTGTTGGAGCCGGGGATAGCAAAAATTGACGTTTGCGTAAACGTCAATTCTTTCGCTGCGACAAGATTTCCGCACTCTGCGAAGCAATGAGCCTGGCGGGACGGGTATGATGCCGGCCAGCGGCCAACATCTCGGGAGGTCAGGGCGCGGTCTAAGAAAAACAAAAAAGCCGCGCGGCACGGCCACGCGGCTTTGATCGTCAGGATCAACTAATCGGAAGCGGATGGAAAGCCGCTTCACACCGTGTCTGGAATTGCCTTAGCCGGCGACGCTCGCCTGCGGCGTGGCCCGTTCGGCCAGCATCTGGCGCACCGCCGTCATCGAGCCGCTCAGTTCGTTGATGGCGTCGTCAATCAGCGCCCGCTGCTTCTGCAGGCGGGCAAGTTGCTTCTCCGACTTGTCCAGCGCCAGACGCAACTGCTTGGTGTTGGAACCGGTCGGATCGTAGAGGTCCATCATCTGCTTGACGTCGCGCAGCGAGAACCCGACCTTGCGGCCGAGCAGGATCAGCTTCAGCCGGGCCTTGTCGCGGCGCGTGTAGAGGCGGGTCGAACCGTCACGCTGCGGGTTGAGCAGGCCTTTGTCTTCGTAGAAGCGCAGCGTGCGCAGCGTCACGCCGTATTTCTTGGCCATCTCACCGATGCGGGCAAGGTCCTCGCCGGCTTCGACAGGTATATTGTTGGTATTGGCCGCGGTCTCGCCGGCCGAGATAAGCTTCATGGTCACTGGCTTTCCCCGTTGCTGGCGTCGCGGTCCCGGACCATGCGTCGCCTGACTGGAAGCGGGGGCGTGCTTCCAGCCGTGGTTTCGACAAACAAAATCGCAAACAGCACGCTTCAAGGCGCCCTTTACGTTTACGTCAATTCTATACCGATAGCCGCCTGATGACGCAAGGGCGTTCTGTGATCGGTGCTTTATGCCGCACTGCGGGCAGCGACAGCCAATTTCCTTCCAACTTCTTAAGCTTGGTTAACGCGTTGTTTACCACGTTGGGCGAAATGTGCGCGTGTCGGCTACCCGTGTTTATCCTGTATCGAATTTCTCACGGTTTTTCGGAGCGCGGGTGAAACCCCGGGAAGCTAGTCTTCCGCCGTGGCATGGAAGCGCGGTCGCCTTCGTTCCGGCAGGGACTTGGAGAGCTGGTCGCAAGCCGGCCAATCTGAAAGACGGACGCACCGATGAACAGCAAGCGGTCCTACCTCGATACACTCAACGCCGGCAGACAGCGCAGGCCACAGACCACGCTCGAGCAACTGAACCGCTCGCTGGAGACGCTGGAACAGCGACTAGGGCAGACGCGCGAGGAGGTGATGGCGCGTCCCGCTTCCCGCCAACACGGCGCCGACCCGCGCTATCCCGCGACCGAGCCACGCTATCCCGCCGCCGACCCCCATTATCCAGCCGCCCAGCCAACCGGCCAGCAGCGTTGGTATGAGGATCCGCAGCCGGCACCGCGCCCGCAGAATCCGGCGCCCGCCCCTGCCCCAGACCAGAATTACCAGGCCATCGCGCGCGACATCGACCGCGTGCGCGGGCAGGAAGACAGCGTCGCGATGGTCGGCAAGATCGCCGGCGAACTGCGCGGCATGCGCGAGGAGCTGCGCCACCAGATGACGGCAGGGCTGCAGCGCGAATTCGATGCGCTGCGCAAGGATATCGACCGTGCCTTCCAGTCGAACGCCAGGCCCGGCGCATCGGGCAAGGGCAGCGCCGAACTCGGCATCGAATTCGAACGGCTTTCCGGTGCCATCAAGTCGCTGTCGGAAAAGAGCGACGACAGAAGCGTCAACCTGCTGCGGCTGGAGCTCGAGCAGGTCAAGACCGCGCTCGACACACTGGCGCGCGAGGAGAGCGTGCAGAAGGTCGACCGCCGCTGGGACGATTTCGACCGCCGCTGGACGGCTTTCGAAGACCGGGTCGATGCCGACCAGCGCAAACGCTCCGACGATCCCGCCCTTGCGGGCCTGACCGACCGGCTGGAGCAGATCAGTGATGCCGTCAACAATTTGCCGGAATCGCTGTCGCTACGCTCGCTGGAGGAAAAGGTCCGCACACTTGCCGGCGCCGTCGATCACTTCGCCAGCCAGCAGGACAATCGCAGCGGCGACACGCTTGCCATGATCGATGAGCGGCTGGACGAGATTTCCCGTGCCATCGTCGCTTCGACCGTCGCGGCACAGGCCAATTCGGTCGACCATGAAGCTTTCGAGCGCATCGAGAAGCGGATCGACTCGCTCGCCCGGCAGATCGAGGAAGTGGCGCAGGACCGCCCCGGCAACGCAGTCATGGATCGCCTGAGCACGCTGTCCAACCGGGTCGACGAACTGGCCGGTCGTGCCAACCTGCCCGAACAGGCGATGGAACGGCTGGCCAAACAGATCACGCTCATCGCCGACAAGATCGACCAGGCGCCGGCCATGCCCGACGCCGACTATATCTTCCATGGGCTGGAGCAACGCTTCGACGTGCTGTCCGGCATGATGGAACGCCGCCAGGGTGACGCCATCGAGCAGGGCAACATGCTGTTTCGCGATCTCGAGCGCCGGCTGGACGAAGTTGCCGATCGGCTCGACCAGCGCATGATGCCGCAGGTCGACAGCGCCGGCATCATGGAAGCCATCGACGCCCGCTTCACCGCGCTCGCCCAGCGCATGGAAACGCGCGTTCCCGATCCTGCCGGCGAAGCGGCGATTCGTGGACTGGAAAGCCGGCTCGAGGACATTTCAAGCCGGCTGGACGCATCCGCGGCCCAAGTGGCCGGCATCGATCCGGCGCTGATCCGCAGTCTGGAGGCGCAGGTTGCCGGCCTGTCGGCTCACCTGTCCAAGCCCAGCACGCCTCTGCCAGAATTCGAAGACATCAGCCCGCGCCTCGACGAAATCGAGAAGGCGCTGGCGGGAACCCGCGATTCCATTCTCGGCGCGGCACGCGAAGCAGCCGAGAATGCGGTGCGGTCGCTGGCCGGTTCGAACGCCAACACGACGGCCGTTTCAGGCCTCGCCCAGGACCTGAAGACGCTGGAAACGCTGACGCGGCGTTCCGACGAGCGCAATTCGCGGACATTTGAGGCCATCCACGATACGCTGCTGAAGATCGTCGACAGGCTGGGTTCGCTGGAAACCAGCGAACCGTCCGAAGCGGTAAGCGAGCTCCTGGATGCCGCGCCGGTGGATACGAGTGGCTGGCGAGGCACACGGCGGCCCAAGATGGCCGTGAACGCGCCGTCGATGAACATTGACGAACCGCTGCCGCTGAGCGGTGACTTGGCCGATCTCGACGCGCGTGGCGCGGCCATATCGCGCGGTGAACCTGCTTTGCCCGGCGAGCCGGTGGTGCATGCAGACACGCGCCTGCCACGCGGACCGGGCGCCCGCACGCCGGCGGAGGCCGCCGCCGCGGCCGCCATGGCCGCACTCGGTTCCGACACCATCGCCGAGAAGGATCAGCCGGCTGGCCGCAAATCGTTGTTCGGCGGGCTTGCACGCGCCTTCAAGAGCAAGAAGACGGCGGATGTTCCGCCGCTGGCCGGCTCGGCGCCGAGCGCCGAAATCCCGAGTGTCGATCTCGACGAACCGCTCGACCCGAAAATGGCCAACCGCCCGCTGGAACCGGGCTCCGGCGCACCCGACCTCAATGCCATCATGAAGCGTGTGCGCGACGAGCGGGCGCAACCGGCAAAGCCCAGTGAAAGCGATGCCGCGAAATCGGATTTCATCGCGGCCGCCCGGCGCGCCGCCCAGGCCGCCGCAGCCGAGGCGGACGCCTTGAAGCGCCAGTCGACCATGAAAGGGCCGGTGAAGGCACTGAGAATCGGCGACCTGCTCAAGGCGCGGCGCAAGCCGATCCTGATGGCTGCGGCAGCAATCATGCTGGCGCTTGCCGGCCTGCAGCTCGGTAAGGCGTTTCTCTCGGATCCCGCCCAGGTGGCAAGCAACGACGCGACCCCGATCATCACCGCGCAACCGGTGCAGACGGCATCCGTCGCCACGGCGAGCCAGCCGAAGACTCAGCCGGCGGCAACGGACAGCGCGCCTGCCCGCCCCATCAGGCAGGCCGAACCCTCCGTTCCGGCAAGCAAGGATGACATGATCGCGCAGACCGCGCTCGCCATGCCGTCGGACACGGACGCGATGGCGAATACGGCGCCGGCGGCGGAACCGACTGCGGCATCCGCGGCCTCGACCACGTCTTCCGGCCCGAGCGCCACCGTCTCCGAGGCGATGGCTTCGGCCGCTCCGGCGCCAACCGCGCCCGCCATGCCAATGGCGACCACCGACAGTACCGTCAAGGACGGCACCGGAGGCGTTGCGCCGGCGGCGGCCATGGCTAGGTTCGACATTCCGGCCGATGCCGGCCCGGCCGCGCTGCGCGATGCCGCCTCTGGCGGCGACGCCAAGGCGCTGTTCGAGATCGGCTCGCGCTACGCGGAGTCGCGCGGCGTCAAGGAAGACATGGCGGCGGCCGCCAAATGGTATGAGAAGTCGGCTGAACTGGGCTTCGCGCCGGCCGAATACCGCATCGGCAATTTCTACGAGAAGGGCATAGGCGTCACGCGCGACATCAAGAAGTCGAAGACCTGGTATCAGCTCGCCGCCGAGCAGGGCAACGCCAGCGCCATGCACAATCTGGCCGTGCTGTTCGCCATGGCGGCGGATGGCGTGACCGACAATGAATCGGCCGCGCACTGGTTCCAGGAGGCGGCCGACCTCGGTGTCAAGGACAGCCAGTTCAATCTCGGCATCCTCGCCGCCAAGGGCGTCGGCATGAAGCAGAACCTCGAGGAATCCTACAAATGGTTCGCGCTGGTCGCCAAGACCGGCGACAAGGATGCTGCCACCAAGCGCGACGAGATAGCCAATGCGCTGCGGCCCGAGCAGCTGGAGCGCGCCCGTGCCGCGACCGAATTGTGGAAGGCCAAGCCACTCAACGCGGCGGCCAATTCGGCCGACATTCCCGAATCCTGGCAGGAGGGCACGCCGCAGACGACCGCCGGCATCGACATGAAGAAGGCGGTCAAGAACATCCAGCTGATCCTCAACAAGAACGGCTACGATGCCGGCGGCGCCGATGGCGTCATGGGCGACAAGACCAAGACCGCTATCATCGCTTTCCAGACCGATAACAAGTTGCCGGCGACCGGCGCCGTCGATGAAAAACTGGTCAGGGCGCTGCTGGCGCGCAAATAACGGAAGAAGCGTCGTTTCCGCGATGCTCTTGCCACACATTTGCCTGTTAACTGATTGAGATATTTTTTGTTTCGGCGCGGTGGCGGGGTTTGACCTTACCACCGCGTCGGCGCAAGAAAAAATTGGCTTTTCGGTGCGAGACTGCCAGCCGCGGCAGCATTGGCCGACAGGCAAACTGATCGAGACTGACGGGTGGGCATCTATCTCCCGATTGCGGAAATTTCCGTCAACGTCTTCGTGCTGCTGGCCATGGGCGCCGCGGTGGGCTTCCTGTCGGGCATGTTCGGCGTCGGCGGCGGCTTTCTCATCACACCGCTGCTGATCTTCTACAACATTCCCCCGGCGATCGCGGTCGCCACCGGCGCCAACCAGGTCATCGCCTCCTCCTTCTCCGGCGCGCTGTCGCACATGAAGCGGGGGACGCTCGACTTCAAGCTCGGCGGGGTGCTGCTGGCCGGCGGCATCGTTGGCTCCACCGGCGGCATCTTTGTCTTCGGTTTGCTGCGCCGGCTGGGCCAGCTCGACCTGTTCATCTCGCTGCTCTACGTCGTGCTGCTCGGCACCGTCGGCGGGCTGATGCTGGTCGAAAGCGTCAATGCCCTGCGCGCCACGCGCAGCGGCGCGGCACCGGTGCTGAAGAAATCCGGCCAGCACAACTGGATCCACCGCCTGCCGCTGAAGATGCGCTTCAGGGCGTCGAAACTGTTCGTCAGCGTCATCCCGGTGCTTGGCCTCGGTGCCGCCATCGGCTTCCTGTCGTCGATCATGGGCGTCGGCGGTGGCTTCATCATGGTGCCGGCGCTGATCTATCTGCTCAAAGTGCCGACCAATGTCGTTATCGGCACTTCGCTGTTCCAGATCATCTTCACCTCCGCCTACACGACGCTGGTTCACGCCACCACCAACCAGACCGTCGATGTGATGCTGGCCTTCCTGCTGATGGCCGGGGGCGTGGCCGGCGCGCAATATGGCGCCAAGGCCGGCCAGAGGCTGCGCGGCGAGCAATTGAGGGCGCTGCTGGCGCTGCTGGTGCTGGCCGTGGCGATCCGGCTTGCCATCGATCTGTTCGTGACGCCGCCCAATCTCTATTCGCTGTCCGGCGCGGGTCTCAACTGATGAGGGGGGTGGGGACGCTCGCAACCGCCATCTTCCTGTCCTTGCTTGCGCCAGCCACGCCGGCGAGGGCACAGACGCCGCCGATAGAAAGCATCCAGATCGGTCTTTCCACGGACAATGTCTCCATCACCGCCGGCTTTTCCGGCGCCGACCTGACCATTTTCGGTTCGCTGGAAAACCCCGACCCGCTGGTCGCGCGCCAGGGCCGCTACGATGTCATCGTCGTGCTTGAAGGGCCACCCAAGCCGGTGGTGGTACGCCGCAAGGACCGGGTGCTCGGCGTCTGGATCAATCTGGAATCCGAGACCTTCGAGAACGTGCCGGTCTCCTATTCGGTGGCGACCACGCGACCCCTGCAGGACATCACCGAACCGAACAGCTACAGGCAGCTGTCGCTCGGCGCCTCCAATCTCTACATGCAGCCTGCGGACGCCGGCGACAGCCCGGCCACGATCGAGGAATTCACCGCGGCCTTGCGCGAGCGCAAATCGGCGACCGGCCTCTACAGCGAGAACGTCGGCGGCGTGCAGTTCCTGTCGCAGAACCTGTTCCGCGCCACTGTCCGGCTGGCGCCGAACGTTCCGGTCGGCACCCACAAGGCGCGCGCCTTTCTGTTCAAGAGCGGCCTGTTCATCAAGGAAAGCTCGGCCCAGCTCGAAATCCGCAAGTCCGGTTTCGAACAGTCGATCTTTCGCGTCGCCCATGACTATTCCTTCCTCTATGGCGTGTTCGCGATATCGCTGGCCATGATAACGGGCTGGCTCGGCAGGCTCATCTTCCGCAAGGACTGAGACGTCCAAAAGGGGTTTCCCTTTCTCGCGTCATGCTATAGACCGCACGTCCCCGCCCGAAGGGCAAGCACGCACAATTCAATCCGGCAGAGCGGTTCGGTCGTCCGAAACCGCAGCGCACGCTTCTCCCGCGAGCGCCGATCCGCTGCCTGCCGCCAATGACAGGAGGCTGCTTTGCGACCAGCATTCGCCGGTATCGACTTCGGCACTTCGAACTCCACCGTTGGTGTGGTCCGCAACGGGCAACCTCGCCTCGTCACGCTTGAAGACGGCCAGGTCACCTTGCCGAGCGCCGTGTTCTTCAACTTCGAGGACGGCCGGATCGGCTTTGGCCGGCAGGCCATTGCCAATTACACGGACAGCGTCGAAGGCCGGCTGATGCGCTCGCTGAAGAGTGTGCTCGGCAGTTCGCTCGCGCACGAAAAGACTCGCATCAAGGCGCGCTCGATCGGCTTCATGGAGATCGTCGGCCTGTTCATCGGTCATCTCAGGAAAAGGCTGGAGGAAGACGCCGGCGGTGCGGTCGAGAGTGTGGTGCTCGGCCGGCCGGTACAATTCGTCGATGACGATGCCAAGGCCGATGCGAAGGCGCAGAGCGAGCTCGAAGCTGCTGCCCACGCGCAAGGCTTCACGAATATCGCTTTCCAGTTCGAGCCGATCGCCGCGGCGCTCGACTACGAACAGAAGGTGACGCGTGAGGAACTGGCGCTGATCATCGACATGGGCGGCGGTACGTCGGACTTTTCGATCGTCCGCGTCTCGCCGGAGCGTGCCCGATCTTCGGACCGCAAGGAGGATATCCTTGCCAGCCGTGGCATCCATATCGGTGGTACGGATTTCGATCGACTGCTCAGCATCGCTCGTGTGATGCCGAGGCTCGGCTATTTGACCCCGACCAAGGACAGCAAGCGCAATCTGCCGGCAAGCTATTTCATCGATCTCGCCACATGGCAGCGCATCAACCTGGTTTATACCGCCAAGGCGATGACGCATCTGCGCCAGATCCGCTACGAGGCCGAACGCGCCGATCTGGTCGACCGCTTCATCCACATCGTCGAGCATCGCTATGGGCACGCGCTGGCGGCATTGGTCGAGAAGGCCAAGATAGAGCTGACCGACAGGTCGTCGGCGGAAGTCGCCGTGACGCTGCCGGGCGCCGCGTTCGCCGCCGAGATCACGCGCGAGGGGCTGAACGCCACGATCGCCAGGGAGATCGAGCGGGTCACCGACACAGTCGGCCAGACCATCCGCGACGCGCAGGTCAAGCCGGCGGACATCACCGCGGTGTTCCTCACCGGCGGATCGACCGCGATCCCGCTCGCAAGACGGGAAATCCCATCGCTGGTGCCGCAGGCTTCCGTCATCGAAGGCGACATGTTCGGCTCGGTCGGCCTTGGCCTGGCGCTCGACGCCCAGCGGAAGTTCGGCTGAACCGTTTTTTGTTTCAGGGCAATTCCGGACGGAAACCGCCACGCACTTTTCCTGGAATTGCTACACTTTGTTTTGACGCAATTCCGGACGGAAACCGCCACGCACTTTTCCTGGAATTGCTCTAAGCCGGGCCACTTCCCGCGGTTCCGGCGCCGAGATGCGCCTTGAGCGCCATCTGGGCCAGGCTTGCCTGGCGATCGCGATGGCTGATCATGGCGAAGTCGCGCTTCGGCAATTCGATCGGCACGGCTCTCAGACTGCCTTCGGCGACGGCGCGTCCGACGACGAGTTCCGAGATGATGGTGGCGCCAGCGCCCGCCTCGACCGCCTGGCGAACCGCCTCGTTGCTGGGCAGCACCAGGAATACCTGCAGGTCGGCGAGCGAAATCCCGTCACGGCGCGCCAGATCCTCCAGCACTTCGCGCGTGCCCGAACCGCCTTCGCGGATGATCCAGCGCAAGCCCCTGATATCGGGGTGCCCCGGCGCGGTTTCGGATATCTCGGGATGGGAGTTGGCCACCACCAGCATCAACCGATCGGTATCGACCTTGGCGCGGCGCAATATGTCGGACTCGGTGCGCCCCTCGACCAGGCCGAGATCGGCGGCTCCATCGAGCACGCTGGCCTCGACCTGCCTTGTGTTGCCGATGCTGACGCTCAGCCTCACCGCGGGGTAGGCCTCGTGGAAGGACGCCAGCCGGCGCGGCAGCCAATAGCTGGCGATGGTCAGGCTGGCCGCGATCGAGAGACTGCCGGCGACCGTCTGCGAGACATGTTCCAGCACGTTGCGGGCGGCGGCGGCCCGCTCCAGCACGGCCTTGGCCTCGGGCAGGAATCGGTGGCCGGTCTGGGCAAGCTCGATGTTGCGGCCAACGCGGTTGAACAGGTGGACGCCGTGCTGCTCCTCAAGCGCGCGGATGGCGGCCGATGCTGCCGACTGTGAGATGCCCAGAAGCTCCGCCGCCTTGGTCATGTGGCCGCGCTCGGCGACAGCAACGAAAATGCGCAACTGATCCAGGGTCATGGACGCATTAAGAACCAATATCGATCGAATTTACAAGAACAACTGATTAGACGGATCGATAGCCTTATCCTACTTTTTGATCTGAAATTAGAAAAAATTGGCCATCGAATAGCTGCTGATAAAATGATCGGGCGATTCAGATCCCTGCTTGCCCATTGGGCCCGTGGCATCCGGCGGCGGCTGGCTGGTGATACCTATCACCCGGAAGAGCATTACATGCGCGGTCCCGGGCCGAAGACGCGGGCCAAGTCCGCGAACCGTGCGGATACGGCCGGACCATGATGCACGGACCGCCGCGCGGCCAGAATTCCGCACCATCGCAACTGCCGCTTGCCGACACGCGAGCACCCGATGAGGGCGACGGCGTCGACACCTCGCCAAGCGTTTCCGACCGCATCGCCAAGACGACCTGTTACATGTGCGCCTGCCGCTGCGGCATCGACGTGCACGTCAAGGATGGCAAGGTCCGCTACATCAACGGCAACAAGGACCATCCGGTCAATCGCGGCGTGATCTGTGGCAAGGGCAGTTCCGGCATCATGCAGCACTACAGCCCGGCCCGGCTGAAGAAGCCGCTGCTCCGGAGCGGGCCACGGGGCTCGGGCGAGTTCCGGGAGATCGAGTGGGAAGAAGCCTTGTCGATCGCGACGGAGCGGCTCTCGGCCATTCGCCGGACCGACCCGAAAAAGCTCGCCTTCTTCACCGGGCGCGACCAGTCGCAATCCTTGACCGGCTGGTGGGCCAGCGAGTTCGGCACGCCGAATTTCGCCGCCCATGGCGGTTTCTGTTCGGTCAACATGGCGGCTGGTGGCCTCTACTCGATCGGCGGCTCGTTCTGGGAGTTCGGCGAGCCCGACTGGGACAACACCAAATACTTCATGCTGTTCGGCGTCGCCGAGGACCATGATTCCAACCCGATCAAGATAGGCCTCGGCAAGCTCAAGGCGCGCGGCGCCAAGGTTGTGTCGATCAATCCCTGCCGGACCGGCTACAACGCGATTGCCGACGACTGGATCGGCATCCGGCCCGGCACCGACGGCCTGTTCGTCTTCGCGCTGATCCATGAACTCATGAAAGCCGGGCGCGTCGACCTCGACTATCTCCTGCGCTACACCAATGCGCATATGCTGGTCATCCAGGAGACTGACGCCGCCGATGACGGACTGTTCTTGCGCGACGCCGACGGCAATCCGCTGGCCTGGGACAGGGTGGCGAAAACCTCCGTCAAGGCAATCGACCCGGAGGCGAAGCCGGCGCTGACCAGCAGCTTCGAAGTCGACGGCCGCCGCTGCGCGCCGGTGTTCCAGCTGATCGCCGACCGCTACCTCGATGAGAGCTATGCGCCGGATGCGGTCGCGGAGCGTTGCGGCATTCCCGCCGATACGATCCGCCGGATCGCCGCCGAACTTGCCCATGTCGCCTTCGAGCAGACGATCGAGCTGCCGGTGTCCTGGACTGATTGGGCAGGGCGCCGGCACCAGACGATCAAGGGGCGGCCCGTTTCCATGCATGCCATGCGCGGCATCTCCGCTCATACGAACGGCTTTCACACCTGCCGCGCCATCCACCTGCTGCAGGTGCTGCTCGGCACCGTGGATGTGCCGGGCGGATTTCGCTTCAAGCCGCCCTACCCCAAATCGGCGCCGCCGGGCCCGAAGCCCGCTGGCAAGATCGTCGAGCCGATGACGCCGCTCGACGGCATGCCGCTCGGTTTCGTCTGCGGGCCCGATGATCTGCTGGTCGACGAAGCGGGTACGCCGCTTCGCATCGACAAGGCCTATTCCTGGGACGCGCCGCTGGCCGCGCACGGCCTGATGCACACCGTCATCCGCAATGCGTGGGCCGGCGATCCCTACCCGATCGACACGCTGATGATGTACATGTCGAACATGGCCTGGAATTCCTCGATGAACACCATCGAGACGATTCGCATGCTGACCGACCAGGATGGAGCCGGCAACTACAAGATCCCGTTCCTCATCTATTCCGACGCCTATTATTCCGAAACCGTGCCGTTCGCCGACCTCGTGCTGCCCGACACCACTTATCTCGAGCGACATGACTGCATCAGCCTGCTCGACCGGCCGATCAGCCATGCCGACGGGCCGGGCGACGCCATCCGCCATCCCGTCGTCGCGCCGGACCGCGACGTCCGGCCATTCCAGTCGGTGCTGATTGAGCTCGGAGCGCGGCTTGGCCTGCCAGGCTTCGTCAATGACGACGGATCGGCCAGGTATGCGGACTATGCCGACTACATCATCAATCACGAGCGCACGCCTGGCGTCGGCCCACTCGCCGGCTGGCGCGGCAAGGATGGGACGTCGATCGGCAAGGGCGAGCCCAATCCGAGCCAATTGCAGCGCTACATCGACAATGGCGGCTTCTGGCATCACGACTTTGCGGACGACCAGCGCTACTACAAGATGGCCAACCGTTCCTATCTCGACTTCGCGGTCCAGATGGGTTTCATCACCGAGGCGGAGCCAATCGTCTTCCAGCTCTATTCCGAACCGCTGCAGCGCTTTCGGCTGGCCGCGCGCGGCCACGGGCGTGTGCAGCCCTCGGAGGCCGCCGAGCGACAGCGCATCGAGACCTACATGGATCCGCTGCCGTTCTGGTACATGCCGTTCGAGGAAGCAGTCGTCGATCTCGAAAAATATCCGCTGCACGCGCTGTCGCAGCGGCCCATGCACATGTATCACTCCTGGGGCTCGCAGAATGCGTGGCTACGGCAGATCACCAGCCAGAACCGGCTGTTCGTGCATCACCGGACCGGCGCCAGCCTCGGTCTCGTCGACGACGACTGGGTGTGGATCGAAAGCATCAATGGCAGGGTCAAAGGGCAGATCAAGCTGATCGACGGGGTGAACGAAAGCACGGTCTGGACCTGGAACGCCATCGGCAAAAGGCGCGGCAGTTGGGGGCTTAAGGACGATGCCGCCGAGAGCAATCGCGGCTTCCTGCTCAACCACATCATCGGCGACCAGACATCGGCTGACGCCAGTGGCAGACGCTATTCGAATTCCGATCCGGTGACCGGCCAGGCGGCCTGGTTCGATCTGCGCGTGCGCATCGCCAAATGCGCGGCGGAGGAAGCCGGTTTCACCGAGCCGCAATTCGAGCGTTTTCACCAGCCGCCGCATTTCGAGCCTTCGCCCGACACGCTCCGTTTCGGCGCCGAATTCCGCCACGAGAGAGAAGCCGCCGAATGACCTGCCTGCCCTCTCATACGGACAAACGGCTCGGCCTTGTCATCGATCTGGACACCTGCGTCGGCTGCCAGGCCTGCGTCACCGCTTGCAAGGAATGGAACACCGGTGGCCACATGGCGCCGCTGACCGACATCGACCCCTATGGCGGCCATGTCGACGGCGTCTGGTTCAACCGCGTGCATAGCTACGAGCACACCACCGAAATGGGCGGCCGCACGGTCAACTTCCCACGCTCCTGCCTGCATTGCGAGACGCCGGCCTGCGTAACCGTCTGCCCGACCGGTGCCTCCTACAAGCGGGCCTCGGACGGCATCGTGCTGGTCGACGAGGATAAGTGCATCGGCTGCAAATTGTGCAGCTGGGCCTGCCCTTACGGCGCGCGTGAGTTCGATACCGATGTCGGCGTGATGAAGAAATGCACGCTCTGCGTCGATCGCATCTACAACGACAATCTGGCAGAGCAGGACCGCGTGCCGGCCTGCGTCGCCGCCTGCCCGACCAGCGCCCGGCATTTCGGCGATCTCGGCGATCCCCAGTCGGCGGTTTCGCAGCTGGTAAGAGAACGCGGCGGTGTCGACCTGATGCCGGAACTCGGCTATCGCCCAACCAACAAATACCTGCCGCCGCGCGCCCACACAACGCGCGCTGCATCGGTGGCCGCTCCGGCCTTGGAGCCGGTACGGGCTGAGGGCGGGTTCCTTGGCTGGGTCGACCGCATGCTTTCGAACTAGCCTCGCCAGACCATGCATCCCGCCTTCTCCGTCGTCTTCTTCACCACCGCCACCGGCACCGGCTACGGCCTGCTCGCGCTGCTTGGCGTGCTGGCGTCGCTTGGGTTCATCCCGGACGATTTCTGGCTGGGCTTGGTCGGCCTGGGACTGGCGCTCGGACTGATTGTGGTCGGACTGTTGTCCTCAACCGGCCATCTCGGACGGCCGGAGCGGGCCTGGCGGGCCTTTTCGCAGTGGCGCAGCTCCTGGCTGTCGCGTGAAGGTGCTGCCTCCATGGCCACCTTCATCCCGGCAGGACTGTTCGGCATCGGCTGGGTCATTCTTGGCCGCCTCGACGGCTGGGTGGCGGCCGTCGGGCTTCTGGCCGCCACTGGCGCCATCGTTACGGTCTGTATGACAGGCATGATCTATGCCTCGTTGAAACCCATCGCCCAGTGGCACAGCCCCTACACCTTGCCCGGCTATCTCATCTTCTCGGCGATGAGCGGCAGCGTGCTTCTGAACGCGGTGCTGCAAGGCTTTGTCCCGGGCTCGAAAACCCTTCTGGCGTTTTCAGTGCTGCTCGTCCTGCTTGGCTGGATCTGGAAACTGGCAACCTGGCGCTACAACGACCGGCTGGAAATCGCGACCACCGCCAACACCGCGACGGGGCTTGCCGGCGGCACGGTGCGGACGTTGGAATGGCCGCATACCGAGGAAAATTACCTGCTCAAGGAAATGGGCTTTCGCATCGCGCGCAAGCACAGCGCGAAGCTGCGCCGGATAACGCAGGCACTGGCCTTCGCATTGCCCATCCTGTTGCTGGTCGCCGCCTTCGCCTTGCCCTGGCCTTTCGGCGCGGCGCTATCAGTGCTCGCCGCGATCGTCCAATTCGTCGGCATGCTGGTCGAACGTTGGCTGTTCTTCGCCGAAGCGAAGCACACGGTTACCTTGTACTACGGACGTTAAGCTCAGCCGGGGCGCAACATCGAACCGGAGATAGCGAAGATGCGGTCGGTGCCAAGCATGTACGCCATCAGCGATTCCAGGCGGAACAGCCCGGCATAGGCGCGGTCGAGCACGTTGAGCGAACCGGTATAGGCGCCGAAGGCGGGCATAATCATGCGGCCGCCATCGCCGGCGAAGCAGCGCCTGCGCACTGAGCGCCCGCGCTGCACGATGCGGGCGCAAGGGTGGAAATGGCCCGCGATCTCGCCTTCGACCCGCAGCTTCGACGGCTCATGCCGAAACAGCAGCGAGCCGATGGCCAATTCCCGCACCGTTTCGCCCGGCAGATCGGCGGGCGCTTCCGGATCATGGTTGCCGGCGACCCAGAACCATTGGCGACCTCGCATCAGCGCTTCCAGCCGCTCACGAAAGCTCGCATGCATGCGCTCAGCGCCGCCGCCGTCATGAAAGGAGTCGCCCAGGCTGATGACGATCGACGGCTGATAGTCTGATATGACGGCCTGCAGTCTGAGCAAGGTCGCGCCTGTGTCGTAAGGCGGGATCAGCGTGCCGCGCCTTGCCAGAGATGACCCGTTTTCCAGATGCAGGTCGGAGACCGCGAGCAGTTTTAGCTCTGGAAAATAGAGCACGCCGCGCGGATCGCAGACCGCACGCTCGCCGGCGATGCCGACAAGGTCGGCCTCGGCAATCAGCGATGCACGCGCCAGCGAAAAATTCATGCCTCGTTCATTCCCGGGCCCATGGCCTCCTCGACCAGTGTCGCCGCATCCATCAAAAGCGTTTCATCGGCTTCGCCGTTCACCGGCATTTTGCCAATCTCAAGCATGATCGGCACCGCGAGCGGCGAAATCTGCTCCAGATTCTTATGCATGATTCGACCCTGGATGCGCGAGAGCATGTCCGCAAGTCTACTGACATCCAGCAGACCGGCCGCCGCGTCCGCGCGCGTTGCCTGAAGCAGGATGTGGTCGGGCTCGTGGCTGCGCAGAACGTCATAGATCAGGTCGGTGGACACGGTGACCTGACGGCCGCTCTTCTCCTGGCCCGGATGCCGTTTTTCGATCAGCCCTGAAATCAGGGCGCAATTGCGGAAGGTGCGTTTGAGAAGCCAGCTGTCGGCCAGCCAGGCCTCCAGATCGTCGCCCAGCATGTCCTGGTCGAAAAGGGCGCCGAGAGACGGTTTGCGGGCTTTGAACATCGCGCCCATGTCGCCCAGCGACCATATGGCCAACGCATAGTCGGTGGCGACAAAGCCGAGCGGCCTGGCACCCGCCCGGTCGAGCCGACGGGTTAGCAGCATGCCGAGCGTCTGGTGCGCCAGCCTGCCCTCGAACGGATAGGCGACCAGATAGTAGCGGTTGCCGCGCGGAAAAGTCTCGATCAGCAGGTCGCCGCGTTTGGGCAGCACCGATTTGTCGGCCTGGTATCGCAGCCAGTCGGCCACCTGTTCGGGCAGTTGCTTCCAACGCTGCGGGTCGTCCAGCATGACGCGTACTTGTTCGGCGAGGTATGTCGAAAGCGGAAACTTGCCGCCGCCATAATAAGGCACCTTGGCATCGCTGCCGGGCGCGTTCGACACGAAACATTCGCTTTCGCGGATGCCTTCGAAACGAAGAACTTTGCCGGCAAACATGAAAGTATCGCCGTGGGTCAGCGTTTCGAGGAAGGCCTCCTCGATCTTGCCCAGAACCCGACCGCCGCGCGACGCCGAGCCCTTGCTGCCGGCCTGGACGTACCTCACATTGAGCGCAGGCACCTCGATAATGGTGCCGACATTCAGCCTGTATTGCTGGGCAACGCGCGGGTTGGAGACCCGCCATAATCCGTCCTTGTTCAGGCGGATGCGGGCGTAGCGCTCGTAGTTCTTCAGCGCATAGCCGCCGGTGGCAACGAAATCGATGACGCGGTCGAATGTCTGGCGATCAAGATCAGCGTAGGGCGCGGTCGTCCGGATCTCCTCGAACAGCGCATCGGCACTGAACGGCGCACCGCAGGCGCAGCCCAGCACATGCTGCGCCAGGACGTCGAGCCCGCCATTGACCAGCGGCGGCGTGTCCTGCGCCCCGAGATAGTTGGCGTCCAGCGCCGCCCGGCATTCCAGCACCTCGAAGCGGTTGGCCGGGATGAGGATCGCCTTCGAGGGTTCGTCCATGCGGTGATTGGCGCGGCCGATGCGCTGCGCCAGGCGGCTTGCTCCTTTCGGCGCGCCGACATGCACGACCAGGTCGACATCGCCCCAGTCGATGCCAAGGTCCAACGTCGAGGTGGCGACGATGGCGCGCAACGCATTCTCACCCATTGCCTTTTCGACGCGCCGGCGCTGTGCGACGTCGAGCGAGCCGTGGTGGAGCGCAATCGGCAACGTGTCTTCGTTGACGCGCCACAATTCCTGGAACAGCAGCTCCGCTTGGCTGCGCGTGTTGACGAATAGCAAGGTCGTCTTGTGGCGCTTGATTTCGCGGTAGATTTCCGGCGTAGCATAACGAGCCGAATGTCCGGCCCAGGGCACGTGCTCTTCCGAATCGAGGATCGATATTTCGGGCTTCGCACCGCCGGTGACGATGATCAATTCGGCCATTTCGCTGGGTGGGTTCTGGCTGACCAGCCAGCGCCGTAACTCATCCGGTTCGGCGACCGTCGCCGAAAGGCCGATCGTCTGCAGGCCAGGAACAAAGCTGCGCAGCCGCGCCAGGCCGAGTGCCAGGAGATGGCCCCGCTTGGAGGTTACCAGCGAATGCAGTTCGTCGAGCACGACATAGCGCAGATCCTCGAAGAAGCGCCTGGCATCGGGAGCCGCGACCAGCAGCGCCAGTTGCTCTGGCGTGGTGAGCAGGATGTCGGGCGGCACGAGTTTCTGCCGCTGGCGCTTGTGGGAAGGCGTGTCGCCGGTGCGCGTCTCGATAGTGACGGGCAGCCCGATCTCTTCCACCGGCTTGCCGAGATTGCGCTCGATGTCGACGGCCAGCGCCTTCAGCGGCGAAATGTAGAGCGTATGGATGCCGCGATGCGCGTGCCCTGGTTTTCGCCTCGGCCGGACGGCCAGTTCGGTCAGCGACGGCAGGAAGCCTGCCAGCGTCTTGCCGGCGCCGGTCGGTGCGATCAGCAGCACCGATTGCCCGGCTTGAGCCTTCGCCAACAATTCGATCTGATGGGCGCGCGGCGACCAGCCCTTCTCGCCGAACCATTTTACGAATGGCTCGGGCAGGGCGATCGCGGCAATCTGGTCTGCGAGGCGTGGCTGCTCTGTCACACGCCAGAGGTAGCGCGGCAGCGGCCAATCGCCAAGCAGAATCGGAACAAAAGGGGATCGCGCTATCTACTTCGCCATAAGAGATTGGCGAAATGTTCGGGGAAAGCACCCCTCGCCTCGTTTACGGGGAGAGGATGCCGGCAGGCAGGTGAGGGGCAGCGCCAACGGGTCCGAGGTTCGCGCCGCCCCTCATCCGCCCTTCGGCACCTTCTCCCTGTATAGTGACTGGGAGAAGGAAGGAAACCTACGGCCGCCGAAACCCTGTCGGGCCGCCATAGAGATAGCCGATGCGGGCGATGGCATCCTTCAGCCCTTCGCGCGAGACCAGCATGGTGTGGCCGTTGGCGTGGATCATGGTCTCGGCATCGGTCATGATGGCGACATGGCCTTTCCAGAAGACGAGGTCGCCCCGGCGCAATCCAGCATGGTGCGGACCCGGATCGAGCGGCTCGCCGATGCTTGCGGCCTGCATGTCTGAATCACGCAGCACATTGCTGCCGGTCATGCGCATCGACAGTTGCACCAGGCCCGAACAGTCGATGCCGAAGCTGGAAACACCACCCCAGAGATAAGGGGTGCCGATAAACGTCTCGGCAACCGCGACATAGTCGGGGGCGACTTCGGTGATCGGCCGCAGGTGTCCCGCGATGATCGTCTCGCCGGAGGGCAGGACGGCATAATGCGTGCCGCGCGTCTCGGCGGCACCGGTCACCGTCACCGTCGATCCCATCGACAATTGGCCCGCGACCGGAAAGCGCAGGTCCGGGCCGGGATAGAGGAAAGTGCGCGGGACTGAGACGATATGGGTGGGTGCATGGTCTCGTCCGCCCAGCATGGTTTGGGCGACATAGCCGACATAGCCGTCGCGTTCGGCCTGAATCCAGGCCCAGCCTTCGGCATCCTCAAAAACCAGCACATCGTCGCCAAAAAGGGCTTGCGTGTTGACGCCCGCGTCCGGGCGCGGCGCCTTGCGGATATCGGCCACAGGAACCGAAATCCGCACCGGCCGGCCGGCAACGAAGCGGTCGGCAACGACCTCTCCTTTCAGCCTTGCATCGGCGAGATCGGAACGGAAGGCGTGAAGGCGTGCATCGTGAGCGGTCAAAATCGGCAACCCTGTTGTATGGGCAATACGGTCAGATCGGCAGTTCCTGAGCCCTGGCGATGATACCATCGCCGAAGCGCTCGACAAAGAGCGCGCCCTCGACCGTGCGCTTGATCAGCACATTGCGCTTGTCGAGTTCGTCACGATGGCGCGACACCAGCTTCAGCGCCCCCATCGTGTCGAGCGCGCGCGTGATGACCGGCTTGGTGACGTTGAGGCGCGCGGCGAGCCCGCGCACCGTATGCGGCGGCGGATCGAGATAGATGGTGAACAGGATCGCCGTCTGGCGCATGGTCAGGTCGGGCGCGTCTTCGCGCACCTGCGACAGCATCACTTGCTGCCACAGTCGCAAGGCCTGGCTGGGGCGCATCGCAATCGACATCCGCCCAGCATGACGGCAAATTGTTTCGGTTCCGTTTCAGTTTCAGCAATTTGCCGGCTCTGCCCGTAGCCGCCGAATCAACCAAACCGTGCCGAGATGACCCGCTCGAGGGCGCGGATGCCTTGCGCCTCGCCGCCGGCGGGACCGTATGCACGATCGGCTGGGTTCCAGGCGAAGATGTCGAAATGCACCCAGTTCGCCGTCTTCTCGACAAAGCGCTTGAGGAACAACGCGGCCGTGATCGAACCGGCGAAACCGTCGGTGGTGACATTGTTGATGTCGGCGACCTTCGACGACAGTTTCGCATCGTAAGGTCGCCACAGCGGCATGCGCCACAATGGATCCTCGACGGCCAGCGATGCCGCCGCGAGCTCCGAGGCCAGCGCCTCGTCACCGGTATAGAAGGGCGGCAGGTCGGGGCCGAGCGCGACACGGGCGGCTCCGGTCAGCGTCGCCATGTCGACCAGGAGCTGCGGCTCTTCGTCGTCGGCCAGCGCCAGCGCGTCCCCCAGCACGAGCCTCCCTTCCGCGTCGGTGTTGCCGATCTCGACCGTGATGCCCTTGCGGCTCGCCAGCACGTCGCCCGGCCTGAAGGCATTGCCGGCGATCGAATTCTCGACCGCGGGGATCAGCACCCGAAGCCGCACGTTCAGCCCGGCAGCCATGATCATCGAGGCCAGCCCAAGGACATTGGCCGCACCGCCCATGTCCTTCTTCATCAGCAGCATGCCGGAGGACGGCTTGATATCGAGGCCGCCAGTGTCAAAACAGACGCCTTTACCAACCAGCGTCACCTTCGGCGCGCCCTGTTGCCCCCATGTCATGTCGATCAGACGCGGCGCGCCGGTCGAGGCACGGCCGACGGCATGGATCATCGGGAAATTCCGCGCGAGCAGGTCGTCGCCCTTGATGACCGAGACTTCGGCCTTGTGGGTCCCGGCCAGGGTCCGCACCGCCTTCTCCAAGTCGTCCGGTCCCATGTCGCTGGTCGGCGTGTTGACCAGGTCGCGCGTCAGGAAGACGCCGTCGGCGATGCGGCGCACGCGAGCCGCGTCGACACCGGCCGGCACGTCAAAGCGCAGCGCCTTGCCCGGTTTCTTGCCGTAGCGGGCAAAAACATAACCGCCGAGTGCCAACGCGATTGCCGCGAGTTCCGGCTCGGCGGGCGCCGAGGCGAAATGCCAGTCCCCCTCCGGCAGGGTCTTCGACAGCGCGCCGAGAGCGAGCGCGCCCTCTCCATCGCCAACACCGAACAAGGCGCCGGCAAGTGCGCCGTTTTCGCCGGGCACGGCCAGCGTCCTGCCTGCTTCACCCGAAAATCCATTGGCCCTGGCCCAGGCAATCGCGGATGGCGCAAGGCCCGCGGCTTCCAGGCCATCACGAGCGACCAGATGCACCGGCAACGCGCCATCCAGTTTCTTCTCGACGAGTTCAACAGGCATTCGATCTTCTCCCATGCCGAGCTCAGGTCCCGAGTCGGCGGTTTTTAACTCTCCGTTAGGGTTAACAGAATATTTCTGCGGGAGGGAAGATGGCCACGCGATGGCTACGCGTATGAATGGAGGCTTAGGTGCCGATGCCGACCAACCGCACAGTGAATGCAAGGGCAAAACGGCTTGTCACCACCGCCCTCATGCTGGCGCTCGCGGCGGGCGTCGCCGGTTGCGGAACCAGCAAGCTCACGACTGGCTCGATCAGCCGCACCAGTGGCAAGCCGCTGGAGTCCATGTCGGCTGGAGAATTGCATAATGCCACCGCCGCACTTGGCCAGTCCTACGCCAGAAACCCCAACGACAAGCGTATAGCGACCAACTTCGCGGCCGCGCTGCAGATGGACGGCGATGCCGACCAGTCGCTTGCCGTGATGCGCAAGCTGGCGATCGCCTACCCCAAGGACCGCGACGTGCTCGCCGCCTATGGCAAGGCGCTCGCCGCCAATGGTCAGTTCGAGGCGGCGCTCGACGCCGTGCGTCGCGCACAGACGCCCGAGTATCCCGACTGGAAGCTGGTGTCGGCGGAGGCGGCCATCCTCGATCAGACCGGCCAGAAGGACGAGGCGCGCCAGCTTTACCGCAAGGCCCTCGAACTCAAGCCGAACGAACCCTCGGTTCTCTCCAATCTCGGCATGTCCTACGTGCTGGAAGGGGATCTGCGCACCGCCGAGACCTATATGCGTTCGGCCGCCCAGCAGCCTAATGCCGACAGCCGTGTGCGCCAAAACCTGGCGTTGGTCGTGGGCCTGCAAGGCCGTTTCGACGAAGCCGAGAAGATCGCCTCGCAGGAACTCTCGCCCGAACAGGCGCAGGCCAATGTCGCCTATCTCAGGCAGATGCTGGCCCAGCAGAATGCCTGGAGCCAGCTCAAGGATCAGGACAAGGCGAAAGCCGCGACCAACTAGATCTAGAATTGCTCAACGATTCATCGTTTTCACGGAAACGCCGAGCCGCCTCATCTCTTTATTTTGCGAATTTGCGCAAGTCCCATGACGACAAGGCGGCGCTGCAAGTACGCGGCGGCCAATCACCGAACCATGCTGGACAGGAAGATCGCCGCGCTGCACGCCGCGCGGCCATCGTCCTGTCCGAGCGGATACGTCACTGGCTACTGGACTTGTGCTGATCGCCGAAGATGCCGCGCTGGCTGACCTGGATGCCGGCAGGGCCAAGAATAATGGCGAAAAGCACCGGCAGGAAGAACAGGATCATCGGCACGGTGAGCTTGGGCGGCAAGGCCGCGGCCTTTTTCTCGGCGGCGTTCATGCGCATGTCGCGGCTTTCAGCGGCAAGCACGCGCAGCGCGTGCGCCACCGGCGTGCCGTAGCGCTCGGCCTGGACGAGCGCCTGCGACACAGACTTGACCGATTCCAGGCCGGTCCGGCTTGCGAGATTCTCGTAGGCCTGCTTGCGTTCCTGCAGGTAGGAAAGCTCGGCGTTGGTCAGGATGAACTCTTCCGCCAGCGGCACCGACTGCGCGCCGATCTCGTCGGCCACCTTGCGCAGCGCTGCTTCCACCGACATGCCTGATTCCACGCAGATCAGCATAAGGTCGAGCGCATCAGGCCATGCCAACTGGATCGACTGCTTGCGCTTGGTGGCGCGGTTGTTGACGTAGAGCACTGGTGTGTAGAAGCCGCCATAGGCAACGAGCACGCAGACGAACAGCCGGACCACCAATGGCTTGTCCGGCAATCCCCCGAGTATGAACATGTAGACCAGAGCCAGCGCGAAGCCGACAAAAGGGAGCACGAGACGGAAGAAAAGAAACCGCGTCAGCGGATTCTGCCCACGAAAGCCGGCGACCTTGAGCTTCTGCAAGGTGCTTTCGTCGGCCAAAGCGCGCCGCAAATCGAGCCGGTCGACAATGTTGCGCATGCCGATCGACTGTTGCTCGCGCAGGCCCTTGCGGCGGCGATCGGCCTCGCTCGCAAGCCGCGCGCGCTGCTTGGCGCGAAGCTCATCGCGCTCCAGCGCCACCGATTTCATACGCGCCTTGAGCTGGTTTCCGCCCAAGGCCGGCAGCAGCGTAAACACGGTCGCGAACACAGCGATGCCGACCAGCAGCGCGATCAGAAGGCTGGGATCCGTCAGTGACTTGACGACTTGTTCGCTCATGCCGCGGCCCTAGACTTCAAAATTCATCATCTTGCGCATCACGAAGATGCCAATCGACATCCAGACGCCTGAAACGCCGAGGATCAGATTGCCAATGCTGGTGGTGAACAGCGGCATCAGGTAGTTGGGGCTGGAGAGATAGACGAGAAAGGAGACGATGAAAGGCAGTGCGCCGATGATCGCGGCGGAAGCCTTCGCCTCCATGGACAGCGCCTGGACCTTGGCCTTCATTTTCTTGCGATCGCGCAGCACGCGCGAAAGATTGCCCAGAGCTTCGGAGAGATTGCCGCCGGCCTGTGACTGTATCTGGATCACGATGCCGAAGAAACCCGCCTCGGTGCATGGCATGGTTTCGGGCATGCGCAAGGTCGCATCGGGGATCGACAGGCCCATCTGCTGTGAATCGACGATACGGCGAAACTCTGCCTTCACAGGCTCGGGGGATTCGTTGGCGATCAGGCGTATGGCATCGTTCAGCGGCAGGCCCGACTTGACCGCGCGCACGATGATGTCGAGCGCGTTCGGAAATTCGTTGAGGAATGCCTTGACCCGGCGCGCACGGCGAAACGAGACGAACCAACGCGGCAGGCCGAACGCACCAGCCATCAGCACACCGGGCAGGACCAGCAGCGGCGCTCCAAGCATGAAAGCGACAATAGTCAGCGCGAGGCCGCATATCACGGAATAGATATAGAAACGCTCGACCGTAACCTTCATCCCGGCCTGCCGAATCTGTACTTTGAGCGGCGGCTTCTTGACGGCGTTGTCCTTGAATTTTTGCTTCTCGTCGAGCTCCTTCAGCGAATCCTGCACGGATTTACGGCGCTTGGCCGCATCCGTCGCGCGGTCGCGCGTGGCCTTGACGATGGAGCGGTCGGTCTCGGCGGCCTTGATCGTTTCCAGCCGCTTGCCGGCCTGTTTCTCGTTGCTGATCCGTTTGAACAGGAATGCATAGGCGACCGCGCCGGCGCTGAAGCCGGCGAGCACGACAAACGCCAATACGGTGCCGTCAATTCCAAACATCGACCAGAACCTTCACGCCTGCGGATGCGTCAGTCAGCACGTTTCTCCATCGCCTCGAGCGCATTGGCGAGACGCTGCTCCTCGCCGTAATATCGCGCCCGATCCCAGAAATGCGGGCGGCCGATGCCGGTCGAGACGTGCTCGCCCAGCAGCCTGCCGTTGGCGTCCTCGCCCTTGATGTTGTAGAGAACGATGTCCTGGGTGATGATGACGTCGCCTTCCATGCCGATCACTTCGGTGATGTGGGTGATGCGCCGCGACCCATCGCGCAGACGCGCCGCCTGGATGATCACGTCGATCGAGCCGACGACGATTTCGCGCACGGTTTTCTGCGGCAGCGAATAACCGCCCATGGCGATCATGGATTCGATACGGTTCAGGCATTCGCGCGGGCTGTTCGAGTGGATCGTTCCCATCGAGCCGTCATGACCGGTGTTCATGGCCTGCAGCAGGTCGAACACTTCGGGTCCGCGCACTTCGCCGACGATGATGCGCTCCGGCCGCATGCGCAGGCAGTTCTTGACCAGGTCGCGCATCGTCACCTCGCCCTCGCCTTCGAGATTGGGCGGACGGGTTTCCAGGCGCACGACATGCGGCTGCTGGAGTTGCAGTTCGGCCGAGTCCTCGCAGGTGATGACGCGCTCCTCGCGGTCGATGTAGTTGGTCAGGCAGTTGAGCAGTGTCGTCTTGCCGGAGCCGGTGCCGCCCGAAATGACGATGTTGCAGCGGACGCGGCCGATGATCTTGAGAACTTCGGCGCCTTGCGGCGAAATGGCACCGAACTTCACCAGCTGATCGAGCGTCAGCTTGTCTTTCTTGAATTTGCGGATTGTGAGCGCGGTGCCATCGATGGCAAGCGGCGGTGCGATGACATTGACGCGGGAGCCGTCGGGAAGACGGGCGTCGCAGATCGGGCTGGATTCATCGACACGGCGGCCGACCTGGCTGACGATGCGCTGGCAGATGTTGAGAAGCTGCTGGTTGTCGCGAAAGCGGATGCTGGTCTGTTCGACCTTGCCATTGACTTCGATGTAGACGTTCTTGGACCCGTTGACCATGATGTCGGCGATGTCGTCGCGGGCGAGCAGCGGCTCGAGCGGCCCATAGCCAAGCACGTCGTTGCAGATGTCCTCGAGCAGTTCCTCCTGCTCGGCGATCGACATCGCGAAATTCTTGATCGCGATGATGTCGTTGACGATGTCGCGGATTTCCTCGCGCGCGCTTTCGGGGTCGAGCTTGGCGAGCTGCGACAGGTCGATCGTGTCGATGAGGGCCGAGAAAACCTGGCTCTTGGTGTCGTAGTAGGTTTCGCTCTTTTCGCGCGGGCCTCGCTTCTGCTCTGGCGCGATGGGCGGCGCATCGACCGCCCGGCGGGCCGGCGGCGCGACAGGGGCGCTCGGCGGAGGCGCCGCCGCGGGCCGGGCAAGCACCGCCGTGTCCGCCGAACCCGCGGCCGCCGGCGTGACCGGCGCCGGTGCCGGCTGGCGGAATTCCGGCTTGAACCGGTTGCCGTCGTCGTTGCCTCTTTTACCAAACATGATCGACTACCGGTCCCAAAAGCGTCACTTCTTGTTGCGCGAGAGCTTGCCGAGGAGGCTACCGAGGCCAGCCTTCTTTTTCGTCCTGATTTCGCTGCGCCCTGTCAGCACATGGGCAATTTCGTTGATGGTGGCGACGACCTGGTTCTTGGCATCCATCTCGCCGAGCATACGCCCGTTGTTGGCTGCATTGCCGAACAGCACCGGATCGAAGCCGATGACCGACATCGGCGTGAGGCCGAGCGGCTCGGCGAAATCGGACGGCGAAATCTCCGGACGCTTGGGAACACCGGCCTGATTGATGATCAGCTTCGGCGGAGGGTCGTTGGGGCGCAGCCGCTTGAGCATGTCGAGCAGGTTCTTGGTGTTGCGCAGATTGGCCAGTTCCGGCGTCGCCGTGATGACGATCTCGTCGGCCTTGACCAGCGTGTTCTTGGCCCAGCCCGTCCAGACATGGGGAACGTCCAGCACCAGGAGCGGCACGCTGCGGAGCGCGGTATCGACAAGCTGAGCAAAGGCATCGGGGTCGAAGTCGTAGACGCGTTCCAGCGTCGAGGGCGCCGCGAGCAGCGACAGGTGTTCGGCGCACTGGGTCAGCAGCCTGTCCAGATAGACCTCATCGATGCGTTCGGGCGAGAACACCGCTTCGGCGATGCCCTGTGCCGGATCCTGATCGAAATTGATGTTGGCCGTGCCGAAGGCGAGGTCGAGGTCGGCAACGACGACCTCGGATTTGAACAGCGAAGACATTGCCCAGGCCACGTTATGGGCGATCGTGGACGAGCCGACGCCACCCTTGGCGCCGACAAAGGCAATCGAGCGGCCGAGCGGCTCGGCCTCCGGATCGACGAAGATCGACGAGACGACACTGACGATATCGGCCATCGACACCGGAGCGATGACATATTCCGAGATGCCGGACCGGATGAGCTCACGATAGAGACCGACGTCGTTGTAATGACCGATCACCACCACTTTCGAGGTCGGGTCGCAGTATTCCGAAAGCTGGGCGAGCTGTTCCAGCAGTTGCTTGGGTTCGCTGCGCGACTCCAGCAGGATCAGGTTCGGCGTGGGCGCCGACTGATAGAATTCGATGGCGGTGGGAATGCCGCCCATATGGACCTTGAGATGTGCCTTGGCCATGCGGCGATCCTCGCCGGCACGCTCGACCGGATTGGCAACGCCCTCCGTCTCGCAGAATGCCTGGATCGAAATGCGCGGAACCGGCCGCAACGCCTGCATCGCGGCGATGTCCTGCGGCGAGGTATCGCCGCCGTCCACGGTGGCGTCATAGGCAAGGTTGCTCATGGTCATGCTCTTTCCGTGGCCCGTTCTTTCGCTGGCTTCTTTTTCCCGAGGGCGGCTCAGTAGGTCACTTCCGAATTGCCGAGGAATTCACCCGAAATGCCCCTGTTGCGATAAACGTCGATCACCGCGCCACGATTTTCCGCGTCGATTGTGGTCTGCTTGCGCGGACCAATCAGGTCGGCCGGGTTGGCCATCTGAGCGGCGAGATTGTTCTGGTAGGAGCAACCGAAGTCGGCGTAGTGCTTGTTTTCCGACGTCTCGACCAGGTCATCGGGCCAGCGTCCGCATTTGTCGGTCTGGGCTTTTACCGAGATATAGGCGACGCGAACCGGAGCGGATATTTCGCTCGATCCGGCCTGGTAGGCGACCACGACGATCCGGTTGCGCTTGACGCCACTGGCGATCGCGAGCCTGGCGAAATCACGACCGGCCGCCGTCGCGGCAACCTCGTTGGCCGATCCGCGGGGAATCTGGATCGTCAGCGTCGGTGCGGCACTCTTGTCATAGCCGTCGAGGAAACCCAGAAGCGTATCGCGCTGCGAACCGGTCATGCCGCGGTCGCCAGCGCCGACGGGAAGGTCGATCTTTTGATTCTTCTCCGCGATGACGATCGGATGGTTGGTGCGATAGTCATCCGGAATGGCACCGACAGTGACGCTGTCGCGCTGGGCGCAACCGGCCAGCAAGGCCGTCGCCGCAACTGCCAGGAACGGGAGGACCCGCAGGCGCGAACGGCTGGTGCTCGTCGTCTTGGTGGTCGTTGTCTTCAACGCTGACTGAGACATGTCCGCTTCCTCATTCACTTGTAGATGAAGCCGACAACGCCGTGATAGCGGCCGTTGGGCCTGTCGGTCTGCATGGTGCCGTAGACGCGATTGACCTTGCCAAGGAACATAGCGGCACCATCGCTGGCCGCGTTGAAATTGTCGTCCGGCTTGGCGAGCTCGTTGCGTGCAACCGGCCGTGCCAGATAGG
Organism: Mesorhizobium sp. B2-4-14; assembly: GCF_006442155.1. Classification (NCBI taxonomy): domain Bacteria; kingdom Pseudomonadati; phylum Pseudomonadota; class Alphaproteobacteria; order Hyphomicrobiales; family Phyllobacteriaceae; genus Mesorhizobium; species Mesorhizobium sp. B2-4-14. Next base: position 202,141 of record NZ_VFVA01000003.1, on the reverse strand, counting down.
GCGTGATGATGATGACGAGCTCGGTCTCGTTGCGCACGAAGTCCCTGCTGCGGAAAAGCGCGCCGAGCACCGGGATCTTTGTCAGTCCAGGCAACCCAGTGACGGCTTGCCTGACGTCGTCGCGAACCAGGCCGGCGATCATCATGGAGCCGCCCGAGGGCAGTTCAACGGTCGTATCCGCAAGACGCTTGCGCAGTGACAAGGCATTCATGCCGATACTCCTATTGTCCGTGGATGACGATACGGACCCCTCGGTTGTCGGTTCGGAAACCGAGGTTCTGACTTTCAGGCTTATGCGACCGGGCGACAGAACCACCGGCTGGAACTCCAGGCCGATGCCATACTCGATCTTATCGACGGTATAGGTCTTCAGACCGGTCTGATTGTCGGTGGATACGTTGGCGCTGACCCCGCTCACCATGTTGTATTCGCCGCCGACCTTGAAGGTCGCCTTCTCCCCGGACACGGCGGTCAAGGTCGGCTCGGCCAGGGTCTTCATGACCCCGGACTGCTCCATCGCGTTGATATAGGCTTGCAGCCCCGACGTGCTGATATTGAAGCCCGCGTTTGATAGCGGCTTGCCGAGACCAGCGAAAGGATCACTGAGCGCGCCGTAGCTGATGCCGTTGCTGCCGCCGCTGCCGACCATATTGACGCCGAGCTGCTTCATCACGGACCGGCTCACTTCGGCGACCGTCACCTTCAGCGTGACCTGGTCGTCACCGATGATCTGCAAGAGATTGACGATCTTCGAGGTACGGCGCTCCTGGTCCGGGTTGTTGATGTCGACACCGCTCTGGGCCGAGCCGCCGGCCGCGGTCTGCGAATACTGTCCTGTCGTCGCTTCACCGCCCGAGACGAAGATCGTCGCCAGGTCGACCGCCCGTTTGGCGTCCAGCGGCGTGTCGACCGTCCCGGTCAAGATGACGTTGTCATTCAGCAATTCCACCTTGATGGCCGAAGTCGGAAGGAAGCGCTTGATGTAGTCCTCCAGCCCGGCGACGTCGCGTTCGACCGCCAGGTCCAGGCTGGCGATCTGTTCGCCATTCGGACCGAAGACGAAGATGTTGGTCTCGCCGACCGCCTTGCCGAACAGGTAGATCCGCCTCGCGGTCCGGGTTACGGCATCGGCAACTGTCGGGTTGGCGACAAGGATGTCATAGGCATCGCTCGGCAGGTCGATGACGACCGATTTGTTGAGGCCAAGCTTCACGCGCTGGGCGGCCGTCGTAGCCGATACCCGCGTACTCTTCGCCTCGACGACGCCCTGAACATTCATTCCGACGAGCAGCAGGCCGAATGCCGCGGCTATGATTGCCGGGAGTTTACCGCTTAGCCTCATTTCCTTGCCCCTACTTCGGAAACTTCACCCGACTTGATCAGCCTCACTGTTCCTCTGCGGCCATTGCCAGAAACGAGATAGTCGGCCTCGCCCGGATTCTTCTCCTGGGTGTCCGTGATCGACCGCAACGCCAGGGTCAGGCGATCGGCCATCTGCTGGGCAACGGTGATGATTTCCGCCTGCCGGGGGGTCAGCTCCAGCGTGGCGGTCTGGCCCACCCTGGTCTTCTTGCCTTCTTCGTCCTCCTGGATGGTCTGGTCGATTGCCAGGACGCGGATGTTCTTGAGGATGGTTTCGGTGTTGAAACCGGTGCTGCCGCTGCTGGCATCCGCTTTGCGGGTCATGATCACGTCGACGAAATCGTTTGGAAGGATGAAGCCGCCAGCCGAAGTGTCAGCCGATATGGTCGTGGCGACCGCCCGCATCCCGGAAGGCAGGATCGACGACATGAAGCTCTGCCCCTCGCCGATCAGCTTGGAACGCCGCACGGGCTCGCCCGCGTACATCGTCACGCGGGCTATCGACCCTTTCAGTTTCTCGAGGGCGTCGGGGGCGGTGGCCTTGGTGATGAAATTGGCGTTGATGCCGTCAGCCGGCCAGGATTGCCAGGTGATATTGTTCCCGAGCGCGCTGCCCATCGCGACATCGCCCGACAGCACAAGCACATCCTGCAGAGGTACGGCAGGGGCCTTGGGACCGGATTCGACGACGATCTGGGGCGGCGGCGCAGCGACCATGTTTTTCGCGACATAACCAGCGCCACCCGCCGCGGCCACCGCCACGCTTAGAATAATCAGTCGGGATGCTGGCATTTTGTCCGAACCTCGCCTTGGCAAACCTAGCCAAGCCGGACTTTGCAGCGGCAATCGTCAAAACAAGGTTAATGTAATGCTTACGATCGTGATTAATTTAAGGTTTACATAAATTAGATGGATTGCGTCGCCTTGCGTGCAAGTATCGGCCGGTTTCCTTCAAAGCCAGGTCGGACAACGCGGTAGGGAATGGGGAAATTAGATCGTGTTCAGCCGGCCAGCCTTGCCAGCGCCCACACCATCAAAGGCGAATCCGGATAGGTCAGCAATCCGCCCAGGCCGAGCGCGATCCCATAAGGAACCCCCGCTGACTCTTCCGCGAAGTGGCGCAGGAATGGATTGCGGCCGGTAAATACCGCCAGCGGCGACTTCCGGTAAAGTAGGATGGCGAGCGTCAAGAGGCCGCCAATGAATGTCGAGACGACAAGGTATTCAACGAGATGCACGTTGAGCCCCATCCACACGGCCGTAGCGGCGAGCAGTTTGGCGTCTCCTCCACCCATGCCACCCATCGCGAACAAACCGAACGTCACGGCCAGAACCAAGGCCCCGGCGGCGAAATGCCAACCAAAGGCTGCCCATTCCATGCCCGTCAGCGGCGCAACCAGCGCGAAGACGACGACAAGCAGCACCGGCACGCGATTGGCGATCGTCATCGACAGCATGTCGGAGATCGCGGCAAACAGCATGCAGAACGGAAATACGACGAAGATCAGGGCTTCAAGCATCGGCGCTATGCCTATTGTCCAGGGGCTCAATCTAGAATGGATCGATTAACGATTGATGAGGCCTGCAATTGACGAGGCCCGCAATGCAAACACGACCGTCGTCAGCCGCGACATGAACACGCAACGCAAAACAGGGGCCACCACTTGGCGGCCCCTGTCCAGAACACGATCTGAACGTTCAGCAATAAGCCGATCAGCTGCCGCTGGAGTTCAGGGTGGTTCCGATCGAGGTGAACTTGGCGTTGATGGCATTGCCGAGCGCGCCAGCGCCGGTGATGATGGCGAGTGCGATGAGAGCGGCGATCAGACCATATTCGATAGCGGTCGCGCCGGATTCGTCCTTCACGAAACGTGCAATGAGATTAGACATTCGAGAGCTCCTACTCCACGTGTTACAGCACTTCCGTCAACTTCTGTGATGGTTGATCGGATGCTGCCAATCTAGGGAGAAGCTCTTTCGATCGGCTTAATAAACAGCCTTACCGATTCCTTTCCCGGATCGAACATAGTGCGTGGTTAACTCCGCACTAAGCGCCGGCTAAAGCACCATTTCCCAGGCCAACGCCGCAGAAGGCAAGGGCTTGGCGAAGCTCGCGGCCCGGCGCCTGGACCTGGCCACGCGAGCAGCGATGCCGACCGCGACAACGGTCGGCGGCGGTCGACTTAACCGTTGGTTCACCAATCTCGTTCATGTTCCGTTGAACAGTCCGCCTGCGTGGAGCGCCATAATGGCCTTGCCGAGACCTTCAATCCTGATTGCCGTGCTCCTTGCGACCGCGAGTTTGATCACGCCGGCCAGGGCCGGCGCCGGTATCGAGGTCACCATGAACCAGGCCAAGATCGTCAAATTGTCGCGCCCCGCCGACACGGTCGTCGTCGGCAACCCGGCAATCGCCGATGCCTCCGTCCAGGACGCCTCCACGATCGTGCTCACAGGCAAGGGTTTCGGCGTCACCAATCTCGTCGTGCTCGACCAGGAAGGTAGCCCGATCGTCGACGCGCAGGTTACCGTCGTGCGGCAGGCAGCCTCGTCTGTCCGCATTTATCGACGTGCCGAGGTCCAGACCATGTCTTGCACGCCCTATTGCGAAAGCTCCTACAAGAGCGAGGCGGAAAAATCCTCCGAGGCTGAAATGAGCGTCAGCAAATAGGCTGCGCGGCAGACCGGCGGCCGGGTTACCGCCCGGTTAAGACGCCCGCGCCGACTTTAATGATCATTCAAACCGGACCTCAATCGGTTTGCGTTAGTACCCCTGTCGCGACCGTCCAGGGATGGCAGGAACAGGTATGGGCAAGGCAATCGGTTCGACGGATCAACGCAAGACGGCGCGCGCCCGGCCTTTCAGGCGCTTCGTTCGCGACCGGCGCGGCAGCACTGCCCTGGAATTCGCGCTGCTTGCATTGCCTTTCGCTCTCCTGGTGTTCGCCATCCTCGAGAGCTGCATCTCATTCGCCGGGCAGGAGGTGATGGCCAACATCACCGACGATGTTGCCCGCCAGCTGCGCACCGGCCAGTTGCGGCCGGCCGATGTCGCCGGGAACAATTTGACGACCCTGATCTGCAACAAACTGGAAATCATCGTCTCCACGGATTGCCCACAACAGCTGCTCGTAGATCTTCGCCAGTATTCGACTTTCGCCGACGCGGCCCAGGCTGGCTTCAAGATCCAGAACGGTGATGTCGTGCTGATGCAAGGCACCAGTTCCCAGACATTCGTGAACTCCCCGGGGCCGGCGGAATCGAAGAACATGCTGCGGGTCTTCTACAAATGGCCTGTCATGACCGATCTGATGGCCAAGTCGATGGCCAATCTGAGTGGCGGCAGGACGCTGCATTTTGCGTCGGTGACCTGGCAGAACGAGCCGTTCAATTGAGTTCGGAAGCACCGACAAGAAAAAGGGCAATGGTATGATGCGTGCGGGGGCACATCTGGAAACTGCAGGGATCTGGAGCAAGACGGTTGGGTTCTGGTGCAATCGCCGCGGCGTGGCGGCGGTCGAGTTTGCCCTGATCGTGCCTATCCTGCTGATCCTGTATTTCATGACCATGGAGGCTTCGCAGGCTATCGAGACCAGCAAGAAGGTCAGCCGTATCGGCAGCATGGTGGCCGATCTCGTCACGCAACAGCCGACCATCGTGAAGGCGGATCTCGACGCCATCATGCAAATCGGCACGTCGACCATTCAGCCCTACAACCGCTCGACGCCAAACATCACCATCACCGCAATCCAGGTCACCACCGACACGCCGCCCAAAGTGCTGGTGGCGTGGTCACGCAAGGTGGCCAACGGCGTCAACAGCGTCGGCGCCGCAGCAGGCTCGGCCGCAACGGTTCCGACAACGCTCAACGTGGCCGGTACCTTCCTGATCCGCGTCGACAGCACACTGGGCTACCAGCCGATCATCAGCTGGACCGCGGACACTCAACAGAAGCTTGGATTGACCGCCGCCCTCGCCAACGGCATATCGATGGGCGAGACTTACTATCTGCGCCCCCGCAGAAGCCTGACGATCCCTTGCAGCGACTGCTAGAGCAATTCCAGGGACATCACGCGATGTGCCTTTCGTCCGAAATTGCATAAAAACAAGGGCTTGGAGCGGCTCAGCGATTCCATCAGACACTGAACCGCTGGGGCTTTTACCGCTGCCCACCATCGGGCGAGACCATCCGCACGATGGCTTCCGCCGTCGCATAATCCTTTGGAGCCACGGTCAAAAAACCACCAGAGTGCTTCGTTTCCAGGAGATCGTAGACATCCGGCGTCGTCGATTTGAGGTTGGTGAGGAACACGGTCAGCCGCCGCTTGGCTTCCGGGTCGAGATCGCTGCGCACGGTGTGGGGACCGTATCTCAGCAGGGCCCGATATCCACACGACCTGGAGAGCGGATGCCGAAAGGCCGGCCGCCTCAAGCCTTGCCCGCGTGCCACCAGATAGTTGCGGCTGGCCATCGGCCGCGGCCCTGACCCAGCCGAACATGGCGTCGGCCTTGCCGTCGACGAGTATCATTTCCGCCGCCGACGCTGAATCCGCGTGGATCAGAAACGGTGCATCTTCGGCAACCTTGACATGCTCGGCGGCCAGCCCTGCCAGCGGCAAAAACGAGCCCCCGACACTGTCAGGCGGCGGCATGACGATCCGATGGGTCTCCATATCAGCCAGGCCAGGCAGCTTGCCATCCCTGGTCAGCAACACGGAGCGGATGCCCGCCGCACCGTCGGAATCGACCGGAGCCACGAGCGGCTCGACGCATGCGCAGCGTTGCTGCGCAGTGGCATAGGCGGTCGCCGAATAGATGGCGTATTCGATCCGGGCATTGGCCTGCGCCTCGATCAGCGAGGCATAGTCGCGGGCAACGACGAACTCCACCTTCATGCCCAACGCATTGGTAAAGGCTTGCGTCAACTGCGCCAGACCCGGAACGGTGTTGCCGCCATTAGGCTCGGCGACAATGCCGATGCGAAACGTGCCGATATCATCGCGCCAGTCGGCCCGCGCCTGCCCGCACCACAACATGCCGTGCACGACCATGAGGGTAGCCCAGGTCCTCAGCGCAGCCTTCATGGCAAGACTGCCCCGCGTTCTGTTTGATTGACGACCCGTGCCCGCAGCGCCGCGACATTCATCTCTTGTATCGGTGCCATCTCTCGTATCGGTGCATGTCGTCACCCCAAAACCGCCGCACACTTTTGGGCGACATGCACTCTTGCTGTCCATGTCGTTCCCCCAAAACCGCTGCGCACTGTTGGGCGACATGCACCGGATTATCGCGCCAAGCCGTTGCCGTTCGGTTTCCGATTTGCCAATGCCGCCGTGGAACCCTATGTCTGGTCGTCCACACTGGCAACAATGATCCGATGGCGCGCGCTTTCCTCTTCGTCCTGGATTCTTTCGGCATTGGCGGCGCGGCCGACGCCGAGCGCTATGGCGACGCCGGCGCCAACACCCTCGCGCACATCGCCGAAGCTTGCGCGGAAGGCCGCGCCGATCGTGAAGGGCTTCGTCAGGGCCCGTTGTTTGTTCCCAACATGGCATCGCTCGGGCTTGGCAAGGCGGCCGAGACGGCGACAGGACTGGGTTTTGCCCATTTCGGAACGGATGTGCTCGCCAATGCCTTCCATGGCGCGGCGCAAGAGGTTTCGAGCGGCAAGGACACCCCTTCCGGTCACTGGGAGGTCGCGGGCCTGCCGGTCCGCTTCGACTGGGGCTATTTCCCGGATACCGTTCCCGCCTTCCCCGCCGATCTGACCGAGGCGATGATCCGCGAGGGCAAGGTGCCTGGCATTCTCGGCAACTGCCATGCGCCGGGCACCGAGATCATCGAGCGGTTCGGCGAGGAGCACATCCGCACCGGCAAGCCGATCTGCTACACGTCGATCGATTCGGTCCTGCAGGTCGCCGCGCATGAAGTCCATTTCGGGCTGGAGCGGCTTTATGAATTCTGTCAGGTGGTGCGCCGACTGGTTGACCCATTGAGGATCGGCCGCGTGATCGCACGGCCGTTCGTCGGCGAGACGACCACAACCTTCGCTCGAACCTACAACCGTCACGACTACGCCGTGCCGCCGCCGGAGCCGACACTGCTCGATAGATTGACGGCGCGGGGAAGCCGCGTCATCGCCGTCGGCAAGATCGGCGACATCTTCGCCCATTGCGGGATTTCGGAAGTGCGCAAGGCCGCCGGCAACATGGCCATGTTCGACAAGGCTCTGGGCGCAATGGACGACGCCGGCGACGGCGATCTCGTCTTCGCCAATTTCGTCGATTTCGACACCGAGTTCGGCCATCGCCGCGATGTCGCCGGCTATGCCGCCGCGCTCGAGGCCTTCGACCTGCGGCTGCCGGAGGCATTCGCAAGGCTGCGGCAAGGCGACCTTCTCATCCTGACGGCCGATCACGGCAACGATCCGACCTGGCGGGGCACCGACCACACGCGCGAACGCATTCCCGTGATCGGCACCGGGCCGGATCTGAAAGGCGGCGACATAGGGCTGAGGGCAACCTTCGCCGATATCGGCGAGACCGTCGCCGAACATCTCGGACTGGCGCGCGGCCCCCACGGCACTTCTTTCCACGCGACGATTGGCGGCCATGCCTGAATTGCCCGAAGTCGAGACGGTCCGGCGCGGCCTGCAGCCGGTTCTCGAAGGCGCCCATCTGGCCCAGGTCGAGGCGCGGCGGCCGGATCTCCGGTTTCCGTTTCCCGAACGGTTCTCGGAACGGCTGGCTGGCCGAACGATTACCGCGCTCGGCCGCCGGGCGAAGTACCTGACCATGCATATGCAGGATGGTCCGGTGCTGATCTGCCATCTCGGCATGTCGGGCTCCTTTCGTATCGAGACCGACGACGACAGCGAGATGCCGGGCGTGTTCCACCACGAACGCTCGAAAAGCACGGTGCACGACCATGTCGTCTTCCACGTCGAATCGGCCGTCGGCACTCGGTCACGAGTGATCTTCAACGACCCGCGCCGCTTCGGTTTCATGTTGTTTTCAGAAGGGCTGCCGGAGACGCATCCCATGCTGGCCGGACTGGGCGTCGAGCCCACGGGCAATGCGCTGGACGGCGTGCTGCTCGCCTCGCTGCTGAAAGGCCGCAGATCGCCGCTCAAGGCAGCGCTTCTCGACCAGAGGCTGATCGCGGGGCTTGGCAATATTTATGTCTCGGAGGCGCTGTGGCGTGCCGGCCTGTCGCCCCTGCGCGAGGCGGGCACCATCGCCAAGCCCGGCAAGAAGGCGAAGGAACAGAGCGAACGTCTCGCCGGGGCGATCCGCTCGGTCATATCAGACGCCATCGCCGCCGGCGGGTCATCGCTGCGTGACTATGTGCACGCCGACGGGTCGCTGGGCTATTTCCAGCACTCCTTCGCCGTTTACGACCGCGAGGGAGAGCCTTGCCCCAAGCCTGGCTGCGGCGGCCACATCGAGCGCATCGTGCAGAGCGGACGCTCGACCTTCTATTGCCGGACGTGTCAGAGCTGAGTTAGACCGGAGTCGAGCGAGGAGAAGCAGCCATGGCCTATGAGACGATCATCACCGAGACGCGCGGCAAGGTCGGGCTGATCACGCTGAACCGGCCGCAGGCGCTCAACGCGCTGAATTCCCAAATCCTCAATGAACTCGTCGCAGCCGTAAACGGTTTCAGCGCCGATCCCGGGATCGGCGCCATGGTTGTTACCGGCTCCGACAAGGCCTTTGCCGCCGGTGCCGACATCAAGGAGATGCAGGCGATCTCCTACGTGGACGCTTACAGCCAGGACTTCTTCGCTGGCTGGGAAGAATTCACGCGGGCGCGAAAGCCAATTATCGCGGCGGTGGCCGGCTATGCGCTGGGAGGGGGGTGCGAACTCGCGATGATGTGCGATTTCATCATCGCCGCCGATACGGCCAAATTCGGCCAGCCCGAAATCACGCTCGGCGTCATTCCCGGCATGGGCGGGTCGCAACGATTGACCCGGTTCATCGGTAAGTCGAAGGCCATGGACATGTGCCTGACCGGGCGGATGATGGATGCGGCGGAAGCCGAGCGCTCGGGCCTGGTATCGCGGGTCGTGCCCGCGGGCGAGCTTGTCGAGGCGGCCGTCAAGGCGGCTGCCAAGATCGCTGATTTCTCGCTGCCGTCGGTGATGATGGCGAAGGAAGCTGTCAACCGTGCCTATGAAACGACGCTTGCCGAGGGATTGCGGTTCGAACGCCGCCTGTTCCACTCGCTTTTCGCGCTCGAAGACCAGAAGGAAGGCATGGCGGCCTTCGCCGAAAAGCGGAAGCCGAATTTCACCAACCGGTAGGGCATCGGCGGCCGGGGCCGAAACCCTGTGACGCCGGCCAAAAAGAACGCCGGGCAGCGTTGACGCGCCGGAAAAGCTGAACTATAAGCCGCACCAACCGAGGCGGCCCCGTGGCTGCCCGTTTGTTTTTTGCGCCCTGCGGCATGCCGCGTGCGCCGACCAGATCAGAAGAGAGGCATCATGGCCAACACATCCTCGGCCAAAAAGGCAACGCGTAAGATCGCCCGCCGCGCGGCGATCAACAAGAACCGCCGGTCGCGCGTTCGCACCTATATCCGCCAGGTCGAGGAGGCACTCGCCTCCGGCGACAAGGCAGCCGCCCAGGCCGCTTTCAAGGCCGCCGAGCCGGAATTGATGCGCGCCGCGACCAAGGGCGTGATCCACAAGAATACCGCGTCCCGCAAGGTGTCGCGGCTGGCCCAGCGCCTCAAGGTGCTGTCGGCCTGAATCGACTTTCCAGGCTGATCTTCTTTAAAACCCGGCCGATCGTGCCGGGTTTTTTCGTTTGCCGGCAAGTACTTAAAAAGAATACTGAGAAATGGCGTCCAATACGGAGTCCAAGGTTCGAAATGCTTTGCCGGCACATGCATGCCTACTGATGGTCGACATGCTTGAAAAGTGCAGGCTGCAAAATCCTTGGTCAGCATAAATAACCAATATTTTTCAATCAATTAGCGGTAGTCATCCACAACTTGTCCACAGCACGCCGAGGGGACGGGAGGACAACTGGCTGTCAAGCGAATTATTTCAGAAAATTTCAAACCGGCCCGGCTTTTTCATATTCGCGGGAAAAGGGTTTGAATCACAATGGCTTTGTTAAAACATACCGCCGCAGCATGGCGCCTGAACCTGCCCGAGGTAACCAGATTCCTTAAAAATCCGTTAGACGTGGCCTTGCCCTATCCACAGCGATTTCGGTAATGTCCATCCATCGAAAGGGACGGGGTCCTGAGCCCTTAACCCAGCCTGAATCGGGCCAGCTTAAATTGGCGGGATTTGCGACGCGGATCAAGTCCGCGGACGGTTTGGTTTGCTCTTTTTCGATACGGTAGGGGACTGGCGTAACTAGACATGGCAGGTAGACAGCGCGCCGGCGCTCTTTCGCCGGACGGTGTTGTGTTGCCCTGAAATACCCAACGCGGACTGGCTTCCATGGGCCGGCACCGGTTCCCCGGATAATGGGCGACGTTCATTGCCGGCGGCGGCAAGGAGCTTCGTAGCGAAGATACAGTCGCTGGCAAAGGATGCAGGAGGCGCATCCCCAGCGGAAAAACAGGTACAGAAAGGCAAGGAACTCGATCATGCAGAGCGGCATCGAAAGGGAGCTTACGGGCGACCTCCTATTTCCTGGAACTTTGATCGGAGCAAACGAGATGGTGGTCTCCAGCGACGCGGAACAGAAATTCGACCGGGTCAAGACCCAGTTGAAGGCGCGTCTGGGGGCTGAAGTCTATTCGAGCTGGTTCGGCCGCATGAAGGTCGCGGAGGCTTCCAAGGGCATCGTCCGCATCTCGGTGCCCACCGCGTTCCTGCGCTCGTGGATCAACGGTCATTATCACGACCTCATCTCCGAACTGTGGAAGCAGGAGGATCCCGAAGTCCTCAAGATCGAGATCGTCGTCCGCACGGCCACCCGCCAGGGGCGCAGCCATGTCGAACCGGAATTGGCGCCGGCGCGCAAGATGACGCGGCAGACGCAGACGGCGCTGGCCGCCGGCACCGTGAGCCCAGGCAGGGTGGAGCGGCCTCCGGTGCCGCGGCCGGGCGCTTCGGCCGAGAACGAGTTCCGCCACAATGTGCTGGGGTCGCCGCTTGATCCGCGCTACACTTTTGGCTCCTTCATCGAAGGACCGTCGAACCGGGTGGCGTTCGCTGCCGCCAAGGCCGTAGCGGAATCGCAGTCGAGCGCGGTGCGCTTCAATCCGCTATTCCTGCACGCGACCGTCGGGCTCGGCAAGACGCACCTCCTGCAGGCCATCGCGGCGGAATCGCTGAAGCAGAATCCCAAGTCCCGCGTCGTCTATCTCACCGCCGAATATTTCATGTGGCGCTTCGCCACGGCGATCCGTGACAACAATGCGCTGACGCTCAAGGAGCAGCTGCGCGACATCGATCTCCTGATCATCGACGACATGCAGTTCCTGCAGGGCAAGTCGATCCAGCATGAGTTCTGCCACTTGATCAACATGCTGCTCGACAGCGCCAAGCAAGTCGTCGTCGCCGCGGACCGGCCACCGTCGGAGCTGGAATCGCTGGAGCCGCGGGTGCGTTCGCGCCTCAATGGCGGCGTCGCGCTCGAAATGTCGGCGCCCGATTTCGCCATGCGCCTCGGCATGCTCAAACTGCGCCTGGCCACGGCCAGGACCGACGACGCGTCGCTCGACATTTCCGATGAAATCCTCAATCACGTCGCCCGCACCGTGACCGGCAGCGGCCGCGAACTCGAGGGTGCGTTCAATCAGCTGCTGTTTCGCCAGTCGTTCGAGCCGCAGATCACCATCGACCGCATCGACGAGATCCTCGGCCACATTTATCGCACGGGCGAGCCGAAGCGGGTTCGCATCGAGGACATCCAGCGCATCGTGGCGCGCCACTACAACGTGTCGAAGACGGAACTTTTGTCCAACCGGCGCACGCGCACGATCGTCAAGCCCAGGCAGGTAGCCATGTATCTGTCGAAGGTGATGACGCCGCGCTCCTTGCCCGAAATCGGGCGGCGCTTCGGCGGCCGCGACCACACCACGGTGCTGCATGCCGTGCGCAAGATCGAAGACCTTTCTGGCGCCGACAACACGCTGGCACAGGAACTAGAACTGCTGCGGCGCCTGATCAACGACCAGGCCTGACCGGTACCGCGACAGGCAAGCCAGAACGGTTCTGGAATTCAATGGCTTGCCTGCCCGGCCGTGAACCCGAAATGGGCCCACGGCCTTGCCGGGAGACGATCCGGATTCCGGATTCGCCGCATCGGCCGGCGGACTTCGCGCCCTTTATCCCCAGAAAGCCTGTGCAGCCGGCCTGAACCGGTGGCGCGGGCTTGCGTTTGCTGGCTTTTTCCTGTCAGTTTACGCAGATTCTGAGCCTGTTCAGACCTTTCGCGGGGCGCCGCCAGCCGGAGACCCGCTCATCCTTTCAAGCGAGCCTGTTTCGTCATGCGTGTTATCCTGGAACGGTCAAATCTCCTGAAGTCGCTCAACCACGTCCACCGCGTGGTCGAACGGCGCAACACAATACCGATCCTGTCCAACGTGCTGCTCAGCGCCGAGGGGGCCAGCCTCGAAATGAAAGCCACCGACCTAGACCTGGAGGTGACGGAAGCGACGCCGGCCAAGGTGGAGCGCGGCGGGGCGACGACGGTTCCGGCCCACCTTCTCTATGACATCGTGCGCAAACTCTCCGACGGCGCCGAGGTGATGCTGAAGACGGATGAGGACGGCAACGCCATGACGGTGACGTCGGGCCGCTCGAGCTTCCGCCTGCAGTGCCTGCCGCAATCCGACTTCCCGGAGCTTTCGGCCGGCTCCTTCTCGCATATCTTCCGGCTCGACTCGGTCGCCCTGAAGGGGCTGATCGAGAAGACGCAGTTCGCCATTTCCACCGAAGAGACGCGCTACTATCTCAACGGCATCTACCTGCACACACATGAGGTCGGCGGCAAGCTCAAGCTGCGCTCCGTGGCCACAGACGGCCACCGCCTGGCCCGTGCCGAGATCGACGCACCGGCGGGTTCCGAGGGCATGCCGGGGATCATCATTCCGCGCAAGACGGTCAGTGAGCTGCAGAAGCTGGTCGACGATCCGGATATCGCCGTGACCACCGAACTGTCGGACACCAAGATCCGCTTCACCATCGGCAGCGTGGTCCTGACCTCGAAGCTGATCGACGGCACCTTCCCCGATTATCAGCGCGTCATTCCGACCGGCAACGACAAGAAGCTGATCCTCGACCGCCAGAGCTTTGCCGCCGCGGTCGATCGCGTCTCGACCATTTCCTCCGAACGGGGCCGCGCGGTGAAGCTTTCGATCAGCGAAGGCCAGGTGACGCTCGCCGTCAACAACCCGGATTCCGGCAGCGCCACCGAGGAACTGGCCGCCGACTATTCGGCGGACCCGATCGAGATCGGCTTCAACGCCAAATACCTGCTCGACGTCGCCGCGCAGCTGACCGGCACGGAAGCCAAATTCATGCTGGCCGACGCCGGTTCGCCGACGCTGATCCACGACATGGCCGACGAGACCGCGCTCTACGTGCTGATGCCGATGCGCGTATAGCCGGCACCTGTCGTCAGGCGGCTCCGCCGCAGCCGGCAGCGAGAATGATGGCGACTTCTACAGGCGGATAGCGGTTGCCGGTACAAACCCATATAAGTAAGCTAATACTTACTAACTTTCGCAATTATGCGGCGCTGGCGATCGATCTCGCCCCCGGCCTTGTGGTCTTTTCTGGTGACAACGGCGCCGGCAAGACCAACCTTCTCGAAGCCATCTCCTTTCTGACGCCGGGACGCGGCCTGCGCCGCGCTCCTTACGCGGATGTCGCGCGCGAGGGCGGCGACGGCGGTTTTGCGCTGCACGCCCGGCTCGACGGACCTGGCGGCCAGATCGAGATCGGCACCGGCATTTCCGGCGGCGAGAGCGAGGGCGGCAGGCGGGTGCGGATCAACGGCGCCAACGCGCGATCGGCCGAGGACATGCTGGAATGGCTGCGCGTCGTTTGGCTGACGCCCGCCATGGATGCGCTGTTCACCGGACCGGCGGCGGATCGCCGGCGCTTTCTCGACCGGCTGGTGCTGGCGATCGACCCTGGCCACGGCCAGCGCGCCCTCGACTACGAGAAGGCGATGCGCGGCCGTAACCGTCTGCTGACCGAAGGCTCGCGCGACGACCGCTGGTTCGACGCGATCGAGACCCAGATGGCCGAAACCGGGGTGGCGATCGCCGCGGCGCGCGCCGAGATAGTGCGCCTGCTGGCCGCCATGATCGACAGGCTGCCCGACGCGGGACCGTTCCCGCAGGCCGACATCGGCCTCGCGGGCGATTTGGAGGCCGAGATCGCAAGCGCGCCGGCGGTCGATGTCGAGGAGCGGTTCCGGCGGGCACTCATGGAGGGCCGCGACCGCGACCGCGCCGCCGGGCGCACGCTCGAGGGGCCGCACCGTTCGGATCTCGTTGTCCGGCACCGGCCCAAGGCGATGCCGGCAGAGCTCTGCTCGACCGGTGAGCAGAAGGCACTGCTGGTCGGCATCGTCCTGTCGCATGCAAGGCTGACCGGCGAAATGTCCGGCATGACGCCGATCCTGCTGCTTGACGAGATCGCCGCGCATCTCGACGGCGGACGGCGGGCGGCGCTATCCTCGATCCTGGAGGAATTGAACTGCCAGGCTTTCATGACGGGAACCGATGCGGCGCTGTTTTCCAGCCTGCAGGGCAGGGCACAGTTCCTGACGGTCGACCACGGCAAGGTAAGGTCAACCGTCTAGGTCGCACGCATGTCGGCACCCCAAAGCCGCTCGACACTTTTGGGCGACGCGATCTTGTTGCATGCATGTCGGCATCCCAAAACCGCTCGACACTTTTGGGCGACATGCATGAAGACCTGACAAGGTTTTTCGGCCACGATATGGTCCTGATATGACCACTGTGCTCACCGCCGACGAGATAGAACGTTATGCCCGCCACATCGTGCTGCCCGAGGTCGGCGGCGCGGGCCAGCAGAAGCTCAAGCAAGCGCGTGTCCTGGTGATCGGCGCGGGCGGGCTGGGGGCGCCGGTGCTCGAATATCTTGCCGCGGCCGGCGTCGGCACGCTCGGCATTGTCGACGACGACACGGTGTCGCTCTCCAATCTGCAGCGTCAGGTCATCCACGGCACCGATACGGTCGGCATGCTGAAAACCGATAGCGCCAAGGCGGCGATCATCCGCATCAATCCCAACACCACGGTCGAGACGCACACATTCCGGCTGACGGCGGAGAATGCCCCTGCCCTCGTCGCCCGCTATGACATCGTCGTCGACGGTTCCGACAATTTCGAAACCCGCTATACGGTGGCCGACGCCTGCGCGAGCGAAAGAAAACCGCTGGTGCATGCCGCTGTCGGACGCTTCGACGGTTCGGTGACGGTGCTGAAGCCATTCGAGGACGGCAAGGATGGCAAGCCGAACCCGAGCTACCGCGACCTCTTTCCCGAAGCCCCGCCGCCGGGTCTGGTGCCGTCCTGCGCCGAGGCCGGGGTGCTCGGCGCGCTGACGGGCGTCGTCGGCACGCTGCAGGCGATGGAGGCGATCAAGCTGATCGCCGGCATCGGCGAGCCGCTGGTCGGCCGGCTGCTGCTCTACGACGCGCTCGCCGCGCGCTTCGAAACGATCCGCTACACCAGGCGCTGACCTTGAAGCAGACCGTGCCCTTCTCCATCACCCGCATCCCCGCCGATTTCGACCGCTGGGCTGATGTGCTTGCCCTGATCATGCAGGCCTTCGCCTCCATGGACGGCGTCATCGACCCGCCATCCTCGGCCCATTTGCTCACCGTCGACACATTGCGTGACAAGGCTCGGCGGGAGGCCGGCTTCGTGGCCCTCAACGACGGCAGCATCGTCGGCTGCGTCTTTGCTCTCGAACGGGAGGACGACTTTTATGTCGACAAGCTCGCCGTCGCACCGGACTGGCAGGGCCAAGGCATTGGCCGGCAACTGATGCGGGCAGTCGAATGTCTTGCGCTCGACCGCGGCAAGGCGGCGCTGGAACTTCAGACACGGATCGAACTCATCACGAACCATGCCGCCTTCGCCTGCCTCGGCTCCCACGAGACCGAACAGACGGCGCATGAAGGCTACGCCAGGCCGACCTCGATCACCATGCGCAAAACCATTTCATAAGCCTTGGCTTTCACTTGAAGGAAGGCGAGCCGTCAGGTCCTGAGCGGCAGTACGCGGTCCGGCGGACGATGCCCGTCAACGAAGGCCCTGATATTGATGATGACCTTCTCGCCCATGTCGATGCGGCCCTCGAGCGTCGCCGAGCCCATATGCGGCAAGAGCACGACCTTGCCCTTGGCGGCGAGCTTGAGCAGCTTGCCGTTCAGGGCCGGCTCGTGCTCGTAGACGTCGAGGCCGGCGCCGGCGATCTTGCCGTCCTGGATCAGCTTGACCAGCGCTTCTTCATCGATGATGTCGCCGCGCGCGGTGTTGACGACATAGGCCGTGGGCTGCAGCAACGCCAGTCGCCGCGCCGACAAGAGGTGAAAGGTCGCGGGCGTCGACGGACAGTTGACCGAGATGATATCCATGCGGGCCAGCATCTGGTCGAGGCTTTCCCAATAGGTCGCCTCCAGCCCGTCCTCGACCGCCGGCAGCACGCGATGGCGATTGTGATAGTGGATGGAAAGGCCGAAGGCCTTGGCCCGCCGGGCAACGGCCGTGCCGATGCGGCCCATGCCGACAATGCCGAGCCGCTTGCCCCAGATGCGCCGGCCAAGCATCCAGGTCGGCGACCAGCCGGCCCATTTCTTGTCTCCGGTCAGCACGTTGGCGCCTTCCGCGAGCCGGCGTGGCACCGCCAGCATCAGCGCCATGGTCATGTCGGCGGTATCTTCCGTGAGCACATTGGGCGTGTTGGTGACGGTAATGCCCCTCTTGGCCGCCGCCGCCACGTCGATCTTGTCGACGCCATTGCCGAAATTGGCGATCAGCTTGAGGTTGTCGCCGGCCTGGGCGATCAGCGCCGCGTCGATCTGGTCGGTCACGGTCGGCACCAGCACGTCGGCTTCCTTGACCGCGGCAACCAGCTCTGGCTGCGTCATCGGCCTGTCCTCGACATTCAGCCTTGCATCGAACAACTCGCGCATGCGGGTCTCGACCGGGTCGGGCAGCTTTCGCGTGATGACCACGAGAGGCTTCTTTTTGCCTACCATTGTTTCCCTCGTTGAGACCTCTTTAACCAAGACCGGCGAAACTGAAAGCCGGTCGCGGTAGCCGATTTACCCATGTAACAAGCGGTGCCGCCGAAGACAAAGAAAAAGGGGCGCCGCAGCCGCCGGGCCGGCACCGAAAGGAACGAAAGTGTCTGGTTTCGCGTCGCTTCGCCTGACCCTCAGCGCAGCATTTCTCGGCGCTCTCCTTTATTCTCCGCTTGCCACGGCGCAAAGCGCGGCGGCACCGGCCCAGAGCGCCGTCACGCTCGGACCGAGCGGCCTGCCACTGCCGCGATTCGTCAGTCTCAAATCCGGCCGCGTCAACTCGCGCGTCGGGCCGGGTGCCAACTATTCGGTCGACTGGATGTACCTGAAGGCCGGGCTGCCTATGGAGATCATCCAGGAGTTCGATACGTGGCGCCGCGTGCGCGATGCGGACGGTTCGGAAGGCTGGATCAACCAATCGCTGCTCTCAGGCCGACGCACCGCCATCATCGCGCCCTGGCAGCGCGGCAAGGGTGCCCAAGTCAATCTTCTCAAGAGCCCCGACAAGGATGCCAGGGTGGTGGCCATCGTCGAGCCGGGCGTCATGGGCACGATCAAGGCCTGCGACGGCCAGTGGTGCGAAATGACGCTCGCCGGCCATACCGGCTGGCTCTCCCAGTCCGCGGTGTGGGGCGCCTATCCAGGCGAGCGGGTCAAGGACTGAGCGTCTCGCGTTTACGCCCGATACGGCCGAGATGGGTGTCCTGGAAACCGGTTGACAGCTTGAGGCCATAGCCAAGCGCACGGTCGATGGCGATGTGAGCGATCCAGATCAGTGCGACCGCGATTGCCGTCGCATTGCCGGCCAGGCGACCAGCGAGCAACAGCAGCACCGGTACGATCACGATGTGCAGGGCGTTGTAGGCGATGGCACCGTTGCGCGGGCCACCGAGATAGCCCAACATCGACAGGTCCGGCGCCAGGATGAGCAATCCGAAGAGCCACCAGGAAACCCCTGTTGAACCGTAGAAGACGACAGCGGCCATGGTCACGACAGCTCATTCGAGCCGGACTATCAGGTCGAGCGGTTTCACCCCAGGCAGATTATTCTGGCCGGGCCGATTATTCTGGCCGGGCCGATTATTCGGGCCGGGCCGACTAGTCTGGCCCTCGCCTGTCATTCCTGGCGCTTGGCGCGCAGCCTCACGACGATGTCGACATTGGCGATTTCCATACCCTCGGGCGGGTCCGGCAGGTTGGTGACCGTCACCGGGCCGTTGGCGATGTCGAAAATCCGGTTTTCGCCTTCGATGTAGAAATGATGGTGGTCGGAGGTGTTGGTGTCGAAATAGGTCTTGGCGCCCTCGACGGCGAGGATGCGCAGCAGCCCCGCCTGGGTGAACTGGTGGAGTGCGTTGTAGACGGTGGCCAGCGACACCGGCACGCCGGCGGCCAGCGCCTCCTCATGCAGTTCCTCGGCCGAGAGATGACGGTCGCCCTTGGCAAAAAGCAGGTTGGCCAGCGCTATGCGTTGGCGCGTCGGCCTCAGCCCCGCTTCCCGTACGCGCTTGTCCACAGCGACATTTTCCTTCCGGCAGCCCCGGTCCATCTGGTCTTCCAAGCTCACTGTCCCGCCTCAAGGCACGCCCAGAATGGCAAAAAAATGAATGTCTGCCGAAACCGGACCCCTGTTGACATATATTCTGTCGTCCGAATGCGATCAATAGCGCGCATTGACCCGGGCAGACTGGCGGGTTAAGCGCAAGCGCCGGTTTCCGGCCTGAAACAGATTGTGTTAGGACACCAACGACAAGGGCGCGCTATCGCCCGGACGATATGGGGACGAGATTGATGGCGGGTTCGAAATCCAGCTACGACTACGAAGAATTGCTGGCCTGCGCCCGCGGCGAGCTGTTCGGAGAGGGCAATGCCCAGTTGCCCTACCCGCCGATGCTGATGTTCGACCGCATCACCGAAGTCAGTGAGACCGGCGGCGCCTTCGACAAGGGCTTCATCCGCGCCGAATTCGACATCAAGCCGGACCTGTGGTTCTTTGCCTGCCATTTCATCGGCAATCCGATCATGCCGGGATGCCTCGGCCTCGACGCTTTGTGGCAATTGACGGGTTTCTATCTCGGCTGGCTCGGCGAACCCGGCAAGGGAATGGCGCTGTCGACCGGCGAGGTAAAGTTCAAGGGCATGGTCACGCCATCGGTCAAGAAGGTCGAGTATGGCGTGGATTTCAAGCGCGTGATGCGCGGCCGGCTCGTGCTGGGCATCGCCGATGGCTGGATGAAGGCGGATGGCGAGCCCATATATGCGGCGACGGACCTGAAGGTCGGTTTGTCCAAGCAGTCGGCGGTCGCTTGACCGCAGCCCTGGCCCGCCCTTTGGCCGGCATCCCTGGAAGGAGTTGCGAATGAGACGTGTCGTAGTCACAGGCCTCGGCATCGTGTCGTCGATCGGCAACAACGCCAACGAGGTGCAGACCTCGCTGCATGACGCCAGATCCGGGATCAGCTTTTCCGATTCCTTCGCCGAGCATGGCTTCCGCTGCCAGGTCTGGGGTGCGCCGACACTCGACCCGTCCGCCATGATCGATCGCCGCGCGATGCGCTTCCTGTCGCAGGGCGCGGCCTGGAACCACGTCGCCATGGACCAGGCGATCGCGGATGCCGGCTTGAGCGAAAGCGACATCACCAATGAGCGCACCGGCATCGTCATGGGCTCGGGCGGCCCCTCCACCCGCACCATCGTCGAAGCGGCCGAAACCACGCTCAAGAACGGCAGCCCCAAGCGCATCGGCCCCTTCGCGGTGCCGAAGGCGATGTCGTCGACGGCCTCGGCCACCTTGGCCACGTGGTTCAAGATCCATGGCGTCAACTATTCGATCTCGTCGGCCTGCTCGACCTCGGCGCATTGCATCGGCAATGGCTATGAGCTGATCCAGTGGGGCAAGCAGGACATGGTCTTTGCCGGCGGTCACGAGGATCTCGACTGGACGATGTCGGACCTGTTCGATGCCATGGGCGCCATGTCGTCGAAGTTCAATGACCGGGCATCGACCGCTTCCCGCGCCTACGACGCCAATCGCGACGGCTTCGTCATTGCCGGCGGCGCCGGCGTGCTGGTGCTGGAAGAACTGGAGCATGCCAAGGCGCGCGGCGCCAAGATCTACGCCGAGATCGTCGGCTACGGCGCGACCTCGGACGGCTACGACATGGTCGCGCCTTCGGGCGAAGGTGCTATCCGCTGCATGCGGCAGGCCCTGTCGACGGTTACCGAGCCGGTCGATTACATCAACACCCATGGCACCTCGACGCCAGTGGGGGATTCCAAGGAAATGGGCGCGATCCGCGAGGTGTTCGGCGAGAAGATGCCGTTCATCACCTCGACGAAATCACTGACCGGCCATTCGCTGGGCGCGGCCGGCGTGCAGGAATCCATCTATTCGATCCTGATGATGCAGGGCGGCTTCATCGGCGAAAGCGCCCATATCGAGACGCTTGATCCTGAATTCGAGGGCATGCCGATCGTGCGCAAGCGCATCGACGACGCCAAGATCGACACCGTCCTGTCAAATTCCTTCGGCTTCGGTGGCACCAACGCAACGCTCGTTTTCCAGCGCTATTCCGCATAAGGCCTGGTTTTTGTAGAAGGATTGGCGGCCATGGACGGATTGATGAAGGGCAAGCGCGGGCTTGTCATGGGGGTCGCCAACGATCATTCGATCGCCTGGGGCATCGCCAGGAAATTGTCCGAACATGGGGCGGAACTGGCGTTCACCTACCAGGGTGAGGCCTTCGGCCGCCGGGTCAAACCGCTCGCCGACAAGCTCGGCGCCTCACTGGTCGTTCCCTGCGACGTCGAGGACAGCGCTTCGGTCGCCGAAACTTTCGAGACGCTTGGCAAGGCCTGGGGCGGGCTGGACTTCGTCGTCCATGCTATCGGCTTTTCCGACAAGAATGAGCTGAAAGGCCTTTACGCCGACACCAGCCGGGACAATTTCATCCGCACCATGGTGATCTCCTGCTATTCCTTCACCGAGGTGGCCCGCAATGCCGCGCCGCTGATGAAGGATGGCGGCTCGATGATCACGCTGACCTATGCCGGTTCGGTCCGCGTCATGCCGAACTACAACGTGATGGGCGTCGCCAAGGCCGGGCTCGAGGCCAGCGTGCGTTATCTCGCCAACGACTACGGCCCGCGCGGCATCCGGGTGAACGGCATCTCGGCGGGACCGGTGCGCACACTCGCCGGCGCCGGCATTTCGGACGCCCGCCACATGTTCTCCTACCAGCAGCGCAACTCGCCGCTGCGCCGTACCGTGACCATCGACGAGGTCGGCGGGTCGGCGCTTTATCTCCTCTCCGACCTCGCCTCCGGGGTCACCGGCGAAATCCACTATGTCGATTCCGGCTATCACATCGTCTCGATGCCGACGCTGGACGAATTGAAGCAGACGGATGGCTGAGGAGCGGATTGCGGCCACCCGTTTTGCGCGACATGTATCCCGGCGTTTGGAAATCGCTTCATTCCAGGAAAGAAATAGTCCTCTCCGGTAAAATTGGATGCATTCGCGGAAAGCCATTTTAAGAAGGCTCCCGCTATAGAGTCCCGCAATCTGGGGACCTTTCAATGCCTGCTGTCAGCAACCCGAAGCGAACACCGGTGTTCCGACTGCTCACGATAGCAAGTTCGGGTATCGGCAGTTTCATCCTCGGCATCTGGGGCCTGAAGCACGGTCTCGGCAACGGGTTTGCCGGCATGTCGGTGGACATGATGGTCGCGATCACGGCCGCGCTTTGCGCGCTGGCGGCATCGGTGGCGGCAATGTCTTTCTTCGCCGGCATCGATGAATCGGCGGATTTCGTCTTCAACGAGACCCATTTCGACAAGCTGACCGGGTTGCTGGCCCGCCCGGCGATGGTCGGCAAGATCGCCGAGGCGGCATGCACCACGCGCCGGACCGGAGAACCGGTGTTCCTGATCGACATCGACATCGACCGGTTCAAGCAGATCAACGACGCGATCGGCTACACCCAGGGCGACGAGTTGATACGCGCCTTCACCAAGCGGCTGAAAACCTGTGTTCCCGCGCGCACAGTGATCGGGCGCATTGGTGCCGGCGAGTTCGCCGTGCTGCTTCAGGATCACCAAATCCAGGGAACGATGGAAAGCATGCTCGAGAGGCTCATCGACGAGATGATGGAGCCCTATGAACTCAGCAGCCATCAGCAATCCGTGGGCCTTTCGGTGGGTATCGTGGCCATGCCCAAGGATGGCATCGACCCGGTCCTCATCCTGCGCCGCTCCAACCTTGCGCTGCAGAACGCGCGCGCCAGCGGCGTCGGCAACTGGTCGGTCTTCAACAGCGAGATGGGGCGGGTGGCCGACTATCGCCAATGGGTCGAATCCGAACTGCACACCGCCTTCGAACGCGGAGACTTCGACCTGCACTATCAGCCGCAACTCGATCTGCCGACCGGCCGCATCGTCGGCTATGAGGCGCTGATCCGCTGGAACCATCCAGAGCGTGGCATGATCCCGCCGATGGAGTTCATCCAGATCGCCGAGGAGACGGGGATGATCAACCCGATCGGCGAATGGGTTCTGCGCAAGGCCTGCAGTGACGCCAGCCATTTGCCGGACGACTGCTTCGTGGCTGTCAACATCTCGCCGGTCCAGTTCATGACCAAGGACTTCGTCGGCATCGTGCGCGACACGATGAGGACCACCGGCATCAAGCCGTCACGGCTGGAACTGGAAGTCACCGAGACGGCGATGATGCAGGACCGTGACCGCGCGGCCGCCATCCTGAAAGAGCTTGCCGAGATGGGCATATCCGTGGCCGTCGACGATTTCGGCACAGGCTATTCGAACCTCAGCTACCTGATCGACTTCTCGTTCGGCAAGCTGAAGATCGATCGTTCCTTCGTCAGCCGCATCGATACTGATTCCAGTTCCGGCGCCGTCGTCTCGACCATTGTCGGGCTTTCGCGTGCGCTCGGCGTCAGCATCATCGCCGAAGGCGTCGAGACCGAGAGCCAGGCAACGCTGCTGCGGGCGGCAGGCTGCGAAGTCGTGCAAGGCTACCTGTTCGGGCGGCCGGCGCCGCTGAAGGTCGGGGTCGTCGATGGGCACGCCGGCGAGGACATGCGGCGCGTCGCCACTCTGCATTGAGGGCGCCCGCTTATATCAGCGCCGAGCGGAAAACACCTTGAACATACCGTCGCGGGCAAGCTCGGCGTGGCTGGCAAAGGCGGCCGACAGCACGGGCTCGTAGGGAAGCTGGCGGTTGGCGACCATGAACAGCCTGCCGCCGGGCTTCAACGCCTTGGCTGCGGCACGGATCATGCCGGCGCCGATCTCCGGCTCCGCGGCACGGCTGCGGTGAAAGGGCGGGTTCATGGCGATGACGTCATAGCGGCGCTCGACAGTCTCCGCGAGCAGATCCGTCCAGAAGAAGCCCAGCGCCAAGGTGTTGCCGAGGTTGCCCTTGGCCGCCTCCAGCGCGTCAAAATCGGCCTCGTAGAGATCGAGAGCCGACAGGCCTGGCGAGCGGGCAGCCATCTCAGCCGCCACATAGCCCCAGCCGGCGCAGAAATCGGCCGCGCTGCCACGCAGATCACCAGGCAGGTTGTCGACCAGCAGTTTCGAACCCGCGTCGACGCGGTCGAAGGAGAACATACCTGGTGCGGTGCGGAACCGGTCCTCGACCAGCAAGGCGGGATTGGCGGCGCGTAAGGCGATGACAGCCTGCATGTCCATCGGCCGGCGCAGCCAGAAAGCGATGCCGTGATATTTCGGCATATGGCCGCCGAGCGGTACAAGCTCGTCGATGCGCTTGCGCAGGCTGGCAATGCCATCATCCTTGCCACCGGCAATGACGATCAACCCGCCCGGCGCCAAGCGCTGGAGAGCCTCCGCGACGCGCAGTTCGTTCTGGCCGCGATGGCGGCCGGCGATCACCAGCGCGGCTTCAAAACCATCATCCGCCGGTTGCGGCGTGACCGCGAAGCCAGCCGCCTGCAGTGCACAGAAATAGGGCCGGAAGCCTTGTACGAGGTGTAGCGTGGCGGCGAAGCCCTGAGGCAAGCGCAGGCCGGGCTCGGCGCCGAGGAAAAGGACGCGTTCGCCCTTGCCTGGCAAGGCAAGAGCCTCGGCCTCGAACGGATGGAAAAGCGTCTTCAGCGCCTCAGCAGACATGTCCCCCTGCCCTTTGGTGTCTTGCGCAATTCCGGACGGAAATCCGCTTCGCACCTTTCCTGGAATTGCTGCAAACGAAAACGGGCGCGACAACAGCCGCGCCCGCTTCGATTTCGTTGTCAGATCGCTCAGGCGGCGTCTTCTTCGCCTTCGGCCTTCTTCTCGC
Organism: Mesorhizobium sp. B2-4-14; assembly: GCF_006442155.1. Classification (NCBI taxonomy): domain Bacteria; kingdom Pseudomonadati; phylum Pseudomonadota; class Alphaproteobacteria; order Hyphomicrobiales; family Phyllobacteriaceae; genus Mesorhizobium; species Mesorhizobium sp. B2-4-14. The sequence continues at coordinate 177,203 of NZ_VFVA01000003.1, read as the reverse complement.
GCACGATTTCCTTGCCAGTCGCCTGGTCGACGACCTTCATCGACAGGCGAACCTTGCCGCGCTCGTCGAAGCCCATCAGCTTGACCCAGACCTTGTCGCCTTCCTTGACGACGTCGGAGGTCTTGGCGACGCGCTCATTGGCGAGCTGCGAGATGTGGACGAGACCGTCACGCGGGCCAAAGAAGTTGACGAAGGCGCCGAAGTCGGCGGTCTTGACGACCGTGCCTTCGTAGATTTCGCCGACTTCCGGCTCGGCGACGATGGTGTGGATCCACTTCTTCGCCGCCTCGATCTCCTTGGCGTTAGAGGAAGCGATCTTGACCGTGCCGTCGTCCTCGATGTTGATCTTGGCGCCGGTCTTCTCAACGATCTCGCGGATGACCTTGCCGCCGGAGCCGATGACGTCACGGATCTTGTCGGTCGGGATGTGCATGACCTCGATGCGCGGCGCGAACTCGCCGAGCTCGGCGCGTGCGCCGGACAGCGCATGGGCCATTTCGCCGAGGATATGCAGGCGACCGTCCTTGGCTTGGCCGAGGGCGATCTGCATGATCTCCTCGGTGATGCCATCGATCTTGATGTCCATCTGCAGCGAGGTGATGCCGTTGGCGGTGCCGGCGACCTTGAAGTCCATGTCGCCGAGGTGATCCTCGTCGCCCAGGATGTCCGACAGCACGGCGAAGCGCTCGCCTTCCTTGATCAGGCCCATGGCGATACCGGCAACAGGCTTGGCCAGCGGCACGCCGGCATCCATCAGCGCCAGCGAGGTGCCGCAGACAGTGGCCATCGATGAGGAACCGTTGGACTCGGTGATCTCCGAGACGACGCGCAGCGTGTAAGGGAACTGGTCAGCGCTGGGCAGCATCGGGCGGATGGCGCGCCAGGCGAGCTTGCCGTGGCCGATTTCGCGGCGGCCCGGCGAACCCATGCGGCCGGTCTCACCGACGGAGTAGGGAGGGAAGTTGTAGTGAAGGAGGAACTTCTCCTTGTACATGCCGGTCAGCGAATCGACATACTGCTCGTCCTCGCCGGTGCCGAGCGTGGCAACGACCAGCGCCTGGGTCTCGCCGCGGGTGAACAGCGCCGAACCATGGGTGCGCGGCAGGACGCCGACTTCGGAGACGATCTTGCGGACCGTCTTCAGGTCACGGCCGTCGATGCGCGAGCTGGTGTCGAGGATGTTCCAGCGCACGACCTTGGCCTGGAGTTCCTTGAACACGGAACCGATCTGCTCGGAAGCGTATCTGGGCTCCTCGCCCTCGGCCGGAGCAAATGCGGCCTTGACCTTCGCCTTGACGGCGTCGACGGCGGCATAGCGCTTCTGCTTGTCAGTGATTTTGTAGGCGTCGCGAAGCTCGTCGCCGACGATCTTCAGCATCTCGCCTTCGAGCTCGGAATAATCCGGCGCGGTGAAGTCGCGCGGATCCTTGGCGGCGACTTCGGCCAGCTTGATGATGGCATCGATCACTGGCTGGAAGCCCTTCTGGCCGAACATCACGGCGCCGAGCATCAGCTCTTCGGAAAGTTCCTTGGCTTCGGATTCGACCATCAGCACGGCATCGGTGGTGCCGGCGACGACGAGGTCGAGCTTGGATTCCTCCATCTCGTCGATGTGCGGGTTGAGAACATATTCGCCGTTGATGTAGCCGACGCGGGCGCCGCCGATCGGGCCCATGAAGGGAACGCCCGACAGGGTCAGCGCGGCCGAGGTGGCGACGATCGACAGGATGTCCGGGTCATTTTCGAGATCGTGCTGGACGACGGTGACGACGATCTGGGTGTCGTTCTTGTAGCCGTCGGCGAAAAGCGGCCGGATCGGGCGGTCGATGAGGCGGGAAACCAGCGTTTCCTTCTCGCTCGGACGGCCTTCGCGCTTGAAATAGCCGCCCGGGATCTTGCCGGCGGCATAGGTCTTTTCCTGGTAGTTGACGGTCAGCGGAAAGAAATCGAGGCCGGGCTTGGGCTCCTTCATCGAAACGACGGTGGCGAGAACCACGGTCTCGCCATAAGTGGCAAGCACGGCACCGTCAGCCTGGCGCGCGATCTTGCCGGTTTCGAGGATGAGCGGGCGGCCGCCCCATTCGATTTCCACTTTGTGTTGATTGAACATGTCTTGTCCTTTGTATGAGGAAGGGCCGCGCCGTTTCATCGTGCGCGGGTGCCCTTTCCTCTGGCTTCCTTTCTCGGGCAGCCACGGGCAAGACAACGGGAAGCTCGGGTTTGACTGGCACAGTGGCCATACGAGCGTCCTGCAATCCTGCCCCATGACCGTCCATGGGTGACTTCGAGTGGCCCTCTGCGCGCTCGAAGCCGGATATGGCCAATCGATCGACTGGCCTGCGCATGACCCCGAAAACCACGGCTTACGGAACGCGTCATGCGCAAATTCAGCTTTTCGGAGCGTCCGTCCGGCATCCAGATGGGCTGCGCGGCGCTCCAGTCCTGCATTCGAGTTCGGGTTGGCCCGATGCTCAAATGCGCGACCGGCGGACTCCCTGTGGGAGCCCGCCGGTCAATTCGTCAACGGCGCAGACCGAGCTTCTCGATCAGTATCTGGTAGCGCGCGTCGTCCTTGCGCTTGAGATAATCAAGCAGGCTGCGGCGCTGGGACACGAGAGCGAGCAGACCACGTCGGGAATGGTTATCCTTCTTGTGGTCCTTGAAATGGTCGGTCAGGTTCTTGATGCGCTCGGAAAGGATGGCCACCTGGACTTCCGGAGACCCGGTATCGCCCTTGGCGGTAGCGAATTCACCCATCAATTCCTTCTTGCGCTCGGCAGTAATCGACATCGTGTTTTTCCTTATCTGTTCGAGGAAACGGGTCGCCCTCAGCCGGGATGTCGTCCAGCAGGGGCCGGTGCAAGCAAAGCGTCCTAGCGCTATGCTGCGGCGCATATAGTGCAATTCCCGGCAAAACACCAGCCCAATTCACGAAGCCGGCTTTTCAGCTCCAGATGCCAAGTTTTATCGCGGTTAAAGCCATTTCTTCCATTTGAAGAAAGCAATCAGCCCGAGCGCGATAACAGCCATGAACAGCAATGACGCGGGATAGCCGTAATAGGCCTTCAGTTCCGGCATGTTCCAGGGCGAACTCCCGGGATCGAAGTTCATGCCCCAGACGCCAACCAGGAATGTGAGCGGCATGAAGATGACCGAGACGATGGTCAGATAGCTGATGACGTCGTTGGTGCGCGCCTGGCTCAGCGACAGATGCATCTCGATCAGTCCGGTCAGCATGTCGCGCTGGGTTTCGACCAGTTCGATCAGCCTTAGCGAATGGTCGAGCGTGTCGTTGAGGAAGACCTTGGTCTCGGCTCTGACACAGGCCACGTCGTTGCGGATCAGCGTCGCCAGGGCATCGCGCATCGGCCAAAGCATGCCCTTCAGCACATTGGCGTCGCGCCGCAATTCGTGCAGCTGCCGCATCTGGTGCTTGTGCGTCGAATGCAGCATCTGGTCCTCGATGCCGTCGACCAGGTCGCCGGCCGCCTCGATCGGCGGGAAATAGCTGTCAACAATGGCGTCGATCAGCGCATAGGCCAGATAGTCGGCGCCGCGCGTGCGCAACCGATTGGGTGCCGAACTCTCGATGCGCTTGCGCACCGGATCGAACGGATCTCCCTCGCGCTCCTGGAAAGTGACGACGAAGTTCTCGCCGAGGAACACAGCGATCTGTTCGTAGCGATGCGCGGTGATATCGTCGATCATGCGCACGACGACGAAAACATGATCCTCGAAGAAGTCGACCTTCGGCCGCTGGCCGGTGTTGACGACGTCCTCCAGCGCCAGCGGGTGCAGACTGAAGATGCGGCCGATCTCCTCGATCAGCTGGATGTTGGCGAGACCAGTGCAGTCGAGCCAGATCACCGGCCATTTGTGGCAATTGGCCTCGACGTCGTCGATGCTGGCATTGTCGATGGTCTTGAATTTCTGCGGCGAGATCAGGGTCAGCCGCAGTTCGGATCGCCGCGCCGCCGGATCGGCGATCAGCGTGCCCGGCGAGGCGCCGACCGGCGGCCGCCGCGTCTTCACCGGCGCCCGCTTTTTCACCGCCTCGGCCTTTGCCATGTGCCCCCCGATCTTAAAGTCCAACCGAAGTTAGACGAGAGCCATCAGCCGGCAAAGACCCGCTTGGGCTTGAACATGCCCTGTTCGATCGCGCCGATGGCAACCAGCTTGCCGCGTGCCGTCGCGCAGGCTTCTTCAGCCTCCACCGGCGCATCGCGGCCACGAATGATGATCGGGTTGCCGAGACGGATCTTGGTCGCGGCGTCATCGCTGATGGCGATCTGCGGCAGGCAATCGAGAGCCGCTGACGTATCGACAAGAAGCGCATCGATCGCGTCGAAGTCGATCGGCGCGTCCGGGGCGTCGCCGCCGTCGTCCGAGCCTGACTTGTCTTCACCTTGCGCGCCGAAGCGCGCCGCCTCAAGTTCGGCGATGGTAACGAAATCCTGCGGCGTGAACGGCTCGACCTCGACCCGGCGCAGGTCGGAAACATGGCCGAAGCAGCCGAGGTCGCGGCCCATGTCACGCGCCAGCGAACGCACATAGGTGCCCTTGCCGCATTCGACCTCGAAAACCGTGTAATCGGCGCCGTGCTCGACGACGTCGAGACGCCCGATCTCGATCTCGCGCGGGGGGATGTCGACCGTCTCGCCTTCGCGGGCGAGGTCGTAGGCGCGTTCGCCGGCGATCTTGACGGCCGAGAATTGCGGCGGCGTCTGCATGATGACGCCGGTGTATTTCGGCAGCAGGGCCCGCACCTCGGCTTCGGTCGGACGCAGGTCAGAGCTCTTCGTCACCGGCCCTTCAAGATCGTCGGTGGAGCGCTCATCGCCCCAGGCGACGGTGAAGCGATAAATCTTGGCGCCGTCCTGCACGTAAGGCACGGTCTTGGTGGCTTCACCGAGCGCGATCGGCAGCATGCCGGAAGCCAGCGGGTCGAGCGTGCCGGCGTGGCCGGCCTTTTCGGCCTGGAACAGCCATTTGATCTTGGACACAGCCTCTGTCGATCCCATGCCGACCGGCTTGTCCAGTACCACCCAGCCGGAGACCGGACGGCCCTTCTTCTTGCCGCGACGCCCCATTATTCGCTGTCCCTGTCGTCTTTGGTCTTGTCCTTGGCTTCGTCCGCGTCGAGATCGCGCGCCACTTCGGGCGACTTCAGCAGGTCGTTGATCCTGGCGAAATTGTCGAAGGATGTGTCCAGCCGGAAGCGGAACTCCGGCATGTATTTCATTTGCCTGAGCGCGCCGGAGACACGGCCGCGGACGAATTTCGCATGCTTGTTGAGCGCTTCGATGACGGCGCCGGCATCCTTTGCACCGAGCGGGGATACAAAGGCCGTGGCGATCTTGAGATCGGGCGACATGCGCACTTCGGAGACCGAAACGACCGAGTTTTCAATCAACGGGTCGATGATCTCGCCGCGCTGCAGGGTTTCGGAAAGCGCATGGCGCACCTGCTCGCCAACGCGCAGCATGCGCTGGGATGGACCGGATGTGGTGGAACGGGGCATTTTTCTCAATCCTGAAAGCGTGAGGCGCGGGATGGGACCGTGCCGCATGTCTCAAACAGTTCTCAACAGGCTTTGGGCGGCGGTCTTACGACCACCGCCCAATACCGACAAGTCACTCGAACTCAGAGTGTCCGGGTCACCATCTCGACGCGGAAGCACTCGATGATGTCGCCGACGCGCATGTCCTCGTAGTTCTGGAAGGCCATGCCGCACTCCTGGCCGACGGGGACTTCCGCAACCTCGTCCTTGAAGCGCTTCAGCGTCTTCAGCGTGCCTTCGTGGATGACGACATTGTCGCGGATCAGGCGCACGCCCGCGCCGCGCTCGACCTTGCCTTCGGTGACACGGCAGCCGGCGATCTTGCCGACCTTGGTGATGTCGAAGATCTCGAGGATCTCGGCATTGCCGATGAAGGTTTCGCGACGCTCCGGCGACAGCAGGCCCGACAGAGCCGCTTTCACATCATCCACGAGGTTGTAGATGATCGAGTAGTACCGGATCTCGATGCCCGCGGCCGCGGCCGCGGCACGCGCCTGCACATTGGCACGGACGTTGAAGCCGATGATTGCCGCGCCCGAAGTCTCCGCCAGGGAAACGTCGCTTTCGGTGATGGCGCCGGCGCCGGCGTGGACGATGCGCGCACGCACCTCATCGGTGCCGAGCTTGTCCAGCGCGGCATTGATCGCCTCGATCGAACCCTGAACGTCGCCCTTGATGACCAGCGGGAATTCCTTCAGCCCGCTCGTCTGCAACTGCGACATCATCTGTTCGAGCGAGCCGCGCTGACCGGCATGCTTGGCAACCGCCTTCTCGCGCGCCAGACGCTGGCGGTATTCGGTGATCTCGCGGGCGCGAGCCTCGTTGTTGACGACCGCGAAGCGGTCACCAGCCTGCGGCGTGCCCTGAAGGCCGAGCACCTCGACCGGCATCGCCGGCGGCGCTTCCTTGATCTGTTCGCCACGATCGTTGACCAGCGCGCGCACCCGGCCCCATTCGTTGCCGGCGACGAGAATGTCGCCCGGCATCAGCGTGCCGGTCTGCACCAGCACTGTGGCGACGGGGCCGCGGCCCTTGTCGAGCTGGGCCTCGATGACGACGCCCTCGGCGGTCCTGTCCGGATTGGCCTTCAGGTCGAGGATTTCGGCCTGCAGCAGGATCGCTTCGAGCAGTTTGTCGAGATTGGTGCCCTTGGTCGCCGACACTTCGACGTCAAGCACTTCACCGCCCATCGATTCCACGAACACCTCGTGGCGCAGCAGTTCGGAGCGCACCTTCTGCGGATCGGCATCGTGCTTGTCGATCTTGTTGATCGCCACGATGATCGGAACGTTGGCCGCCTTGGCATGGCTGATCGATTCGATCGTCTGCGGCATCACGCTGTCGTCGGCAGCCACCACGAGAATGGCAATGTCGGTGGCCTGGGCGCCGCGGGCGCGCATCGCCGTGAAGGCGGCGTGGCCGGGCGTGTCGATGAAGGTGATCTTCTGACCGTTCTTCTCGACCTGATAGGCGCCGATATGCTGGGTGATGCCGCCGGCCTCGCCGGACACGACATTGGCGTTGCGGATCGCATCCAGCAGCGAGGTCTTGCCGTGGTCGACGTGACCCATGATGGTCACGACCGGCGGACGCGGCACCAGGTCTTCCGGACGATCGGCGATGTTGAACAGGCCTTCCTCGATGTCGGACTCGGCGACGCGGCGGACCGTGTGGCCGAATTCGGTGGCGACCAGCTCGGCCGTGTCGGCGTCGATGACGTCGCCCGGCTTCAGGATCTGGCCCTGCTTCATGAAGAACTTGACGACATCGACCGCACGTTCGGACATGCGCTGCGCCAGTTCCTGGATGGTGATGGTCTCGGGCAAGATCACTTCGCGCATGACTTTCTCGCGCGGTTCATTGTGCATCGCGCGCTTGAACTTCTCCTGACGGCGACGCATCGACGACAGCGAACGGGCCCGCGCATCCTCGTCGGAAAGCGCGGAATTCAGCGTCAGCTTGCCGCGGCGACGGTCTTCCTCGCCCTTGGTCGGCTTGGCCGGACGCGCCACTTCGGGCGTGACCGGGCGGCGTACCGGCGCCCCGGCGCCAGCCCGCTTCGGCTTGACCTCTTCCTCTTCGTCCGATGTCGCCAGTTCGGCGGCCTGCGGCGCGCGGCGGCGTGCCTCTTCCTCGGCGCGGCGGCGGGATTCGGCTTCGGCCTGCAGGCGCGCTTCCTCCTCGGCCTGCCGACGCGCGGATTCCTCGCGCTCACGCTTGCGGCGCTCTTCTTCCTCGGCGCGGCGCTTGGCCTCCTCGGCGGCGCGCTGGCGGTCCTCGACTTCGCGAACCTTCGAGCCTTCGAGTGCCCTGCGGCGCGCTTCCATTTCACTGCGCGACAATTCGTTCAGCACCATGCCGCTGCGCTCGACCGGAGGCGGCGGGGGCGGCGGCGCCTTGGGCGCTTCCTGCACGACGGGCGCGGCAGCCGCTACCGGCGGCTTCGGCGTGAAAACAGGCGCAGGGGCAGCGGCTACCGGCTCCGGCCTGTCACCGGGCAGCGAGAACTTGCGCTTCTTGGTCTCGACCACGACCGACTTGGTACGGCCATGCGAGAAGTTCTGGCGCACGGTGCCCTGTTCCATGCCGGGGCGCTTCAGCGTCAAGGTCTTCTTCGGCGTAACACTCAACGTCTTGTCGTCGCCCGATTTCGTATCGCTCATTCCATATCCTCTGCGGCCTCATCTTCGTCAGCAACGGCCGCAAGCATTGCCAGATCGTCCGGGGTACCGCCCCGATACCGGTCGAGCGCAACCATGCGCTTCTGGACCGCCTTACCCGCGTCTCCCGCGAGGACGGCAGCATGTATCACATTTGTACCCCCCAATGCCAAGCTCAACTCGGCCTCGGAGAAAAGTTTGTAGGCAAGGATGGAGGGGCCGCCAATATGGACGGTCGCCCGCCGCGCCTGGCTGATCTTGCGCACACCATCGTCGGACGCTTCGGTCGCGTGAAGCACAAAAAGCGCCAGCCCGCCGCGCACCGCGCTCTCGACCTTGGTGGCGCCCAGCGCTATCGCGCCTGCCTTGCGGGCGAGACCCAGCATACCCAGCGCGGATTTGGAGAGCAACCCGTCGACCATGCCGCCCAGATCGGGCGGCACAACCACCTGTGCCTTGAAGGCGCGGGCAAAAAGGTTTTTGGCCGCCGCCTTGTCGACATGTAGGCGGTCAGCACTCACCCAGCAACCACGGCCGGGCAGATTTCTCTTGAGATCGGGAACGACGGCCGAATCCGGGCCGACGACGAACCGGATCAGATCATCCGGTTCGGCCTGCTTGCGGGTGACGATGCAGGTGCGATCGTTCATCTCGTCCAGGGGCGGGTTCTGTGCGATGCGGTTTCACCTCACGCACCAACGGCTTCGTCAGCCGATGCTTCGTCGGCCGCAAGCTCGTCCTCGGAAATCCAGCCGGCCTTAAGACGGGCGGCGAGCACCATCTGCTCGGCGTCGGCGCGCGAAACGCCGTGATTGGCCAGCACGCCGGGGTACACCTTGGTTTCGCCGTCCTTGCGTTCCTTCCAGCCGGTCAGGTCGTCGGCGGCATAGCCGGCGAAATCCTCGATCGTCTTCACGCCGTCTTCGCCAAGCGTCACCATCATGGCGGTGGTGATGCCGGGGATTTCGCGCAGCTCGTCCTTAACACCCAGCGCCTTGCGCTTCTCGTCATGCTGGGCCTCGATCTTCTCCAGATATTCGCGGGCGCGGGTCTGGATTTCCGAAGCGGTGTCCTCGTCGAAGCCATCGATCGAGGAGATTTCGCCGGAATCGACGTAGGCCACTTCCTCGACGCTGGTGAAGCCTTCCGAGGCAAGCACCTGGCCGACCATTTCGTCGACGTCGAGGGCTTCCATGAACAGCGCCGAGCGCTCGACGAATTCCTTCTGCCGCCGCTCGCTCTCTTCCTGCTCGGTCAGGATGTCGATGTCCCAGCCGGTGAGCTGCGAGGCAAGGCGCACGTTCTGGCCGCGACGGCCGATGGCCAGCGACAGCTGATCGTCCGGCACCACAACCTCGATGCGCTCGGCATCCTCGTCGAGAACCACCTTGGCGACTTCGGCCGGCTGCAGCGCGTTGACGATGAAGGAAGCGGCCGAGGGCGACCACGGAATGATGTCGATCTTCTCGCCCTGCAATTCGCCGACGACCGCCTGGACGCGGCTGCCGCGCATACCGACGCAGGCACCGACCGGATCGATCGAGCTGTCGCGCGAGATGACGGCGATCTTGGCGCGTGAGCCCGGGTCACGGGCGACCGACTTGATCTCGATGATGCCGTCATAGATTTCCGGCACTTCCATGGTGAAGAGCTTGGCCATGAACTGCGGATGGGTGCGCGACAGGAATATCTGCGGGCCGCGCTGCTCGCGGCGCACGTCGTAGACGTAGGCACGGACGCGGTCGCCATACTTGTAGTTCTCGCGCGGGATCAGTTCGTCACGGCGGATGATCGCCTCGCCACGGCCGAGATCGACGATGACATTGCCATATTCGACGCGCTTGACGGTGCCGTTGACGATCTCGCCGATGCGGTCCTTGTATTCGTCGTACTGGCGGTCGCGTTCAGCCTCGCGCACCTTCTGCACGATGACCTGCTTGGCGGACTGGGCGGCGATGCGGCCGAAATCCATCGGCGGCAGCTGTTCGGCGATGAAATCGCCGAGCTGAGCGTCGGGATTGCGCTCCCGGGCAGAGGAAATGGCGATCTGCGTGGCATAATCGTCGACCTTTTCGACCACTTCCATCAGCCGCTGCAGCTTCATCTCGCCGGTGTTCGGGTTGATGTCGGCACGGATGTTGGTCTCCTGGCCGTACCGCGAACGCGCCGCCTTCTGGATCGCATCGGCCATGGCGGCGATGACGATCGACTTGTCGATCGACTTTTCACGCGCGACCGCGTCGGCAATCTGCAGCAGTTCAAGTCTGTTGGCGCTTACAACCATGTTCTTTCTCCCGAGCCTGTTTGCCGGACTTTCGGGTCCGGCAGCTCAATCAACTTTCCTGTTCGTGTTCTTCCGTGGCGTCCGTTTCCGCACCCTCCGGCACGTCGTCGTCCGGCTCGCCGCGGCGTTTTTTGGCTTCCTTGCGCGCCCTGTTGTCCTTCGACAAGGCATCGCGGATGAGGTCGTCGGTCAGGATCAGGCGCGCCTCCGCGATCGCATCATAAGGCACGCGCACCGTCGGCTCCTCGCCATAGGCCGCCTTGTCGCGCTCGATCAGCACGTCATTTTCGCCGGCCTCGGCGATCTTGCCCTTGAAGCGCTTGCGGTCGGCGACGACGACCGACGTCTCCATCTTCACCAGGTGGCCAGTCCACGCCGTGAAATCCGACTTGCGGACCAGCGGCCGGTCGATGCCGGGAGAAGAGACTTCCAGATGATACGCCTTCTCGATCGGATCGTCGACGTCGAGCGCCGGCGACACCGCGCGGCTGACCGCCTCGCAATCCTCGACGGTCATGGTGCCGTCCTCGCGCTCGGCCATGATCTGCAGCGTCAGCCCGTTCTGACCGGACAGGCGCACGCGCACCAGGCGAAACCCGATGCCGCGCAGTACGGGCTGGATGATCAGCGCGATGCGCGCATCGATGCCGCTTTCGCGGATGATGCGGTCGTCACCTTCGCTTGCCGTTGCAGTCATCTAATCCCTGTCGTTCTTTTCGAACCTATCGGCAGGTAATAAAAAAGAGCGGGACCGGGTGGACCCACTCTTCGTCATACCGACCAAGAATTTGAAGCTGATATAGACGATCCGGGCCGGCGTTTCAAGTCCGCTGTGCCGGGGCGGCAAAAGCCCAGACGGCGTCCGCGCTGCTTCAGACGCATGGCCCCCATGCGGCAATCCCTGTGAGCGCCGACAGGATGCTCCTATCTGTTAGCCACGACACGAACAGAATTGCCGCGCGAAAGGACAAGATCATGAGCAACCGCAGAATATTTTCCGCCTTGGGCGATCTCTTCACAACGTTCGGCAGCGCCGTCGCCGCATCGCGCCGTGGAAGCCGGCCGCAAGCCGCGCGCGGACGACCTGCCCAAGCTTGGCTGGATCCGGCCGTGTTCGACCGAATCGGCCGCATCTGAGCCTGCCGGAAGGCTCACGTCCTGACGAAAGTCAGATAGGCGGGCGGCCGGCCCTCGCGAATGGCCTTCGCCTCGTAACGGGTGCCTGGCCAGCCATCGTAAGGGCGATGCCAGTCCGCCGCTTCCGCGGCCTGCCATGCGAAGGCGCCGTGCGCCCGGCAATGCAGCAAGGTCCAGTTCACATAGGTGTCGATATCGGACGCGAAGCGGAATTTCGAACCCGGCTTCAGGACACGCGCGAAACGGTCGAGATTGACCTGGCTGACGAAGCGCCGCTTCCAGTGCTTCTTCTTCGGCCAGGGGTCGGGATAAAGAAGATCAATGCCGTCCAGCGAGGCCGAGGGCAGCCAGTCGAGCAATTGCGTGGCGTCGTCGTCATAGACCCTGAGATTGGCAAGCGGCCTTTCCCGGACCGCCATCATCATCTTGGCCATGCCGTTGACGAAGGGCTCGACGCCGATGAAGCCGATCGTCGGCGCCTCGACGGCGCGATGCAGGAGATGTTCGCCACCGCCAAAGCCGATTTCGAGCCGCACGGCCGAAACGTCAGCTTCAAACAGAGTGCGCAGATCCGGCGGCGCCGCGGTCGCCAGATCGAGCCGATAGGCGCCAAGGCCGCTTTCCAGGGCCGCGGCCTGCTGCGGGCGAACGGGCTTGCCGCGCCGACGACCGAAAAAGGCTTCGGTCGTACGGCTTGGCCTGTCTTGCGGGCTCATCTGGTTGGGCGCAGGGTCGTCGTGGCGCTCAGGCCGCGACGGCATCCTTGAGCGCCTTGGCGAGGTCGGTCTTCTCCCAGGAGAAAGACCCATCACGGCCGGCCTTGCGGCCGAAATGACCGTAGGACGACGTCTTGGCGTAAATCGGCTTGTTGAGGTCCAGGTGGCGGCGGATGCCCGACGGCGACAGATCCATCACGCTGCGCAGCACGTCTTCGAGCTTTGCCTCGTCGACCTTGCCGGTGCCGTGGAGGTCGACATAGACCGACAGCGGCTGGGCGACACCTATGGCATAGGAAAGCTGGATGGTGCAGCGGTCGGCCAGCTTCGCCGCCACGACATTCTTGGCGAGGTAACGCGCCGCATATGCGGCCGAACGATCGACCTTGGTGGTGTCCTTACCGGAGAAGGCGCCGCCGCCGTGAGGTGCCGCGCCACCATAGGTGTCGACGATGATCTTGCGGCCGGTGAGGCCCGCATCGCCGTCTGGCCCGCCGATGACGAACTTGCCGGTCGGGTTGATGTACCACATGCAATCGTCGGCGATCTTGAGGTCGCCAAGCGCCTCGCGGACGTAGGGTTCCACGACCTTGCGGACCTTCTTGGAGTCCCAGGTCGAGTCGAGATGCTGAGTCGACAGGACGATCTGCGTCGCCTCGGCCGCCTTGCCATCGATGTAGCGGACGGTGACCTGGCTCTTGGCATCCGGTCCGAGCTTGCCCGCCTCGCCGTTGTTTTCGTGACGGGCGGCGGCCAGCAGTTCGAGGATCTTGTGGCTGTAGTAGATCGGCGCCGGCATCAGGTCCGGCGTCTCGCGGCAGGCATAACCGAACATAATGCCCTGGTCGCCGGCACCTTCCTCGCCCTGGCGGTCGGCGGCGTTGTCGACGCCCTGGCCGATGTCCGGCGACTGGCCGTGCAGCAGGACCTCGATCTTGGCCGTCTTCCAGTGGAAGCCTGCCTGCTCATAGCCTATCTCACGGATCGCCTTGCGGGCGACGGATTTGAATTTCGCCGGGTTCACGACAGGGTGCCCCGCCGCGTCCTTGAGGATGTTACCGGCCTTGTCCTTCTTCAGCAGCGTCTCGGGGACGCGCACCTCACCGGCGATGACGACGCGGTTGGTGGTCGCCAGGGTCTCGCAGGCAACGCGGACTTTCCATGGGTCCATGCCGGTCTTCTTGGCTTCACGATAGACCAGATCGACGATCTCGTCGGAGATCCGGTCACAGACTTTGTCGGGATGGCCCTCGGCAACGGATTCCGAGGTAAAGAAGTAGTTCTGCCGCGTCACGGGTGTCCCCTCTTGAAAACGATCGGCGGGCTGCCGATTTTGGCGCGCCACGTGTTAGCGGGGCAGAGCGCCGCTCGTCAAGCGTTGCCGCCGTTCTGGCATGAATGTCGACGCCGACATCTTGTGCCACCGGCGGCTGGTTGCCGCCGGTTCGAAGCGCATCGCGGATCAGTCGAGATCGTCCGCCGCGAGCGATTTCACCAAGTCGATGATCCTGCGGCGCACCTTGACATCGGCGATCTTGACAAAGGCGCGGTTGAGCTGAAGGCCTTCCGGGCTGCCGCAGAATTCGACGGCAAAAGCCATCGAGGCATCCTCGGCAAAGCCGCGGTTGGCCGCGGACTCCTGACCCGGCGCATCCTCGAAAAAGAAGGCGACGGGCACGCCGAGTATCGAGGCAATCGCCTGCAGGCGGCTGGCGCCGACGCGATTGGTGCCCTTTTCATATTTCTGGATCTGTTGAAATGTGATGCCGAGATTTTCGCCCAGCTTTTCCTGGCTCATTCCGAGCATGTTGCGGCGGAGCCGAACCCGGCTTCCAACATGGATGTCGATCGGATTCGGTTTCTTCTTGTTTTCTTCTGTCATTTTTTCCTCGCCGAATTTTTTCGGCTTCGTGTTTTTTTCCTGCCCAAAGAAAGCCGGAGGCGAACTGCCCCAACAGAACGATCCACTGGCTTCGAGAAATTTTCAGGCGGTACAGTATGAGTTTCTAATGTGCCAACTGTCAATTCACCCGTAGCCTTTGCCTTACATTCAACAGGGCCCCCACCAGCGCAAACAGCAACATAATCAGCATTCCGTTAATGCGTCGCTGGCCTGAGGAAACGACCGTCTGTTCGGAAATCGGCACCTTCACATCGATGGCTCCGCGCGCGTCGATCGCCAGCGCGTCGACGACGCGTCCGTGTCGATCGACGACGGCCGAGATGCCGTTATTGGCAGCGCGCAGCAAGGGCAATCCGTTCTCCACTGCGCGAATCTGAGCCTGCCGGAAATGCTGGTATGGGCCCGGCGTGTCGCCAAACCACGCATCATTGGTAACGTTCACAATAAGCTGCGCTGACGTAGCGTCAACCGCCACGAGGTCGGGAAAGATCACCTCATAACAAATAAATGGCAGGGCATGGATGCCGCCCGGAAGCGTGATTGCGTGGCGCTCGTTGCCGGCCGTGAACGTCATCGGCCCGGCGACGAGCTGGTCGATACCGAAACGGCCGAACAGATCGGCAAAAGGCAGGTATTCACCGAACGGCACCAGATGGACCTTGTCGACGGCGTCAGCGATTTCGCCCTTGTCGTTGATCGCCACCACGGAATTGTAATAGCGGCTGTCAGGGCTGGCCGCCGAGCCGCCCTCCTCGCGAACGACGCCGGCAATCAGCATCTGGCCATCGGCCAGCATATCGCCCAGCGCCGTCAACGCATCAGGCCGCTCGGTGAAGAGGAACGGCACCGAGGTTTCCGGCCACAGGATCAGCTGCGGCTTTCCGTGACCGGCGTCCGGTGCCTTGGCGGACAGGCCTAACAGGGTGGCGAAGATGCGGTCACGCACCGAGGCGTTCCACTTTTCCGACAGGTCCACCGCCGGCTGGACGATGCGGACATCCAGGCTGCGCTCAGCCGGCTTTTCAGGAGCGGCAAGCCTGACATAGCCGAAGCCGACATGGGCGGCGGCAAGCAGCACAAACAGGGCTGCACCGAGGCGAAGATGCCGGCGCGCCGCCAGCAATGCAGGCAGGGAAAAGAGGAACACGGCAAGAGCGTTCATGCCGATCATGCCGGTCACCGAGACGCTCTGCATCAGAAGGGGCACGGGCATCGCCGCATAGCCGATCGCATTCCAGGGGAAGCCGGTGAACAGGAAGCCGCGCAGCCATTCCGTCAGCCCGAAGCCGAAGGCAAGAGCGGCGATGCGGCCGACATCGCTGCTCCATAGAAGCCGGGCGACCATCGTCGCAAAGCCATAGAAAAAGGCGAGCGCGAAGGGAATGCCGATTACGGCGAAGGGAAGCGCCCAGGCAAAGCTGTCGGCCTCGACCAGCAGCGCCGAGCCGACCCACCAGAGGCCGGCGAGGAAATAGCCAAAGCCGAACCACCAGCCGACGGCGAAAGCCGGCCGCAGGCGCCGGAACAGGCTGCCGGAGGCTTCGCCGGTTGCGCCGTCGAGCAGCCAGACCAGCAACGGAAACGAAATAAAGCAGGCGGCGAAGAAATCGTATGGCGCCTGGCCGAGCACCGCCAGCGCTCCGGCAAGAAAGGCAACGAGCGCGCGCCGCCAACCCCAAAGCAGAATTATCCGGCCAGCAAGGCGCACCATGCATACTTCCGAGTCGCGCGAATCAGGACGCCAGATTTATCAGGCCGCGGCTTGCACTCCAAACGCCGACGGCCGCGATGCCCCGACCGCCGCTCTATCGATGCCAACCCTCGATCCGCAGGCCGCCCAGGTGTTCGGCCTCTTCGCGGGAAACGGAACGGATCGCCTGCGTGAAGGTCCATACGTGACCCTCGGGATCGCGGGCCCGATACTGGCGCTCGCCATAGAACTGATCCGTCGGCTCCTGGATTGTTACCGCACCGGCCGCCCGCGCCTGCTCACAATGCGCTTCGAGGCCGTCCTTCAGCCTGACATAGACCGACTGCGTGTTCTTGCCGGAGACCGCAGCCGGGCTGGCGACATAATCAGCCCATTCAGAATCGACGATGATGTAGCAATCGCCGAACCGCATCTCGGAATGGACGAGCTTTCCCTCGGCGTCACTGACCACCATGCTGCGCTCGAAGCCGAACGCCGCTTCCAGCCACGCCAGCGCGGCAACAGGGTCCCTCCAGCGGGTCCCTGTAGAAGACACCGGACCCCAGGCTCGCGTGCTTGAACGGATCCTCAATCGTCATCGGCGAGCGAGCGGCTCAGGCCTGTTCGGTGCGCGCCGCGGCACGCCGGCGGCGTTCGCCCTTCTGGCTCTGCACGATGCGCACGCGCTTGACGCGGCGCGGATCGGCATCGAGCACATGGAACTCGAAGCCCGGGATGGCCTGCACCACCTCACCGCGCGCCGGCACGCGGCCGAGCGTGTTGAAGATCATGCCGCCGATGGTGTCGACATATTCGCCATGTTCGCCAGCGGCGAAATCGCCGCCGATCATCTTGGCGACGTCGTCGATCTCGGCCTTGCCGTCGACGACGAACACGCCGTCGCCGGCCTGGGTGATCATCGGCTCGTCATCGTCATGCTCGTCCTCGATATCGCCAACGACCATCTCGACAATGTCCTCGAGCGAGACAAGGCCGTCCGTGCCGCCATATTCGTCGATGACCAGTGCCATCTGCGTGCGCGTCGTCTGCATGCGGCCCATCAGGTCGGAGGCAAGCATCGATGGCGGCACGAACAAAACCGGGCGGATCAGGTTGAGCTCGCCAATGGTGCGCGCGAGGTCGACATGGGCAAGATCAAGCTGCGTGGCGGCCGGCGTCTTCCTGGTCGTGCGTCCCTTCTTGACGCGCGCGAGCTTGGTGATGTGCGCCAGCACGTCGCGGATATGGACCATGCCGCGCGGATCGTCGAGCGTCTCGGAATAGACCGGCATGCGGGAGTGGCCGGATTGTTCGAAGGTGCCCAGGAGGTCGCCAAGCGTCGTGGTGATTTCGACGGCCTCGATATCGGCGCGGGGCACCATGACGTCCTCGACGCGCACTTCACGCAACCGCAGGATGTTGTTGAGCATGGCGCGCTCGCCAGGCGAGAAGGATTCGGCATCGCTGGCTGTCTCGGCAAGCGCGCCGGCGATTTCCTCACGCAGGCTGGTTCCGTTGCGTTGCCGGAACAGGCCCAAAACACGCTCGAACAGGGAGGGGCCGGCAGGCGAAGACTCGCTGGCAACACTGCCGGTGTTGGCAACACCAGGGGTAACGGTACTCGGACTTGATCCCTCTTCCGACGTATCGGAAGCCTTGGCGGCACTGCCGGCGTCGGGGCGGGCGGCAGTCTCTGGTTTGTCGTTCATCGTCGTCCGGTCAATTGTCAGATGTAGTTACGCGTAGGGATCGGGAATGGCAAGCCTTGCGAGCGCTGTACGTTCGAGAGCTTCCATCTCCTCGGCCTCGGCGTCGGTCTCGTGATCGTAGCCCAGCAAATGCAACAGGCCATGGATGACGAGATGGGAGATATGGTTCTCCAGGGGCTTGTCTTCCAGTGCCGCCTCGCGCGCCACCGTCTCGGCGGCGAGCACAATGTCGCCCAACATCGGCGGCAGCGGAGCGCCTTTCGCATGCGGAAAAGCCGGGAAAGACAAGACGTTGGTCGGCTTGTCCTTGCCGCGCCAGCCGGCGTTCAGCGTGCGGATATGGGCGTCGTCGGAAAAAACGACGCTCAGTTCGGAATGTCCTGCAGCGCCGGTTTCGGCGAAAGCGGCCGCGGCGGCTTTGTCGACAAGCTGCAAAAGCACCGCCTCTCCAGGCCAGTTTCCCGCCTCGACCATCAGATCGATGTCGACGGGAAGGAGCAGGCCTATCCCATCAGGCCTTTCGGGCTCGGTCATGCGGTCAAATCAGCCTTCGGTCCCCATGCCGCGCGCGAGCTTGCCGTCCCGGTCATAGGCCTTGACGATCTCGGCGACCAGCGGATGCCGGACGACGTCACCCTCGTTGAAGCGCACCGTCACCATACCCGTCACGCCGTCAAGGATCCTGAGCGCCTCGACCAGGCCGGACTTGGTGTTCGGCGGCAGGTCGATCTGGGTCGGATCGCCCGTCACGATCATGCGCGAATTTTCGCCAAGACGCGTCAGGAACATTTTCATCTGCATCGGCGTGGTGTTCTGCGCCTCGTCGAGGATGACCGCGGCATGCGCCAGCGTGCGGCCGCGCATGAAGGCGAGCGGCGCGATCTCGATCACTTCCGCCGCAATGGCACGTTCGACCTTGTCGGCGGGCATCATGTCGTAGAGCGCGTCATAGAGCGGCCGCAGATAGGGATCGACCTTCTCCTTCATGTCGCCGGGCAGGAAGCCCAGCCGCTCGCCGGCCTCGACCGCGGGGCGCGACAGCACGATACGCTCGACCATGCCGCGTTCGAGCAGCATCGCCGCATGCGCCACCGCCAGATAGGTCTTGCCGGTGCCGGCCGGACCGATGCCGAACACCAGTTCCGACCGCTCCAAGGCCCGCATATAGGCGTCCTGGGTGAGCGAGCGGGCGTAGATCGTCTTCTTGCGGGTGGATATCTGGGCAGCTGAAACCTTGCCCTTGCGCTCCAGCGTCGGCAGCGTGAGCTGATCGTCGGCGGCCACCGCCATGCGCACGGCGCCGTCGACATCGGACTGACTGATATCGACGCCTTTCTGCAGAATCCCGTAGAGATTGTCCAAGGCGCGGCGCGCTTGTTCGGCGGCCGAAGCAGACCCCTTGATGGTCAGCTGGTTGCCGCGCGAGCGTATGTCGACGCCGAGCTTCTGCTCGAGCCGGGCGAGGTTCTCGTCGAACTGACCGTAAAGGGCGCTGGCAAGCTTGTTGTTGTCGAAAGTCAGAACGATGTGCGCCATGTCAGAAGCCCCAGATGCCGGTACCGGGGGCAGATTCTTCAGCTCCGCTGCGCTCAACCGTCTCTCCTCATCTGCCGAGACCATCAGGCCAATTCGGCGAACAGGCTATTGTAGCCCGTCTTCGTGATTCGTACCTGGATAATGTCACCGATTTCGCCGGCCTTTTCATCAACAATAACCGGCTGTAGCCAAGGCGAGCGGCCGACCTTCTGGCCGGCCTGCCGGCCAGGCTTCTCGATCAGCGTGTCGATGGTGCTGCCGACCAGGCTCGAGCCGAAATCCTGCTGTTGTTTCAAAAGCAGAGCCTGCAGGAGCTGCAGGCGTTCGTCCTTGACCGATTCCGGCACATGACCGGGCATATCGGCGCCCGGCGTGCCAGGGCGTGGCGAATATTTGAAGGAAAAGGCCGAGGCGTAGTTCACCTGGCGCACCAATTCCATGGTCGCTTCGAAATCGGCGTCCGTTTCACCGGGGAAGCCGACGATGAAGTCGCCAGATAGTGCGATATCCGGCCGCGCGGCACGGATGCGATCAAGCAACGCCAGATAATCCTTGGCCGTGTGCCTGCGGTTCATCGCCTTGAGGATACGGTCGGATCCCGACTGCACCGGCAGATGCAGATAGGGCATCAGCGACGGCAGGTCGCGGTGGGCGGCAATCAGCTCGTCGTCCATGTCGCGCGGATGACTGGTGGTGTAGCGCAGCCGCGCAAGGCCGGGGATTTCGGCCAGCCGGAACAGCAGCCGACCAAGACCCCATTCCTCGGCATTTTCGCCTTGGCCATGCCAGGCATTGACGTTCTGGCCAAGCAGCGTCACCTCGCGCACACCGGCCTCCGCGAGCCGCTCGGCCTCAGCGACGATCTGCACGACCGGCCGCGATACTTCGGACCCTCTGGTGTAGGGCACGACGCAGAAGGTGCAGAACTTGTCGCAGCCTTCCTGCACGGTGAGGAAGGCGGTGACGCCGCGCTTGATGACCTCGGCGCGCCTGGGTTGCGGCAGATGCTCGAACTTGTCCTCGATGGCATATTCGGTCTCGACGATCTTCTCGCCGCCACGGACTCTCGCCAGCACGTCCGGCAAGCGGTGATAGGTCTGCGGACCGATGACCAGATCGACAGCCGGAGAGCGCCTGATGATCTCGGCGCCCTCGGCCTGCGCCACGCAGCCGGCGACGCCGATCAGCAATTCGCGGCCGGCATCGGCGCGCGCCGCCTTCATGTCACGGATGCGGCCGAGCTCGGAATAGACCTTTTCGGCCGCCTTCTCCCTGATATGGCAGGTGTTGAGCAGCACGAGGTCAGCCTCGCCGATGGCATCGGTCGCGGTGTAGCCGTCGGCGGCCAGCGCGTCGCTCATGCGCTGTGAGTCATAGACGTTCATCTGGCAGCCATAGGTCTTGATGAAGACCTTCTTCGCTGCCGTGGCGCGCGCTGCCGGCTCTCCGGCGACAGTGCCGATGTCGTCGCTTTCAATCGTGTTCAAGTCCATCCGGCGGCTTCTAACGCCTTTCCGTGACAAAAAACAGACGATTCTCGGTATGCGCCCGCAGGAGCGTGCCGGGCTAGCGGCTCGGGCGCGGATCGGCGAGTGACGCCTGCATCATCTCACGCACCTGGCTTTCCATCAGCTTCGCCGTTTCCTTGCGGTTCGAGCCCTTGGAAAAGGCAATCGCTTCGCCGAAATGCACCTCTACATCGAGGGCGCCTTCGGCCATCAGCACCTTGAGGTGCGGCATCAAATCCTCGTCGCCGATCCAGGCCGCGATCGGGCGGTGCCGGCGGCCGAGCGGCACGCCATGCAGGCGCGTATAGACGATCGCCACCGGCTGGATGAATACCTGCTCGGCAGCACCCTCCGAAATCGCCATCGAGGCGGCCCCGAACAGCGTGCTCTTGAACGGCAGGACGACATT
Source organism: Mesorhizobium sp. B2-4-14 (assembly GCF_006442155.1). NCBI lineage: Bacteria > Pseudomonadati > Pseudomonadota > Alphaproteobacteria > Hyphomicrobiales > Phyllobacteriaceae > Mesorhizobium > Mesorhizobium sp. B2-4-14. The sequence continues at coordinate 156,091 of NZ_VFVA01000003.1, read as the reverse complement.
GCCGTCACCGGTCGAACCCTCGGCGAACAGCACCATGACGTCGCCCTTGGCCATGCGGCCGGCGATCTCGCTGGCCTGGTCGCCCGAGGAACGCTTGCGTTCGCGCTCGATGAAGACGGTGCGCTGCAGTTTCGACAGCATGCCGATCAGCGGCCAGCCTTCCATGTCGGCCCTGGCGATGAACTTCACATCGGCAAAAGAGCCCAGCACCATGATGTCGGTCCAGGAGATGTGGTTCGCGGCAACCAGCAAGGGGCGCTTGGCCGACAGCGTCCCCTTGACATGGATGCGCATGCCGAGCGCCCGGACGATCAGCCTGTGCCATATTTTGAGGACGACGGTTTCCGGCCACCAGCCGGTTTTCATCGACAGTATCTGCAACGGCACCAGCACCAGCGAACCGGCAACGACGAGGCCCAGCGCCAGGAAAACCCTGATTTTTCCGATCATGCGTCCTTGGCCTTACCATTACAGTGCCGCGCGTCCTCCTGGACGCGCAAAGGACGCTGCAACACCTTAATCTTGGCGCATGATCCTTCCGAAATCGGATCCGATTTTCGGGGTCATGCGGCCTCTGGCTAGCGAAGATCGCGGCGCATGACAAGCGCCCCGGTCGGCCCGTGCCCGGGCGCCTTGTAGTAATCCGGGCGCTTGCCGACTTCGCGGAAGCCGAGCCGCCGATAGAGGGCGATCGCGGCGACATTGGTCTCGTCGACCTCCAGGAACAGCGCTTCGGCGCGCTGGGCGTGCAGTTCGCGTAGCACCGCGTCCATCAGCTGCCAGCCCAGCCCCTGGCGGCGATGCGATCGCGCCACGGCGACGGTCAAAATCTCGCCCTCGCCGGCTGCCAGCCTTGCCAGCACGAAGCCCACCGGCGGCTTGGCGCCCTGCCCGGTTTCGCGCGCGGCGTAGCCGAACACGGTGTCCTGTTCGAGCAAGGCAGCGAACTCGCCATCGGTCCACGGGCGGACGAAATCCTCGCGGTGCAGCAGCGAGATCGCGGGACTGTCGGTGATCCTGAGTGGCTCGAGTGCATAGTCCCGGCGACGCGGCTGGAGAAAAGGTATGCGCATTCTATTTTTCTTGCCTTGAAAGAATAAATCCGGCCTGCGGCTTGGCATCGGCGCCGCGCAGGTAAAGCGGTTTTGGCCTTTCGCTCTCGCCTTTGGCGACGGCAAGACGGGCGTAGGTGACAATGTCGGCGGTGGCCATCCGTGGCCCGATGTCGAAAGCGCGCCCGGCTGAAGCGGCGATGTGCGCCGCCGCGGTGCCGGCAAGCACGGCAGCATTTTCGACCGCCAGGGCCGTGGCTTCCGCCAGCGTGGTCACCGCGGGGCCGTAAGTCAAAGCTGACATTTTATCGTACAATGCGGCATGGATCTCCTCACGGCCGGCATCGAGCGCCGCCAGCACGGCGCGGCCGGGAAATGCCGCTGCCGCTTCGGCCGCCAGCGCCTCGAGCGTCGTCACGCCGATCGCGGGCACCTTGAGCGCCAGCGCCAACCCGCGCGCTGTCGAAACACCGACGCGAAGGCCGGTGAAGGAACCGGGACCGACGGAGATGGCGATGGCGCCAAGGCCGGCGTAGTCAGTCGCACCCGCCTTCATCGCCTCGGCGATGACCGCCATCAGGTGTTCGGCATGGCCCTTGCCGAGATCGAGCACCGAGCGGCCGAGTTCCTCCTCTGCCGCCGCGTCGTAGACGCAGGCGGCGCAGAGGCTGGCGGCACAGTCGATGGCAAGCAATTTCATGAAGCGACCGGTTCCGAGAACCACTTCCCTGTGCCCGCCAAGGCGCGCCACCGCAAGCACAATTTGTTAAACGGCTTCGGTTCTGCCAGCGCGCTATCAGACCTGTTCGATGCGCAGCATGTGGTTGTCCCAGACATAGTCCGGTTTCGATCGCTTCGCGCCGCTGCCCTCGATGATCTCGCCAGCGCCCGTGGTGGCCATGAAGCCCGATCCGTCAGGCGCCAGGCCGCAGACCTCGACCAGCACGCTGGTCGAGACGACCCGACCGCTCGCCGCATCGATCACCACAAGCGAATTGCCTTCCGGCGACGAGACGGCAACGGTGCCGGCTGAATCGTTGGCGGCGACCGAGCCGATATAGTTGCGAAAGCCGGACAGCACATCCCCCGGCATGTCGAGCAACTGCAGATCCTTGCCGCGCGTGGCGCGGCCGACCAACGCCGGACGATCGGTGCCCGGCCCCCTGTATTGGCAGCCGAACCAGACGGTGCCGGTCTGGTCGGTGTCCATGTGGCGGATCGACAGCTGATGCAGCGCCGCCGGCAGTTCGTGCTTTTCGATGAGGTCACCAGAGACGCGGTCGACAAGCACATAGCACGGCTTCATGGTCCCGATGTTGAGCTCGGCACGGCCATAATCGGGATGGGTCTCGATGCCGCCATTGGCGACCGCGATCGTCCTGCCATCGCCCAGCAGCAGAAGCTCGTGCGGCCCCATGCCGTAGGTCGGGAACTCCCCGACGCGGCTGAATTTCGCCCGCGCATCATAGATGCCGACCACGCCTGCAGCGTTGTCGAAATCATTCTCCGTGGCGTAGAGCAGCGCGCCGTCGGGCGAGAACACGCCATGGCCGAAGAAATGCCGGCCGGGGATGCTGGCGATTGTCAGCGGAGCATCGTGCCCGGTGTGATCGAAAACGACGGCGAAAGTGCCCGGCTGGCGGGCGAAAACCACCGAACGCCTGGATACGGGATCGAAGGTGACGTCGTGGCCGCGATCGGGCAGGTCGATCGCATGCAGCACCTTGCCGGCCTCCGACAGGACGGCAGCACCAAAACCGCCGTCGCGCTTGAGGAAGGCGGTGGCGAAGACGGCACCCGCCGCCAGCGTTTTTGCCCAGGCCGACGGTGCCATCGCGGCGGCAAAGCCAATGCCCGCGGCCCTCAGGAAATCACGGCGATCCATGAGGGATGTTCTCATGACACCATCCCAACGGTTAGAGGCTCGCTCATCGCCATGTCCGGAGGTCGAAGTTGGCATTCAGTTCCCACCGATCGCTCGAGCGGATTATCGCAGCCATCCGAGGTTGGCCGAAGCCTTTCAGAATTCGTCATGCTTGGGCGAAGCAGGAGCGAAGCTCCGTCGCGAAGACCCAAGGATCCATGCCGTGATTTCAGCCGAAGAACGCAGCGGAGCAGAAAGCCGAACCGTTGCAACGCCCTGAAGTCGCGGCATGGATCCCGGGGTCTGCGCCGCGTCGCTTCGCTCCTTGCTCCGCCCCAGGATGACGAAGCGACTAGCGTTTCGACCAATCTCCAAAGACGGAGATTCGCAAATACCGGCCACGCGTCGCAGCCGCTGCGCCTATCGCCAAATGCCCACGCCATTTTCCGGCTCACGCTCAATCTCCATCCAACGACGAAAAACCTGCAGTCAGGCCGAATTCGGCGGTCAGCCTGGCGCCGATCAGGGGCGACAGGCTGGAGGTGATCAGCGCGAAATGCTCGAGTTTTTCGCGCTGCGCCGGATCGGCGAGCGCCTTGTCGATCGGACCCTGGATGGACTTCGCGGTGGTGACGCCGTTGACCAGCTGGATATGGATTGACTCCGCCATCCAGCGCGCATCGGACGGCAGCGCATCGCCCAGCTTCGAGACTTGGAACAGCGCATCGATGCCGGTGAGATTTCCGGCCAGCGAATTGGCAGTGTTTTGCGAACGCCAGTAGATCGCCTGTTTCGGCTTGTCCGTCCCGGGCCCGGCTCCAAGGAAGCCCTTCAGGCGGACATCGCGAACCATCTCCAACTCTTTGATGAAGACCCCGACCAGCTCAGTCACTGCTTCGTTGCCGTCGCGGTAAAGTGCGTTTTGCGGTCCCGGATTGGCCCAGAGCATTGCAAAGCCGTCCGGCTTGTTCCAGGCCGCGCTCACCTCGCCTGCCATGGTTTCGACATTGCCGGCAATCGCCGCGCCATAGGCGCAGCGATAGGGCTCGTCCTTGCCCGTAAGCGCATCGGCGCCATCCCCGTAAAGCACGAATTCCAGCGCACCCAGGCCCTGCATGGCAACGCTCTTGCCGGCCAGTTGTGCCGGATCGGTGGCGGTAGCGTCCTTGTCCGACAAGGCCGCCTGCACCTGCTTCAGGCCAATACTCTTGCGGTCCGGCCAGAACAGCATGCGCTCCAGGCGGTTGTTCTCCTTGATCGGCCCAAAACCGATGATCTCGGCCGACGACCAGGCATAGACCGTGGCCGAAAACTCGGCACGCGCCGCATCGAGCTCCCCTTGCGAAGGTGCCTCACAGAGCTTGTACATCGCTTTCGCCAGGGCTTCCGTGTGCTCATGGAGACCGGCATAGGCCGGGCGGACAAAGCCGTCGATCGCGCGCCGGATGACGTCGGAGGCCTTCACGGCCGCCGACGCGGGGAAAGTATCCAGCAAGGCCAGGGGAAGAACAAGAAGCAGCGCGGAACGCTTCAGCATCAGAGTGACTCCAGGAATTTAAGCAATGCATCGCGCTCGGCAGCGCCGGCGGCGGCAAAGCGGTCGCGCGCCTTCTGGCCCTCACCGCCATGCCACAGGATCGCCTCGGTCTGGCTGCGGGCACGGCCATCGTGCAGAAAGAAGGAATTGCCGTTGACGATCTCGGTCAGGCCGATACCCCACAGCGGCGGGGTGCGCCACTCGTTGCCGGTCGCGTCGCCCACAGCCTGGCCGTCGGCAAGGTCAGGCCCCATATCGTGCAGCAGGAAATCGGAATAGGGCCAGATCAGCTGGAAGGCCTGCGCCTTGTTTGGCGCGTCGCGGCGGGTGACGAATTTCGGCGTGTGGCAAGCAACGCAGCCGATCTCGTAAAAGACCTTTTTTCCTGCGAGCACATCAGGCGCGGCGAGATCGCGGCGTGCCGGCACGGCCAGGTTCTGTGAATAGAAGGTGACGAGATCCATCACCGGCGACGGCGCCTCGACCGGGCCGAGGCGGTCCTGCACGCCGTTGGGCATGGCGAGGCATTTTGCCTGCGCGGCGGTGCAGTCGCCCCAATGCTTCGGTTCTTCCGGCGTCGAAATGCCGATGTCGCCGGAAAAAGCATCCGCCGCCTGCTGGCGGATCGATGCTGTCTGCGCCTTCCAGCCGAAACGGCCAAGCCTCAACTCACCGCTCGGGTTATCGCGGACGATGTTCGGCCTGCCGGAGATGCCGTCACCATCGCGGTCCTCCGGATCGGCATGGGCAAGGATGTCGGTCGGCGCGATTTGCTCGATCAGCCCAAGGCCGATCATAGGCGGGGTCAGGCGCGGCGACAGCGTGGTGCGCGGATCGAGAGACCCATAGGCAAGATCGGTGACGGAGTAACTGGGGTTGCGCAGGGAAACCACCGTGCCATCCGTCAGTTCTACCTTACGTTCCTGATAGTCGACATGCATCCGGCCTTCGCCGTGCAGGCCAGGCACCGCCAGCTCCTGCAACTGCGTGCCGTAAACCGGATCGGGGAAGTTGGGCAACTGATGGTCGGCGATAGCCGCCTTCTCTTCCGCGCTGCTTGCCTCGCGGGCCAGCCGCAGGAACATCGAGGTGGTGCCGGCGTCACCTTGCGGCGGGCGGCCGCGACCATCCTTCAGATGACAATTCTGGCAGGCCCGTTCGTTGAACAGGGGCCCAAGCCCGTCCGACGCCTGCGTCGAGGATGGCGACGACACCCAGTTCTTGCGGAACAGGGCGTTTCCGAGCTTGAAGGTCCCCTCTTCCTCGAAGGTGATGTTGGCCGAGGATTGCGAGAAGGATTCGCGGCTGACGTCTTTCTCGGACGTGCCGGCGCCACCTTGCATCAGCTCGAACGGCTCGGGTCTGGAGAAATCCGTCGTCGCCCTGGTGACGGCGGTGACACGCGCCTGGTCTTTCGCGCTGAGGTCGGTACGCGCGGTGGGAAGGCCGGCGGGAAGGTCGCCAGCCATTGCGGAAGAGGTAAGCGCCAGCATGGCGATGATGCAACGCCGACCAGCCGATGAGCGCGGCGTTATCCGAACGGGCAGCGGACGTTCAGCCCGCCACAAGCGGCGCAAGACAGCTATGGGGCGCCGCATTTCCGCATATCCTTATTCCGCCTCGCCCGCCGGGGGGTTGTGCTGCCGGTACTCCTCTTCGCCGATCGAGGGCAGCAGACCGAGTTGCGTCTCAAGGGGAACAGAGCCTCGTTAAGCCGCTCGATGATCCGCGGTTCGCCTTTCATGGCTTCTGCTCCCGTATTGGACGCGCAGACCTCTGACACGATCCAGATGTGAAACGACATCCACGCCGCCCGCCTCCGAGCGGCCGTGGTAATTTTCGGTGACCCGAATGATCGTTTCGACCACATTTGGGAAGCAGCCGCAGCAACGCCCGCGCTTCTGCATGGCGTGGTAGACCTTTGCCGGCACGATGAGTTGCCAGGGGTCCTTGTCAAGCAGCCCGACGATGGCCTGCTCGATCTCCGTTTCGGTGATGATGTTGCAATGGCAGATCAGCATTACTTGGCTCGGATGGCTGGCGGCGGCTCCCGCGCCGCCTGGCATTTCTTACTGCCGGGGCCTCCTCATTCCGAAGCCGGTCGCCCGGCTCCTGAGCAGGCTTCTGGCCTTACTTGAACACCTTGTCCGGCGCGTCGAGGCTGTCGGAACCCTCGAAGGCGATGGCGTTGAGCTTCAGCGAGCCGACGGCGCGCTCGATCGATTTGGTCTGGTCGATCAATGCGTCGATCGCCGCCTGAACGGTGGCATTGCCTTGCGCATTGCCCTCGGCGATCTGCTGGTCATAGGCTTCGCCGGCCTCGGCCCGCGCCTTGATCGCTTCCATCCTGGCGACGGTGACTTCGAGCTTCCCCGACAGTTCCTTGTCGATCGCCGGGTCGACTGCCTTCACCATATCGGACACCGAGGGCCCCGAAACGACGGTGCCATCGAGGCGGATATAGCTGGCGTGATAGGCGGCGCGGATACCGACGGCGTCGTAAAGATGGGAGTTGTATGTGTTGTCGGAGAAGCAGTCTTGCTCCTCTTCCGGATCATGCAGCAGCAGGCCGAGCTTCATGCGTTCGCCGGCCAGTTCACCGTAGGACAGCGAGCCCATGCCGGTGAAGATGATCGAGATCGCGGTGTTCGGCCCGCCATCGACGAGGTTCTTGCGCGCGGCGCCGTCTTCCTTCCAGTCGTTGACCATCTTCTGCAGGTCGGAGACCAGAAGGTCAGTTGCCGATTTCAGGTACTGTGCGCGGCGGGCGCAATTGCCGCCGGTGCAGTTCTTGAGTCGTAATCCGTATAGGGACGCTCGCCGGCGCCCGGACCGGTGCCGTGCATATCCTGGCCCCAGAGCAGGAACTCGATGGCGTGATAGCCGGTGGCGACGTTGGCCTCGATGCCGCCAGCTTGTTGCAAGGTGCCGGAGAGGAATTCCGGCGAAAGCGTCGAGGCATCGACCTTCTTGCCGTTGATCTCGATTTCCTTGTTGGCGATTACATTGGCCGTATAGAGCGAATTCGCGTCCGATTCCGTGCCGTAGCTCTTGGCAACGTAGTCGATCAGGCCTTCGTCCAGCGGCCAGGAATTCACCCCGCCTTCCCAGTCGTCGACGATCTTGTTGCCGAAGCGGTAGACCTCGGTCTGCGGATAGAGCACGCGGGCCGCCTTCCAGGCGTCGCGGGCGGCGTTGAGCGTTTCGGCCGACGGCTTGGCAAGCAAGGCGTCGATCGCCTTGTCGAGCGCCTGCGCGGTGATCAGGGAATCCTCATATTTGGCAAGCCCGATATCCGCGTAAGTCTTGATGACCGCCTTGAGGTCGGTTTCCGCCTTCGCGGGCAGCACGAACACCGCCGCCGTCAGCAAGGCCGTGGCACCAATCGCCGCGAGCCTGCCGCCATATCGTGCTGTCATCATCGCTCTCCAGTCTCTCGGGAATTCCGCAGACGGCGCGCGTGGCAGCCGGCACCAGGCCGTGTGCATGCCACCGGCCGCAGGATATGCCGCGCTGCCGCGCGGCTCAGGGAAGAAAGACACCAAAATGCCTCCAATCGAACGGGTTCAAGGCCCAGACATCAAAGGGATGCGCCAATGCGCGAGATCCCTTAAAGCTTCGACGCCAGCGGAAGTCAACCAAAATTGCTGGAAAATCCAATCGAAACAATAGTTTAGAATTATTCTAAACTATGATAGTCAACTTTATCCGCTGCCTTCACCGGTTTTCTCGACGAACTGTGCGATTGACAGCCGCCATTCCCGGTGCGACCCGCAAAAGCTCTCTTGCGGCGGCGCCAGACAATTGCCACTTGGCGAGACGTCCTAGGATCAAAATCGGGATGGGAATGCGATGAAGAACAGTGTGGTCATTGTGGGCGCGGGTCATGCTGGCGTGCAAGCGGCGGCAAGCCTGCGTGAGGACGGCTATGACGGGCCGGTGATCCTCGTCGGTGACGAGAACGAACTGCCCTACCACAAGCCGCCACTGTCGAAGACCTTTATCAAGGACGCGGAAGCCAAGCCGCAGCCCCTGCGCGGCGAGGCCTTCTATACTGGCAGCGCCATCGATTACCGGCCGGGAATCCGGATTGAGCGCATCGATTCCGGTCGCCGCAGCCTCGACATCGCCGGTGGCGGCTCGCTTGCCTTCGACCATCTGATCCTGGCGACCGGGTCGCGCCCGCGCGCCCTGCCGCTGCCAGGCTCGGACCTCTCCGGCGTTTTGTCGCTGCGCTCGCTGGCCGATGCGCGGCTGATCCGGGAGTTGAGCGCACAGAGCGAAGATGTCGTCATCCTCGGCGGCGGTTTCATCGGGCTGGAGATTGCCGCGACGCTGCGGGCGGCCGGCCGCACGGTGACGGTTGTCGAAACGGTCGACCGGCTGCTTGGACGCGCCGTGGCGCCCGCCGTGGCGAGCCATGTCCGCCAACGGCTGGAAGCGACCGGCGTGCGCATCCTGACCGGCACCTCGATTGCCCGGCTGGAAGGCGAAAACGGTCATGTCGTGGCCGCGATCACCTCAACAGGCGAAAGGCTGCCGGCGCGCATGGTCATCGTCGGCATCGGCGCCGTGCCGAATGTCGAACTGGCGCAGGCAGCCGGCCTCGTCGTGGCCAACGGCATCCGCGTCGACCAACAGATGCGCAGCTCGGTGCCTGAAATCCTCGCAATCGGCGACGCCGCCTCCTACCGGCACTGGTTCACCGGCGGCGACGTGCGGTTGGAGTCGGTGCAGAACGCCACCGACCAGGCACGCCTTGCCGCGCGCACCATATCAGGCCATGCCGATGCCTATTCCGCGGTGCCATGGTTCTGGTCCGACATTGGCGACATGAAGCTGCAGATGGTCGGGCTGACCGCCGGCGGCGACAGCCATGTCGTGCTGGGCGACCTGCCCGACAACAAGTTTTCGATCTACCATTACGCCGGGGACCGGCTGCTCGGCATCGAATCCGTCAATCGGCCGGGCGACCACATGCTCGGCCGCAAGATGCTCGGCGCCGGCTTCTCACCGACGCGGGAAACGGTGGCCATGGGCCCCGAAGGGCTAAAGGCAGCACTGGCCGCGTTTCAGCAGGATGAGCCGGCAAGGGCTGCGGGCTAGACGCCCTTACCCTCCCGCTTGCGGGGAAGGGTCGCTGCGAAGCAGCGGGGTGGGGGTCGGCGCCAAGCCCCCCACCCGGACCTTCGGTCCGACCTCCCCACGAGGGGGAGGTAAAGTGGTCAGGCGGCGCAGGCTTCGCGGATCGAGCTTTCCAGAATGTCGAGCGCCTCGTTCATGACTTCGTCCTGAATGGTGATCGGCGCCAGGAAGCGGATGACGTTGCCATAGACGCCGCAGGTCAGCAGGATCAGTCCCTTGTCGAGCGCCTTCAGCCGGACGGCGTTGGCGATCTCGGCCGAGGGCAGGCCCTTCTTGACGTCGTTGAACTCGACCGCGTTCATGAAGCCGAGGCCGCGGATGTCGACAATCTCGGGCACGTCGTCGCGGATCGACTGGAGGCGCTGCTTCAGCCGCGCACCCAGCGTGTTGGCGCGGTCGCACAGCTTTTCGTCCTCGATCACATCGAGAACCGCATGCGCGGCGGCGACGCCAATCGGGCTTCCGCCATAGGTGCCGCCGAGCCCACCAGGGCCGGGCGCATCCATGATCTCGGCGCGGCCGGTGACCGCCGCCAGCGGAAAGCCGCCGGCCAGGCTCTTGGCCATGGTGGTGATGTCTGCGGCGACCTCGTGGTGGTCCATCGCGAACATCTTGCCGGTGCGAGCAAACCCGGTCTGCACCTCGTCGGCGATGAGCAGCATGCCGTGCTGATCGCAGAGCTTGCGCAGCGCCGTCATGAGCTCACGCGGCGCATCGTAGAAGCCGCCCTCGCCCTGAACGGGCTCGATGATGATCGCGGCGACGCGGGCCGGATCGACATCCGCCTTGAACAGTCTATCGAGCGCGGCAAGCGAGTCGGCGACCGAGACGCCATGCAGCTGCACCGGGAACGGCACGTGGTAGACGTCGCCCGGCATGGCGCCGAACCCGACCTTGTAGGGAACGACCTTGCCGGTCAGCGCCATGCCCATGAAGGTGCGGCCGTGGAAGCCGCCACCAAAGGCAATGACGGCCTGGCGGCCGGCGGCGTTGCGGGCGATCTTGATGGCGTTCTCGACCGCCTCGGCGCCGGTGGTGATGAAGATGGTCTTCTTCTCGAACTTGCCGGGCAGCATGGCGTTCAGGCGTTCGGCCAGCCGCACGTAGCTTTCATAGGGCACCACCTGATGGCAGGTATGGGTGAAGCGGTCGAGCTGTGCCTTGACAGCCTCGATCACCTTGGGATGGCGGTGGCCGGTATTGACCACGGCGATGCCGGAGGAGAAGTCGATGTAGCGGCGGCCCTCGACATCCCAGATCTCCGAATTTTCAGCCCGGTCGGCATAGATCTGCGTGGTCATGCCGATGCCGCGTGAAATCGACTGGTTCCTGCGTTCGGAAATGGCTGAATTCTTCATAATATCCCTCATCGGGCCGGCGCCCGTTCTCGTTTGGTCAGATGTCTTCTGACCTTATTTCACGTTTTCCTCAAGTCGGCACCACCGGCAGGCAATTGGGCCTGCGGCCGGCGGGTGCCTGCCCTTAACCAGTCGGGCGATAGGCAGGCAAGACCGGTTTCCTTTTTCCGGCGATCGATTATCCTCCAGATATCCGCGAGCGTCAGCGAGCGGTCCGCGGTCGAGGGGAGCCCATGAGCAGGAACGCGACATCCTCCGTCTCGCCGCCATCGGTCAAAACCTCCAGCCTTTTGTCTTTTCCAGTCGCCTCGGCGCTTTTCGCCTGTATGGTCGCCCTGCTGCTGACCGGCTGCCAGAAGCAGGAGGCCGGGGCGAAAAAGCTGCCGATCATGGTGCGCACCGAGACGGTGGCACTCGCCGACTATGCGCCGAGAACCACGCTGACGGGCGTGATCGCGGCGCGCTCGCTGAACAATCTGTCGTTCAGGGTCGGCGGCCGCGTCGCCGAGCGGCTTGTCGATGTCGGCCAGCATGTCGACCAGAGCGCGGTGCTTGCCCGCATCGATCCGCAGGAACAAGAATCCGATCTGCGCTCCGCGCAGGCCGATCTTGACGCGGCACAAGCACAACTGACACAGGCCGCCGCCACATTCGCGCGGCAGAAGACGCTGCTTGCCCAGGGCTTCACCACCAGACGCGATTTTGACACCGCCGACCAGGCGCTGACGGTGGCGCAAGGCAGCGTCGATGCGGCGCAGAGCGCGTTCGCCAATGCGCAGCAGAACCTTTCCTTCACCGAACTCAAGGCAGGGGCCGCCGGCGTGATCACCGCCCGCCAGATCGAGACCGGCCAGGTGGTGCAAGCGGCGCAGACAGTCTTCACCGTGGCCGAGGACGGCGACCGGGACGCCGTGTTCAACGTGCAGGAGACGCTGGTCGCCAGGACGCCGACCTCTCCCGCGGTGACGATCACGCTGTTGTCCGATCCCCAGGTGAGGGCAACAGGCAAGGTGCGTGAAATCTCGCCGGCGGTCGACCAGGCGTCCGGTTCGATCCGCGTCAAGGTCGGCATTCCCGATACGCCCACAGGCATGCCCCTGGGCGCGGCCGTCATCGGCTCGGTCAGCGCCAAGCCCGCGAAGGTGATCCTGTTGCCCTGGCAAGCGCTGACATCCAGCGCCGGCAAGCCTGCGGTGTGGATCGTCGATCCTTTGACCAAGGCGGTTGCGACGACGCCCGTCGAGGTGCTGGCTTTCGATTCCGGTACCGTCGTGATCGCCAAGGGACTGAATGAAGGCCAAAGCGTCGTCACCGCGGGCGGGCAGTTGCTCAGTCCTGGCCAGACGATCGAGATAGCGGGAGCGGGCCAATGAACCGGCTGGTACGCATCCTGCTTGGCCTGTTTGCGCTGGGCGCGCTTGGCGCCTGCTCGAAGTCGGACGAAAAGCCGCCGGAGATCATCCGGCCGGTGCTGTCGGTCGTGATCGAGCCGCGCACCACCCAGACCTTCGGCTTCGCCGGCTCGGTCGAGCCACAGGTCAGCGCCGACCTGGCCTTCCGGCTGCTTGGCCGGGTTGTCTCGCGCGACGTCAAGGTCGGCGACATCGTCACCAAGGGCACGACGATCGCCGCGCTCGACCCGACCGCGCTGGAGCTAGCGGTGCAAGCGGCCAAGGCGGAGCTCTCCAACGCCGAGGCGCAGTTCGCCAACGCCGCCGCCAGCGAGGAGCGCCAGCGCCAGCTGCTTGCCTCGGCCAACACCTCGCAGTCCGTCTTCGATGCCGCGCAGCAGGCAAGGAAAGCGGCCGAGGCCAGTGTCGAACGGGCCAAGGCTTCGCTGGCCAAGTCGCAGGAGCAGCTTGGCTATGCCAGGCTGTTCTCGGATTTCGACGGCGTCGTCACCGCAGTCGGCGCGGAGGTCGGCCAGACGGTTTCACCCGGGCAGACGGTCGTCACCGTGGCGCGCTCGGACCTGCGCGAAGCGGTGGTCGATATTCCCGACCAGTTGACCGGCGATCTCTCCGCCGGCACGCCATTCCAGGTCATCCTGCAATCGCTGCCGACGATCCAGACGGAGGCCAAGCTGCGCGAGATCGCGCCACAGGCCGAGGGCTCGACCCGCACCCGGCGCGTGCGGCTGACGCTGACTGACCCGCCGCAGGCCTTCCGGCTCGGCTCGACGGTAACCGCAACCCGCGTAACCAAGGTGGCGCCGACGATCGAACTGCCCATGTCGGCGCTGCTCGAAAAGGACGGCGCCGAGAAAGTGTGGATCGTCGATCCGCAGACATCGAGCGTGAGCGCGCGCGACATCAAGCTCGCATCGAAGAATGGCGGCGCCTTCACCGTGGCCGAGGGGCTTGAAGCCGGCATGCGTGTCGTCACCGCGGGTGTCCACAGCCTGAGCGAAGGTCAGAAAGTGAAAGTGCCCAAGGGAGGGGCCTCATGAAGGGCTTCAATCTCTCCGACTGGGCGCTCAACCACCGCTCGCTGGTCTGGTACTTCATGCTGGTCTTCGTGGTGGCCGGCGTATTTTCCTATCTCAATCTCGGCCGCGAGGAAGACCCGGCCTTCACCATAAAGACGATGATCGTCCAGGCCAACTGGCCAGGCGCCTCGGTCAACGAGACCGTGCGGCAGGTGACCGACCGCATCGAGAAGAAGCTCGAGGAGCTCGACAGCCTCGACTACACCAAATCGGTCACCACAGCCGGCCAGACCGTCATCTTCGTCAACCTGAAGCCGACCACCAGGGCGCGCGACGTCGTGCCGACCTGGCTGCAGGTGCGCAACATGGTCAACGACATCCGGAACCAGTTTCCGCAAGGCGTGCAGGGACCATTCTTCAACGACCGCTTCGGCGACGTCTACGGCAACATCTACGCCTTCACGTCAGATGGGCTGACGCCGCGCCAGCTGCGCGATTATGTCGAGGATGTCAGGACCAGAATCCTGACCGTGCCCAATGCCGGCAAGGTCGACCTGGTCGGCGCGCAAGACGAGGCGATCTATCTCGAATTCTCGACCCGCCAGATCGCGGCGCTCGGCCTCAACCAGCAGGCGATCGTGGCAAGCCTGCAGGCGCAGAACGCAATCACGCCATCCGGTGTCATCCAGTCCGGCCCGGAGCGCATCAGCGTGCGCGTCGGCGGCCAGTTCACTTCGGAGGAGAGCCTGCGCGCCATCAACCTGCGCGTCAACGACCGCTTCTTCCGCCTGAGCGACGTAGCCACAATCACACGTGGCTATGTCGATCCGCCGACGGCGCTGTTCCGGTTCAATGGCCAGGACGCGATCGGGCTCGCCATCGGCATGAAGCCCAACGCCAACCTGCTGCAATTCGGCGAGGCGCTGCATGAGGAGATGAACAAGGTGCTGGCCGACCTGCCGGTCGGCGTCGGCGTGCATCTGGTTGCCGACCAGCCTGTCATCGTCGAGGAAGCGGTTTCAGGGTTCACCCGCGCGCTGTTCGAGGCGGTCGCCATCGTGCTCGCGGTGTCGTTCATCAGCCTCGGCATGCGCGCCGGCTTCGTGGTGGCGCTGTCGATCCCCCTGGTGCTGGCCATCACCTTCACCGTCATGGAATATCTCGGCATATCGCTGCAGCGCATTTCGCTGGGTGCGCTGATCATCGCGCTTGGGCTGCTGGTGGACGACGCGATGATCGCGGTCGAGATGATGGTGGCGCGGCTGGAGATCGGCGATAATCTGCGCAAGGCGGCGACCTATGTCTACACCTCGACCGCCTTCCCGATGCTGACCGGCACGCTGGTCACGGTCGCCGGCTTCATCCCGATCGGCCTCAACAACAGCGCAGCCGGCGAATATACCTTCACGCTGTTCGTCGTCATCGCCGTGTCGCTGCTGGTGTCATGGATCGTGGCGGTGCTGTTTGCGCCACTGCTTGGCGTCACCATCCTGCCGGCGACGATGAAGGCCAAGCACCACGACAAGCCCGGCCGCCTCACGTCGCTGTTTCGAAGGGTCCTTGTCGGCTCGGTGCGCCGCCACTGGCTGACCATCATCGTCACGGTGCTTCTCTTCGCCGCTTCGATCGCCGGTTTCGGTCTCGTCCAGCAGCAGTTCTTCCCGCCATCCGACCGGCCGGAGCTGGTCGTCGACTGGAACCTGCCGCAGAACGCGTCGATCGCCGATACGCGCGACCAGATGGAGCGGTTCGAGCAGCGGGCGCTGGTCGGCAATCCAGACATCGACCATTTCTCGTCCTATATCGGCCAGGGCGCGGTGCGCTTCGTGCTGGCCTATGACGTGCAGCCGGGCAACCCCTATTTCGGCCAGACCGTGATCGTCACCAAGAGCATCGAAGCCCGCAACCGGGTCAAGGCCGCGCTGGAGAAGCTGCTGCGCGAGGAATTCGTCGGCACCGACGCCTTCGTCAAGCTGCTCGAACTCGGACCGCCGGTCGGCCGTCCTGTCCAGTACCGCGTCGGCGGACCCGACATCCAGACGGTGCGAGAACTGGCGCAACACTTCGCCGGCCTCATCTCGGTCAATCCGAAGCTCGCCGCGCCGACCTTCGACTGGAACGAACCGCAGCGTGTGCTGAGGGTCGACGTGCTGCAGGACAAGGCGCGCCAGCTCGGCATCACCTCTTCCGACATCGCCAGCGCGCTGAACAGCACGGTCGGCGGCGCCACGATCACCCAGGTGCGCGACGCCACCTACCTGATCAATGTCGTGGCACGATCACGCGAGGCCGAGCGTGGCTCGATCGAGACATTGCAGAACATGCAGCTGCCGACCAGCACCGGCGAGGCGATCCCGCTCGCGGCGGTCGCCAACTTCCGCTACGAGCTCGAGCAGCCGACGGTGTGGCGGCGCGACCGCATCCCGACCATCACGGTGCGCGCCGGCCTGGTCGGCGACGCGTTGCCGGCAACCGTGGTCAACGAACTCAAGCCGTCGGTCGACGCCTTCATCACCAAGCTGCCGCCGGGTTACTCGGTCGAAACGGCGGGCTCGGTCGAGGAAAGCGCCAAGAGCCAGGGACCGATCGCGGCGGTTGTGCCGTTGATGCTGTTCGTGATGGCGACGATCCTGATGGTCCAGTTGCAGAGCTTCCAGCGCCTGTTCCTGGTGGTGGCGGTGGCGCCGCTGGGCCTGATCGGCGTGGTGGCGGCACTGGTGCCGAGCGGCGCGCCGCTCGGCTTCGTCGCCATCCTCGGCGTTCTGGCGCTGATCGGCATCCTGATCCGCAACTCGGTCATCCTAATCGTGCAGATCGAGGACCTCGTGACCGAGGGCAAGGACCGGTGGACGGCCGTCATCGAAGCCACCGAGCACCGCATGCGGCCGATCGCGCTGACCGCGGCCGCGGCCAGCCTGGCGCTGATCCCGATCGCGCGCGAAGTGTTCTGGGGTCCGATGGCCTACGCCATGATGGGCGGCATCATCGCGGGTACCGCGATCACGCTGCTGTTCCTGCCGGCGCTTTATGTGACGTGGTTCCGCATCAAGGAGCCGAAGCGTGAGCCCGAAAGCAACGGCGTACAAGGGGAAACGGTGCCCGAAGGTGGAGCAGTCTAAGGCGGGAACTCGGCGTCAGCGAGAACGTCAGGCCCGCACAAACCCCTCGCTGGCCCTGAGCAAATTCCGCGTATAGTCCGCATTCACGCGGTGGCCGATCAACTGGCTGGCGGTCAGCGTCTCCACCGCCTCGCCGTTCTGCATCACCATCAGCCGCTCGCACATATGGGTGATGATGGCGAGGTCGTGGCTGACCATCAGGAAGGTGAGCTTGCGCCGCCGTCGCACCTCTTCGAGCAGGTTCAGCACTTCGGCCTGTACCGAGGCGTCGAGCGCCGAGGTCGGCTCGTCGAGCAGCAGGATCGAGGGTTCGAGGATCAGCGCGCGGGCAATGGCGACACGTTGGCGTTGGCCGCCCGAGAGTTGGTGCGCGTAGCGGAAGCGAAAACCGTTGCCGAGCCCGACTTCGTCCAGCGCGCGTTCGATGCGCTTCTCGCCATCGGCGAAGCCGTGGATGGCAAGCGGCTCCTGCAGCAGGCGATCGACGGTCTGGCGCGGATGCAACGAGCCGTACGGATCCTGAAAGACCATCTGCACCTCGCGGTAGAAGGCCTTGTCGCGGCGCGCGCCGAGCGTCTTGCCGTTGACGGCGATGCTGCCGGAGGAGACCGGTGCGAGGCCGGCAATCGCTCTTAGCAATGTCGACTTGCCGGAGCCGCTTTCGCCGACAAGCCCATAGGACTCTCCTTCCCTGACCTCCAGGCTGACGCCCTTCAGCGCGCGAAAGCGGTCGAAGATCACCTCCAGCCTGTCGACGGCAATCGCTGACGTCATGCCGCCCACTCCGGCTTGCGGTCGAGCACCGGCAAGGGATGGCGCTCGAAGCCGATCCGCGGCATGCAATTGAGCAGGCCGCGCGTATAGGGATGCTGGGCCTCACGCAGCTCCGAGGCCTTCAACTGCTCGACCACCTTGCCGGCATACATCACGACGACGCGGTCGCAGAAAGACGAGACCAGGCGCAGATCGTGCGAGATGAAGATCAGCCCCATGCCGCGCTCGCTGACCAGCTTATCGAGGATGTTGAGCACGTCGAGTTGCACGGTGACGTCGAGCGCCGAAGTCGGCTCGTCGGCGATCATCAGTTCGGGTCCGGCGATCAGCATCATGGCGATCATGGCGCGCTGGCCCATGCCGCCGGAGACTTCGTGCGGATGCAGGTCGAAAACGCGTTTGGGGTCACGGATCTGTACGGCCTCCAGCATGGCCAGCGCCCGCTCGCGCGCCTCGGCCTTGGAGACCTTCTCGTGCGTGCGCAGCGTCTCGACAATCTGGCGGCCGATGCTCATCACCGGATCGAGCGAATATTTCGGATCCTGCAGGATCATGGCGATGCGGTTGCCTCGTAGCGCCCGGCGTTCGCGCGGCGAGATGCCGAGCAGGTCGATGCCGTCGAAGGCCAATTTGCCGGCCGATATCCGGGCCTGCGGCGGCGTCAGGCCCATGATGGCGCGGCCCGTCTGCGACTTGCCCGAGCCGGACTCGCCGACGATGCCGAGGCGTTCGCGGCCAAGCGAGAATGAAACGCCACGCACCGCCTCGATCAGCCCAGTGCGGGTCGGGAAGGTGACGCGCAGGTCCTCGACGTCGAGAAGGGCGCTCATTGGTCACCGCTGCGGGGATCGAGCGCGTCGCGCAGGCCATCGCCAAGCAGGTTGAAGCCGAGGCTGACGATGAGGATCGCGAAGCCCGGCGCGCCGGCCACCCACCATTGGTCGAGCACGAAGCGGCGGCCCGAGGCGATCATGGTGCCCCATTCGGGCAGCGGCGGCTGCGCGCCGAGGCCGAGGAAGCCGAGGCCGGCGGCGGTGAGGATGATGCCGGCCATATCGAGCGTCACACGAATGATCAGCGAGGAGATGCAGAGCGGCATGATGTGGCGCAGCACGATGCGGGCGGGCGACGCGCCCATCAGCTGCACCGCCTTGATGTAGTCGGAGTTGCGCACGGTCAGCGTTTCGGCACGCGCGATGCGCGCATAGGGTGGCCAGGACGTGATGGCGATGGCAAGCACCGCATTCTCGATGCCGGGGCCGAGGGCGGCGACAAAGGCCAGCGCCAGGATCAGCTTGGGGAAAGCGAGGAAGATATCGGTGATGCGCATCAGGATGGCATCGGTCCAGCCGCCGGCATAGCCGGCGACGGTGCCGACGAGAAGACCGATCGGGGCGGCGATGATGGCGACCAGAATGACCACATAGAGCGTCCAGCGCGAGCCGTAGAGGATGCGCGAATAGATGTCGCGGCCAAGGTCGTCGGTGCCGAACCAGTGCTGCGCGCTCGGCGCCAGCAGCCGCGCGTTCTTCAGGTCGCCGACAGTCGGCGAATAGGGCGCCAGCACGCCGGCAAGAGCGGCAATGACCAGCAGCGCGATGATGATCAGCAGGCCGACAAAGGCCAGCCGATTGGCGGAAAAGCGCCGCCATGCGACATAGGCGCGGCCGAACCTTGCCTGGATGCGGGAGGCCGGCCGCTCGCTGAGCAGCCAGTCGCGACGGCTCTGGATCGCCTCGGCGCTCATGCGGATTTCGTCCTCGGATCGAGCAAACGATAGAGCAGGTCTGACAAAAGATTGATGCCGATGAACACCGAGCCGATGACGATGGTGCCGCCAAGCACGGCGTTCATGTCGGCATTCTGCAGCGAGTTGGTGATGTAAAGCCCGATGCCCGGCCAGGAGAAGACGGTCTCGGTCAGCACCGAACCTTCGAGCAGGCCGGCATAGGACAGCGCGATCACGGTGACCATCGGCACGGCGGCATTGCGCAGCGCGTGGGCCCAGATGATGCGGCGTTCCGACAGGCCCTTGGCGCGCGCGGCGACGACATATTCCTGAGCAAGTTCGTTGAGCATGAACGAGCGCGTCATGCGGCTGATATAGGCGAGCGAGAAATAGCCGAGCAGCGAGGCCGGCAGGATGATGTGGCGGAAGGCGTCCCAAAAGACATCCCACTGGCCCTGCATCGCCGAGTCGAGCAGGTAGAAACCGGTGACGGGCGTGAAGGTGTATTCGTAGACGACGTCGAGCCGCGCCGGAAAAGCCACCCATTGCAGCTTGGCGTAGAACAGCACCAGCCCCAGAAGCCCGAGCCAGAAGATCGGCACGGAATAGCCGATCAGGCCGATGACGCGCACGACCTGATCAATGAGGCTGCCGCGCCTGACGGCCGCCAGCACGCCGAGCGGCACGCCAAACAGCGCGCCGATCAGCGTTCCGAGCGTGGCCAGTTCCGTCGTTGCCGGAAGAGCGCGGCGGATGTCGGTCATGACAGGGTTGGTGGTCAGCACCGAGGTGCCGAAATCCCCGTTCAGCGCACTCCTGACATAGATATAAAACTGTTCGATCAGCGGCAGGTCGAGGCCCATCTCGCGGCGCGTGCGCTCGACCACGTTTGCCGGCGCGCGGTCGCCGAGCACGGCCAGCACCGGGTCGATCGGGATGACGCGGCCGATGAAGAAGGTGACCGCGAGAAGACCAAGATAGGTCGTCACCGCGATGACCAGGAACCGGCCGATCGAGGAGAGAATGGCAAAGGCGCGGGCGCTGCCGCGCCCCGCCTTCCCCTGGCTTTCAACCGCGCTCATGCGGCGTGTCCCGCGGGCGCTATTCCTTGGAAACCCGCCCCACGAAGTTGGTGTCGAAGCTCGGGCCGAGCGCGAAACCCTTGAGGTTCTTGCGCAAGCCAGCCACTTCCAGTTGCTGGTGGATGAGGACGAAGGGGCTGGTGTCGAGTACCTTCTTCTCGAGGTCCTGGTACAGCGCGGCGCGCTTGGCCGAGTCCTTCTCCAGCAGAGCCGCTTCGGTCTGCTTGGTCAGGTCCGGAATGTCCCAGGCGTTGCGCCAGGCCAGTGTGTGCGACTTGCCGGCATCCGAATTGTCCGGGTTCGAGGCGAAGGTCTGGGCGTTGGAATTCGGATCGAAATAGTCCTGTCCCCACTGGCCGATATAGATGTCGTGGTTGCGGGCGCGATACTTGGTCAGCGTCTGCTTGCCGTCGCCGGGGATGATCTCCAGCTTGATGCCGGCCTGTCCGAGCGTCTGCTGGATCGATTCCGCCATGCCCGTGGTCGGTTGGCCGGTACGCACATCCATGGTCACGCTGAAGCCGTCTGGCAGACCTGCCTTCGCCAGCAGTTCCTTGGCCTTGGCGACGTCGAGCTTGAAGGGGTTTTCGTCGAGAGCGCCAAGATCGCCCTTGGGCAGGAAGGTCTGGTGGATCTCGCCGATGCCCTTGAGGATGGTCGAGCTCAGCGCGTCATAGTCGACCAGATATTTGAAGGCCTGGCGAACCTCGGGCTTGGCCAGGTTCGGGTTCTTCTGGTTGAGGCTGATGTAGAAGACCGTGCCCTTCGGCGCGCTGTTGGTGGTGAGATCGGCCTTCTTGGCAATGGCGTCGAGGTCGTTCGGTTCGAGATTGCGGGCAACGTCGATGTCGCCGGCCTCGAGCGCCAGGCGCTGCGCCGAGCTTTCCTTCATGTTGCGATAGATGACGCGGGCGAGCTTGGCCTTTTCGCCGTGATAATTGTCATTGCGCTCCATGACGACGGCTTCGTTGGCGCGCCATTCACGCAGCTTGTAGGCGCCGGAACCGGCATAGCCGGTCTTCAGCCAGGCGTTGCCGAAGTCATTGTCCCATTTGTAGTCGGCGGTGGGCGCGGCCTTGACGACGTGCTCCTTGACCAGCTTGCTATCGACGACCGATGCGACGGTCGCCGACAGGCAGTTCAGCACGAAGCTCGGCGCATAGGCCTTGTCGACGGTAAACTGGAAGGTGGTGTTGTCGACGGCCTTGGCCTTGTCGGCGACGTTGTCGCCGCTGATGCCGAACTGTTCGATGATGAAGGCTGGGCTCTTGTCCAGCTTGACAACGCGCTCGAACGAGTAGGCGACGTCGGCAGCCGTGATCGGATTGCCCGAGGCGAATTTCAGGCCGGGCTTGAGTTTGAAGGTGTAGGTCAGGCCGTCGTCGGAGACGGCCCAGCTTTCGGCAAGATCGGGCTTGACTTTGGAGGTGTCGCTGAGGTCGAGGCGAACCAGCAGATCATAGGTGTTGCCGGTGACTTCGGCGGTCGACAACTCGAACGCCTCGCCCGGATCCATGGAGATGATGTCGTCGATCGCGAAACCCTCGACCAGTGTGTCGGCGGGCGTGACCGCCCCGGCCGGCGCTCCGGCCAGAAGGAGAGCCGACATGGCCGCGCCCGCAAGCAGGATGCGGGATCGTAGAGCAAACTTTTCCATCATCATGGTGATTGTTCCCTGTTTTGTTGACCTGAGTTCCCGGCTCAGGATTGCGGTGTTCTTTTCGGGGCCGGCAACAGCCCCTCGACCACTTACCGTCGTGGTTTTTGTCCAATTGGTCAACAGCATATCCGGCGCTCCGGGCGGGCGACGAGGATTTTACGCGACGGCTCATTCAACCGGAATGGCGAGCGGCGCGTCGACGCACACGCAGGCCAATCGGGGCTGGCAAACGGGACAAATCCCCTACTTTTTTGGGTTATTTCAGCGCGGCGACCAGGCCGGCGTCTGGAAAGCAGGTCGCAGGCTCGCCGTTCTCGGTCTGCCACTTGCCAATCGAGCGTCGGGTCTTGAAGCCCGGCAGGCCGTCGGCGCTGCCAACGTCATAGCCTTTGGCTTCCAGCGCCCGTTGCAGGGCGGCGATGTCGGAACGGTGGAGATCGCCGACCGGCCCCCAACTGCTGGAAAAATTCTGATCGCCATGGGCAATCCGGTCAGCGCCGTGGCCGATGAACAGCGCGTAAAGGTCGCTGGTGTTGTATTCCTTGAGCACATAGAAATTGGGGGTGGCGATGAAGGCTGGGCCGCTGCGGCCAGCCGGCATCAGCAGGAAACCCTCCGCCTTCAATTCGCTCGCCGGAAACGGCTTTCCATCGACACGTTTGATGCCCATGGCGGCCCATTGCGAGATCTTCTTGCCCTGGTCCGGCCCTTCCAGCGAGCAGGAGACGCTCTCTGGCACCGTCACCTCGAAACCCCAGCCGCGTCCCCGCACCCAGCCATAGTGGACGAGATAGTTGGCGATCGAGGCGAGCACGTCGGGCGTCGAATTCCAGATGTCGGGTCTGCCATCGCCGTCGAAATCCACGGCATGCTTGAGGAAAGAGGTCGGCATGAATTGCGGCTGGCCGAGCGCACCGGCCCAGGATGACTTCATGGCGTTGACCGGGGCCAGCCCGCGCTGGACGATTTCCAGCGCCGCAAGCAGCTCGGTGCGGAAGAAATCCTTCCTCGTCGACATGAATGCCTTGGTGCCCAGCACCTCGAAGGCGTCATAAGGCATCTTCGCCGCGCCGAAGCCGGTCTCGCGGCCCCAGATGGCCAGGACGATCTCGCCGGGAACGCCGTAGCGCTTCTCGATCAGCCCGAGCACTCTTGAATTGGCGCTCTCGCGTGTGCGCCCGCCCAAGGTGACGGCACGGACGATCTTCTCGGCGAAATAGTTGGCAGGCGCACCGAACTCGGCCTGATGCTGCTTCTGCGGCGTCGCAGGCTTTTCGCCGGGCATGACGAGGTCCGGCAGCTTGAGGTTCGGCTTCACGCCGAGGAAGGCAGCGTCGAAGGTTTTTTTCGAGATGCCTTTGGACTTGGCTTCGGGCCAGAGGTCGGTTTGGAGCCAGGCCTGGAACTGGTCGTCGACGTATGCGGCGGAGGCGGGGAGAGCAAGGAACAGCCCAACGAGTGCGGCCAGAAAGAATACAAAGCTGAATCTGCGATGGACGCGCTCTATGGCGCCCCCCTCTGTCCTGCCGGACATCTCCCCCTCAAGGGGGGAGATCAGACGTCGCCACCGCTTTCGCCAGCTATCAAAATCCACAGGAATGGGCTGCCCGCGAAAGTGCCAATCTCTCCCCTTGAGGGGGAGATGTCCGGCAGGACAGAGGGGGGTACTTGGCACAGGTGTCGAAGGATTTGTGACGGCCATTGCGCGCACTTCCTGCCAATCTTGTCAAAACGCCGTCCGCGAGCGCAGCGCGGCGGCCAGCGTGCCTTCGTCGAGATAGTCGAGCTCGCCGCCGACCGGCACGCCATGCGCCAGCCGCGTCACCTTGATGTCGAAGCCGGACAACTGATCGGTGAGGTAGTGCGCGGTGGTCTGGCCCTCCACGGTCGCGTTGACGGCGAGGATGATTTCCTTCACATCGCCGCCGGCGACACGGTCGACCAGCGAGCGGATGTTGAGCTGATCGGGACCGATGCCGTCGAGCGGGGACAGCGTGCCGCCGAGCACATGGTAGCGCACGTTCATCGCCGCCGCCCGCTCCAGCGCCCAGAGATCCGAGACGTCCTCGACAACGATGAGGGTGGCGGCATCACGGCGCGGGTCGGTGCAGATCATGCAAGGGTCCGACGTGTCGACATTGCCGCAGGTGGAGCAGATGCGCACCTTGTCGGCCGCCTCGCCCATGGCCGCGGCGAGCGGCGACAGGAGTTGCTCCTTCTTCTTGATCAGATGAAGGGCGGCACGCCTGGCCGAACGGGGACCAAGCCCCGGCACCTTGGCCAGGAGCTGGATCAGGCGTTCGATCTCGGGACCGGCGATTCGCTTCGACATCGCTCTGATCTAGGATTTTTTAGAGCGCTTTGAAACAGCCCGCATTCGCGCATGACCTGCCATTGCGGGTCAGGACGCGGATCAATTCTCTTCGAGCGGCCGACCCTGGCTGACGATCATCGCGCCAATGGCATCGGTGTTCTCAGGCGTCGACTGGAATCCCATCGCCGCTTCCTGCGGCGCGCTCTGGACCGAGGAGATGACCCTTGTGTTCAAGACGCCGCCGAAACGGGCAGCATCCGGCTCTTCCATCGGCTCCTGCATCGCCACCAGTGTCGGCTTCACCGCAACGCGCGCGGACTTTGCCGCTGGCGCCACGGCGGCCGTCACATAGGTCTGCTCCGCGGGTACGGCGCCCGCGGGTACGGCGGTTGCCTGGGTCGAGCGCGCGGTGGTTACGCCAGCCTGCTTGGCCGGATCGGCATGGACAATCGTCCTGACCACCGGTTCCGCGGATGCCATAAGCACGGGCGCCGCAGGCGCGCGCTGCTGCTGTTCAGCCGAGGCCACCATCGGCTCATCGGGCAGCGGCTGCCAGTTGCGGCCGCGCTTTTCGTAGAAGGCATTGCCGCCGGCGACCATGGTGTAATGCATGTTGTTGTAGGGGAAGCGCAGGCCGGCGGTGTGGAAATACATCGTGTTCTTGAGCTTGGCCTTGCGCTCGCCCTTGAGCACGGCGGCGGCGGCTTCCTCGACATCGGGCATCGCCCGCGAGTTCATCGGCCTGGTCATGACACCTGGGGCGAACTGCCCGGGCTCGCCCACCACTTCGCAGATTGTGTTTCCGTGCTGGCCGGAGCGCAGCCGGTTCATGACCACGGTGCCGACGGCGATCATGCCGTCACGGCTCGAGCGGTTGGATTCGAAGAACATCGCCCTTTCCAGGCATTCCTTTTCCTTCGGCGTGTGGCTGTAAGACCGCGAGCTCAGGAAACTTGGCGTGATGGCGTCGGTCAGGCTCGCAACGGACATGCCGTGCGACGTGGTCTGACTGCAAGCGGCCAAGAACAGGGGAGACGTAACGACGCCGAGCAATAGCGGCGCCTTCCATCGCATGGCTATCAACAGGTAACCCTCTCACTTCGATGCCCGCCCCCAGGCTGCGGCAAGAATGAGACACTTTCGGGCAAAATGATGGCTAAAACGTTATTAATGAAGCACTGTTGCCAAATTGGCACAATTTCGTGGCTTTCCAGATAGATCGAGCCGTCGTTTCATAAATGCGATGACCGCCCTCTCTTGATTTCGCCGCAATTCCGGATGGAAACGCGTTACGGAATCGCTTTTATCGCCCCGCCGCAATCGGGGCCGGTTGACCCGGCTCGATCTCCTCGACATTCTCCGAAAACAGGCCACGCCTGAGGAACAGTGCCCGCGCATTCCTGGCCGTCGGCGCGATCTTTCCCGGCCAGTCGCTGTCGATGAACTCGGCCTTGGTGAAATCGGGATTTGTCTCGGAAGCCGCCTCGAGGAATTCGGCGATCTCCAGCACGATCGCGCGCTCCTCCCTCGAAAGCGCCGATCTGCCGGCCTCGATCGACGGACGGTGCACGAAATCCTCGAACAGATTGAAGTAGCCCTTGATGCCGACAATATCGACGCCGGCATCGCAATCGGCCAGGATTTCCAGGATCTCGTAGATCCTGTTGCGGATACGCTGCTCGATCAGTCGTTCGGACGGCTCGTCGATCATGGGCCATCGCCGCCGCAGGCTAGAAGGGCAGTTTCATTCCCGGCGGGATCGGCAGGCCGGCGGTCAGCGCCTTGGTCTTTTCCTGCATGATCTGCTCGACCTTGGCCTTGGCGTCATTGTGGGCGGCGAGAATCAGATCCTCGAGGATCTCGACCTCGTCCTCCTTGAACAGAGACGGGTCGATCTTCAGCGACTTCATCTCGAACTTTCCGCTCAGCGTCACGCTGACCAGGCCGCCGCCGGCCTGGCCGACGGATTCGACCGTGGCGATCTCATCCTGCATGGCCTGGAACTTGGCCTGCATTTCCTTCGCCTTGCCCATCAGGCCGAGAAGATCTTTCATGGTCCGATCCTTGTCTTGATTTGTCAGGTCTCGTCGTCATCTGCCGGCGGTTCAACCGGCACTTCGGCCTCGGTCTCGTCGACCTCCGGCACGTCGGGAATGCGCACGTCGATGATCTTGGCGCCGGGAAAGCGCGCCAGGATAGCGGCGACGGTCGGATCGCTCCTGGCATCGAGGAAGGCGTTTTCGCGCTTCGTCGATTCCATCTCGGCCAGCGTCTGGCCACCTTCTTCCTTCGATAGCGACACCAGCCAGTTGCGGCCGGTCCAGGCGCGCAGCTTCGTCGTCAGGTCGTTGAGCAGCATCTTGGGCGCGTCGCTGGTCAGGCCGACATCGATGCGGCCGGGCTCGATGCGCACGAGACGAATGCAGCTCTTGAGCAGCACCTTGAAGGCGATGTCGCGCTGCGCATCGGCAAGGGCGATAATGTCGGCCAGCGATTTCAAGGGTACCGGCTGCGTCTCCGGCGCCAGCTGCGGAGGCGCGACGAAGGCGGCCGGCGCGGGCGTGGCCTCGACCAGCCGCATGGTCTGCGCGCCGCCTGATCCGCCAGGCATGCGCGTCTGGGCCACCGCACTAGCCCCACTGCCGCCGCCATTGCCGGGACTGGCGGGCGCTCCATTTGGGCGCGGCGCACCGTTTTGAACCGGTGCTCCCCCTTCGAGCGATCGCAACGCCTCGTCCAGCGTCGGCAGGTCGGCGGCGTGCGCCAGACGGATCAGCACCATTTCGGCGGCGCTGACGGGCCGGTTGGAGGACTGCACTTCGGGAATGCCCTTGAGCAGCATCTGCCAGGTCCGCGACAGCACCCTGACCGACAGCGCCCTGGCGAAATCGGCGCCACGCTGGCGTTCGTCCTGCGACAGCGATGCGTCGTCCATGGCGGTCGGCACGAAACGCAGCCTCGTGACGAGGTGGTTGAATTCGGCAAGATCGGTCAGCACGGCAGCCGGGTCGGCGCCGGTGTCGTATTGGGCGCGGAATTCGCCAAGTGCGGCCGCCACATCACCTTTCATCACATGTTCGAACAGATCGACGATGCGGGCGCGGTCGGCCAGGCCGAGCATGGCGCGCACGGCCTCGGCGCTGACGGAGCCGGCGCCATGGGCGATCGCCTGGTCGAGGATGGAGAGCGAATCGCGGGCCGAACCCTCGGCGGCGCGCGCGATCATCGCCAGCGCGTCGTCGTCGACCGAAATGCCTTCCTTGGCCGCGATCGAGGAGAGATGCGCGACCAGCGCACCGGCATCGATGCGCCTCAGATCAAACCGCTGGCAGCGCGAGAGGACGGTGATCGGAACCTTGCGGATCTCGGTGGTGGCGAAGATGAATTTGACGTGCGGCGGCGGTTCTTCCAGCGTCTTCAACAGGCCGTTGAAGGCCTGCGTGGACAGCATGTGCACTTCGTCGATGATGTAGACCTTGTAGCGAGCCGAAACCGGGGCGTAGCGCACGCGCTCGATGATGTCCCTGATGTCGTCGATGCCGGTGTGCGAGGCTGCGTCCATCTCGATGACGTCGACATGACGGCCTTCCATGATCGCCTGGCAGTGCTCGCCGGGCACCGAAAGGTCGACCGAAGGCTGGTCCACGGTTGAAGTCTTGTAGTTCAAGGCGCGGGCCAGGATACGCGCCGTCGTCGTCTTGCCGACACCGCGTACGCCGGTCAGCATCCAGGCCTGGGCGATGCGGCCGGTGGCAAAGGCGTTGGTGAGGGTGCGGACCATCGGCTCCTGGCCGATCAGCTCGGAGAAGTTCGAAGGACGGTATTTGCGCGCCAGCACGCGATAGGCGCCGGCCTTGTCCGCTCCCGAATTTCCGGCTTCGCTCATTCGCCCGTAAAGCTCCAAGGGCCGCGTCTCAACGCGGTCGATTCCTGCGCATAGTTTCGCCCGTACGGCTTGGCGCCGTCAATGTCGCGGGAGAAAGGCGAAGAGGCGGGAGGCTGGAACAATGACCCGTTCCGGGCTCGTTAGGGCTGCTTCCTTCCGGACCTGACCCGGTTGGCGAGTGGATCGTCCACCACCAACCTCCCGCTGTCCATATCGGCAATTGCGCGATGAAATGCAAGTGCGCATGAGATTTGACGCACCAAACCGTGAGGAAAACAATGATTCGCTTGCGGCCCCCGTGCCAGCGCTCTAGCGTCCACGAGTCCGAGGAAACCAAGAAAAGCAAGGGAAACGCCGATGTTGCCGGGCCTGAAGGCCGGATTCACACTGGACGCCCGGCTGGAAGCGGACAGCGAGCAGTTGATGTGGCTTGGGCTGTGCGAATTGCGGATCATGAACGATCGCCGCTGGCCATGGCTGGTTCTAGTGCCGCAAAGGCCGGGTGCGGAGGAGATCCACGACATGACGCCACTCGACCAGGCGATGCTGACCTTCGAGACCAACATGGTGGCACAGGCGCTGAAGAAGGTGACCGGCTGCACCAAGATCAACACCGGCGCGCTCGGCAATATCGTGCGCCAGCTGCACATCCATGTCATTGCACGGTCTGAAGGCGATCCCGGCTGGCCCGGCCCGGTGTGGGGCCACGGCCTGCGCGAGCCGTATCAACGGTCCGATCTGCGCCGGTTTGCCGAAACGATAAGGGCGGCGCTATAAGCCTTCCCGTGTCCATCCCAGAGCACCAGAGTCCCCATGAGCTTCCGCCTGTTTGACGCGCCGATGCGCGAGCCGAGCCAGTTTGTCGGCTTTGCCGGCAACACGATCGACCGGCAATCCGAGAAACGCGCCGACGATTCGGTCGACAGGGCTCTCGCGGATCCGACGGCGCGGCTGCTTTTGATGAATGGCGGCCGGCTGTACCTGAAATCCGGCAATGGCAGCGGTTTTGATCCCTGGTTCGGCGTCGCCGAAAGCCAGCCTTTCACGCCCTTCTTCGACCAAAGCGTGCTGCTCGGTTTTTCCGGACAGGGACCAGTGCTTGCCGTACCGGCGGGCATCGACGACGAACAGCTGTCCGAGACAGTCAAGGCGATCGACTACCGGTCGGTCTATATGCAGGGGCTGATCGACGAGGCGGCGGCCGGGGCAATGGCGCAAGGAGCCGCCCTGCTCGCCTGGCATGCCAGCCATCGCTTCTGCAGCAAATGCGGCACCCAATCGCAGATGCGGGCGGGCGGCTACAAACGGCATTGCCCGAATTGCGGCACCGAGCATTTCCCTCGCACCGACCCGGTGGCGATCATGCTGACGGCGACGCGGGAGAAATGCCTGCTCGGGCGTGGCCGGCACTTCGCGCCGGGCATGTATTCGGCGCTTGCCGGGTTCATCGAGCCGGGCGAGACGATCGAGGCGGCGGTGCGCCGCGAAACGCTTGAGGAGGCCGGCATCCGGCTCGGCCGCGTCGTCTATCATGCCAGCCAGCCTTGGCCGTTCCCCTATTCACTGATGATCGGCTGTTTCGGCGAGCCGCTCAACGAAGACATCCAGGCCGATCTCAACGAACTGGAAGACTGCCGCTGGTTCTTGCGCGACGAAGTGCGCTCGATGCTCGCCCGCGAGCATCCTGGCAACCTGATCACGCCGCCGAAAGGAGCCATCGCGCATCACCTCATCCGCGCCTGGGTCGACAGCGCATAGCGAATACTGAAAGTCAGTGCAGGAGAGGCAAATGATCCGCCACACCGTCGTCTTCACGCTGAAGCATGCGCCGCACTCGCTGGAGGAAAAGTGCTTTCTGGTCGACGCCAGGAAAATCCTCTCGGCGATCCGGGGCGTCACCGATTTCGAACAGTTGCGGCAGGTGAGCCCCAAGAATGACTATCGGTTCGGCTTCTCGATGGAGTTCGCCGACCAGGCCGCCTACACCAGATACAACGATCATCCCGACCATGTCGCCTTCGTGCGTGACCGCTGGGTGCCGGAGGTCGAGAAATTTCTCGAGATCGACTACGTGCCACTGGGCGCGGTGATTTAATCGGCCACTTTCCACTGCTCGCGCGACTGGCTGGCCGGATAGACACCCAGAATCCGCACCTCGCGTGAAAAGAAGCGAAGCTCGTCCAGCGCCAGCTTGACCAGCGGATCGTCGGGATGGCCCTCGATGTCGGCATAGAACAGCGTCGCCGTGAATGCGCCCAGCTGGTAGCTCTCCAGCTTGGTCATGTTGATGCCGTTGGTGGCGAAGCCACCCATCGC
Source organism: Mesorhizobium sp. B2-4-14 (assembly GCF_006442155.1). Classification (NCBI taxonomy): domain Bacteria; kingdom Pseudomonadati; phylum Pseudomonadota; class Alphaproteobacteria; order Hyphomicrobiales; family Phyllobacteriaceae; genus Mesorhizobium; species Mesorhizobium sp. B2-4-14. Next base: position 125,827 of record NZ_VFVA01000003.1, on the reverse strand, counting down.
CTTGTAAAGCGCGGCCGGCACGTTGCGGACGCGGAACATGAAGGTCGTCATCATCCTGACGTCGGGTGACGGGCGCTCGGCCCACTGCTTGTTCTTGGTCAGGACGACGAAGCGGGTGACGTTGGAATCGGTGTCCTCGACATTCTCCTCGATGATATCGAGCCCGTAGAGCGTCGCCGCCAGCGCCGGCGACAGCGCGGCCATGGTGCGGTCCTTGACCTCGGAGACCATCTTGGCGGCGCCCGCCGTGTCGCCAGCGACGACCGCCTTCCAGCCGTTCTTGCGGATGTATTTGCGGCACTGGCCAAGCGCGTGGATATGGCTGTGCACGGTCTTGATCTCGTCGCGTTTGACGCCGGGCAGCACCATCAGCTGGAAATGGATCGGCAGGAAATATTCGCCGACGATGTGAAGCCTCGATTCCGGCAGCAGGTGATGGATGTCGGCAACGCGTCCGGCGATGGTGTTCTCGATCGGGATCATGGCGAGATCGGCCTTGCCAGTCTCGACCGCGTTGAACGCGTCCTCGAAGGTCGGGCATGGCAACGGCTCCATCGAGGGATAGACGTTGCGGCAGGCGGTGTCGGAATTGGCGCCCGGCTCGCCCTGGAAGGATATTCTGTTGGTCTTTTCAGGCATGCCCAGATCTCGATTCACAGTGTCTCTGTTCGGAGGGATCAGTTTGAAAGGATGGTTCGGGCGCGCTCAAGGTCTTGCGGCGTGTCGACGCCAAGCGGCAGCGACTGGACGACCTCGGCGTCGATACGCATGCCGGCTTCCAGCGCCCGCAACTGCTCCAGCCGCTCGCGGCGCTCGAGCGGCGATGGCTTCAGTGACACGAAGCGCTCAAGCGCGGAACGCCGATAGGCGTAGAGGCCGATATGGTGATAAAGCGGCCCCTCGCCCCATGGCGCGGTGGCGCGGGTGAAATACAGCGCCCTTAGCCTCGTGGCGGACAGAGGCGAACCGACGACCTTGACGACGTTGGAATTGGTCTTTTCCTCCTCGCGGACGATCTCGACGCAGAGCGTGGCGATATCCACGGCCGCGTCCTCGAAAGGCCAAAGCGAGGCGGCGATGATGCCGGGATCGATGGTCGGCAGGTCGCCCTGCACATTGACGATCGTTTCGACCTCGAGCCGGGGATCAAGTTCGACCAGCGCCTCGTGGATGCGATCGGAGCCGGATTCGTGATCGACGCGTGTCATCACGGCCTCGAAACCATGCGCGCGCACCGCTTCGGCGACACTTCGCGTGTCGGTCGCTACCACCACGCGGCCAAGGCTGGCCTCGGCCGCGCGGCGGGCGACGTGGACGATCATCGGGGCGCCGGCGATATCGGCCAGCGGCTTGCCCGGCAGGCGGGTCGAGGCCATGCGGGCCGGTATCAGGATCAAGGTAGACATCGCTATGGCAAGGCGTTCGAAAAGAGGAGGGGAAAAGTGGCAAAAGGTCTCACTGGAAGCACCCTTATAGGTGTTGCAACGCCCGAGCAAAAGACCTAGTTTCCGCGCGATTTGACCGGCTCTGGAGGGCGGGTCTCGATACCGACGGACGGAGTGGACGGATCAGTCCGCCGGAAAAGGGAGCAAGGGGCGTATGGATTCCAACGAAGTCAACAAACTGCTCGCCGGATTGCTCGGAACCATTTTCGTCGTCTTCTCGGTCGGCCTGGTCTCGGACGCGCTGTTTGCCTCGCCGGCTCCGGAAAAGCCAGGCTTCGCCATCGAGGCCGCGGAGCCCACCGAAGGCGGCGCTGCCGCCCCGGCCGCGGAGGCCAAGCCAATCGCCGACCTGCTGCAGACCGCCAATGTCGAAGCGGGCGCTGCCGTCTTCAAGAAATGCCAGGCCTGCCATTCCGGCGAAAAGGGCGGGCCGAACAAGGTCGGCCCCGATCTGTGGGACGTCGTCGACCGTCCGGTCGCCGAACATGAAGGCTTCGCCTATTCGGCCGGCATGAAGGAATTCTCCAAGGGCGGCACCGAAAAGTGGACCTACGACAACATCAACCACTTCATCACCTCGCCGAAAAAATTCGTGAAGGGCACGGCCATGGGTTTCGCCGGCCTGCCCAAGGACGAGGACCGCGCCAACGTCATCGCCTATCTGCGCACGCTGTCGGACAATCCCAAGCCGCTGCCGGCACCCGGTGCCGCCGCGGACGCTTCCGCGCCCGCCAAGCCAGCCAGCGGAGCCGCTCCGGCAAAGCCGGCTGATGGCGCCGCACCGGCCAAGCCGGCCGCTCCCGCGGCACCTGCACCGGCGGCACCGGCGCCGGCCAAATAACCAAAATATCATCTCATGATCTTGAAAAAGCCGGGTTCAGCCCGGCTTTTTTGTTGAGATAACACCTGGTGCGGCGACAGAGCCGGGCGATTGCGGTTTTCACGCGCGCCAAATCATCTAGGATCGCCCTTCTGGATGATCTGGCACGTATCGCGAAGAGGATGGTGCATGACGGTTGGCCGAACGTTTCTCAAGGCGCTGCTGTCGGCGGCCCTGATGGCGGCGGGGTTGCAGACGACCCGGGCCGACGAGTGGCGGACCACCTCGTCGCTGATCGGCCAATCCAAATACGGCGACAACTTCCAGCACTATGACTACGTCAACCCCACCGCGCCCAAGGGTGGCACGTTGAATTCGGTGCTGCTCGGCACCTATGACAGCTTCAACCCCTATATCGTCCAGGGATCGCCAGCGGCCGGCCTGGTGGGATTCGGTGGCGGCCTGCTCTACGACACGCTGATGGAGCAGGCGACCGATGAAGGCAGCACCAGCCATCCGCTGATCGCAGACGCCTATAAATATCCGGCCGACTATTCCTCGGCGACCTACAGGCTCGACCCGCGCGCGAAATGGCATGACGGCCAGCCGATCACCGTCGACGACGTGATCTGGTCGTTCCAGGTGCTGAAGGCGAACAGCCCGCAATACAGTCGTTATTTCGAGAACGTCACCGATGCGGTCGCGGTCTCCGACTACGAGGTCGAGTTCCATTTCAACCAGAAGGGTAACCGCGAGCTGCCGAAGATCATCGGCGATCTCGCGGTACTGCCGAAGCACTGGTGGGAAGGCACGGATGCCAACGGCAAGAAGCGCGACGTCACCAAGCCGACTCTGGAAATCCCGCTCGGCTCGGCGGCCTACAAGATCGCCAGCTTCAAGCCGGGCTCGGAAATCGTCTGGCAGCGCGTGCCGGACTATTGGGGCGCCAAACTGCCGGTGAAGATCGGCCGCGAGAATTTCGACACGCGCCGATACACCTACATCCTCGACGACAATGCCGCCTGGCTTGCCTTCACCAAGGGCGGCCTGGAAGATATCAACCGGGAATACAGCTCCCGCAAATGGGCGACGGCCTACAATTTCCCAGCCATCCAGGCCGGCGACGTCATCAAGAAGGATTTTCCAACCCAGTCGCCACAACCGATGCAGGGCTTTGTCCTCAACCAGCGGCGGCCTTTGTTCCAGGACCGGCTGGTCCGGGAGGCACTGACTATCCCGTTCGATTTCGAGAGCATGAATCGCACCTTGTTCTTCGGCTTCAATACCCGCACATCAAGCTATTTCCAGGGGACCGAACTGGCATCCAGCGGCTTGCCGCAGGGCAAGGAACTGGAAATCCTGGAAAAATATCGCGACAAGTTGCCGCCGGAACTCTTCACGCAGGAATTCAAGTTGCCCGTCTACGACTCCCCGCAAGCGGAGCGAAAGTATCTGAAGCAGGCGGTCGATCTCTTCGCCAAGGCCGGCTGGGTCATCAAGGGCGGCAAGATGGTCAACACCAAGACAGGCGCGCCGTTCAAGTTCGAGATCCTCGGCTGGAATGAAACCGACCAGGTGATCGCCAGTCCCTACATCGCCAATCTGCGCAAGATCGGTGTCGATGCCTCGCTGCGCATCATCGATCAGACGCAATACATCAACCGCGTCAACAACTTCGATTTCGATGTCGTCACGGGCCTGTTCGGCCAGTCGGACTCACCCGGCAACGAGCAGCGCGATTTCTGGAGCTCGAAGGCCGCCGACGCACCTGGTTCGCGCAATCTGATGGGCATCAAGGATCCTACCGTCGACGCGCTGATCGACCGCATCATCTTCGCCACCGACCGCGATGATCTCGTCGCCGCCACCCATGCGCTCGACCGTGTCCTGCTGTGGAACTTCTACGTGGTGCCGCAATACCATCGGTCCGCGGTTTGGCTGGCCTATTGGGACAAGTTCAAGTTCCCCGACAAGCAGCCCGCCTATGTCGGTGCCGATATCGATTCGTGGTGGATCGACCTCGACAAGGAGAAGGCGCTGGCGGCCAAATACAAGGGCGGCAATTGATGGCGGCTCTTCCCCGTCGCGACTTTCTCGCGCTTGGCGCGGCTGCCGCTGCCGCGGCTCTGTTGCCCGCAAAAGCCTTCGCCGACATCGCGACAGGCATCAAACTGCATGGGCTCTCCGCCTTCGGCGATCTAAAATACAAACCGGATTTCACCCATTTCGACTATGTCAATGTCGAAGCACCGGCTGGTGGGATCTTCAACTTCGCGCCGCCGAACTGGGGCTACAACCAGGATACGCAGACCTTCAACACGCTGAACTCCTTCGTCGACAAGGGTGATGCGCCGCCGCGCATGGAGATGTGCTTCGACGGGCTGATGGTGCGCGCGCTCGACGAACCCGACGCCGTCTATGGCCAGATCGCCGACGGCGTGACGCTGTCCGACGACCGCAACGCCTTCACCTTCTCGCTTCGCCCCGAAGCGCGTTTCCATGACGGCACGCCGCTGACGGCGCAGGACGCAGCCTTCACCTTCAAGCTCTACAAGGACAAGGGCCACCCCGACCTGTCATTGTCGCTGACCCATATGGTCGATGCCGTCGCCGTCGACGACCGCACGCTGCGGCTTACCTTTTCCGGCAAGCAATCGGCCCGCACCGTGCTCAATGTCGTGGAATTCCCGATCCTGTCGAAGGCCTTCTACACGGCCAATCCGTTCGACTCCTCGCAGTTGTACCCGCCGCTCGGCTCTGGCGCCTACAAGGTCGGGCGCTTCTCCGCCGGCGCCTGGATCGAATATGACCGGGTGGCGGACTATTGGGGCCGCGACCTCCCGGTCAATCGCGGGCAGAACAATTTCGACCGCATCCGCATCGAGTTCTACCAGAACCGCACGGCCGGTTTCGAAGCCTTCAAGAAAGGCGAAATCACCTATCGCGAGGAATTCACCTCGCGCGTCTGGGCGACCGCCTACGACTTTCCAGCCCTGACCGCCGGCAAGGTCGTCAAGCACGAATTCCCCGCCGAAAAGCGGCCGACGATGCAGGGAACGGCGGTCAACCAGCGGCGCGAACAGTTTCGCGATCCGCGCGTGCGCCAGGCGATCGCGCTCTGCTTCGATTTCGAATGGACGCGGCGCAATTTCTTCTACGGCTCCTACGAGCGTTCGCAATCCTGCTTCGAGAAATCCGACTTCCGTGCCGAAGGCCTGCCATCGCCGCAGGAGTTGGCCCTGCTGGAGCCGTTGCGCAGCCAGCTTCCAGCCGAAGTCTTCGGCGAGGCGGTGACGCAGCCCGCGTCCGACGGCTCCGGCCGCGACCGCAAGCTGCTTGGCCAGGCGGCAAAGCTTCTCAACGCGGCGGGCTGGAAGCGGACGGGCGATTTCGTCGTCAACGACAAGGGCGGCAGGCTTTCGGCGGAATTCATGGTCGACGACGATACCTTCGTGCAGGTCTATTCGCCCTGGGTCGCCAACATGAAGGCGATCGGCATCGATGCCACGATCCGGCTGGTGGATTCGGCGCAATACCAGGCGAGACAGGCGACATTCGATTTCGATCTTCTGTCGGCCGCTTTCTCGTTCAGCGCCACGCCGACGCGCGACGATCTCGAAGTCTTCTTCCACTCCAGAACCGCCAACCTTTCCGGTTCGCGCAACCTGCCAGGCGTTTCAAACCCCGCTATAGACACGCTGATCGACGCGATTGGGGCAGCCAAGGACCGTGAAAGCCTGACGGTCGCGATGCGGGCGCTCGACCGGGTCTTGCGCGCGCGGTGCGATTGGATTCCTAGTTGGTTCCTGGCGAATCACCGAAGCGCCTATTGGGACATGTTCGGCTTTCCCGAGCAGAAGCCCGATTTCGGTTTTCCGGTGGAGGCGCTGTGGTGGGTCGATAAAGGCAAGGCGGCAAAAATTGGCAAAGGCTGAGATATCAGTCCAAAGAGGGCAGGAAGCCTGATGGGCGCCTATATCCTGCGCCGCATCCTTTTGATGATCCCGACCCTGTTCGGCATCATGGCGATCTCCTTCGCCGTCATCCAGTTCGCGCCGGGCGGCCCGGTCGAACAGGTCATCGCCAAGCTGACCAACCAGGGCGGCAGCGACCGCCTCGGCGGCGGTGGCGGCGATGCGGGCGGTTCCAATTTCGACGCCGCAGGCGACGTCGGCTCGAAATATCGCGGCGCCCAGGGGCTCGATCCAGAATTCATCAAGAAGCTCGAGAAGCAGTTCGGCTTCGACAAGCCGCCGCTCGAGCGCTTCGGCATGATGCTCTGGAACTATGCCCGTTTCGACTTCGGCAACAGCTATTTCCGCGATATTTCGGTGCTCAACCTGATCCTTGAGAAAATGCCCGTTTCGATTTCGATCGGACTTTGGATAACGCTGCTGTCCTACCTGATCTCAATCCCGCTCGGCATTCGCAAGGCGGTCAAGGACGGCAGCCCGTTCGACGTCTGGACCAGCGGCGTCGTCATTGTCGGCTATGCCATTCCAGGCTTCCTGTTCGGCATCCTGTTGATGGTGCTATTTGCCGGCGGATCCTTCTGGGACTGGTTCCCGCTGCGCGGCATCGTCTCGGACAATTGGGATCAATTGTCATGGCCGGGCAAGATCGTCGACTATTTCTGGCACATGACCCTGCCGCTGACGGCGCTGGTGCTGTCGGCCTTCGCCACGACGACGCTGCTCACCAAGAACTCGTTCCTGGAGGAAATCCGCAAGCAGTATGTGGTGACCGCGCGCGCCAAGGGCCTGTCGGAAAGGCAGGTGCTTTACGGCCACGTGTTCCGCAATGCCATGCTGATCGTCATCGCCGGTTTTCCCGGCGCCTTCATCTCGGCCTTCTTCACCGGGTCGCTGCTGATCGAGAACATCTTTTCGCTCGACGGCCTTGGTCTGCTCGGCTTCAGGTCGGTGGTCGAGCGTGACTATCCGGTGGTGTTCGCCAACCTCTACATCTTCTCGCTTCTTGGACTGTTCATCGGATTGCTGTCCGACCTCATCTACACCTGGGTCGATCCGCGCATCGATTTCGAGCGGAGAGACGTCTGATGTCGGAGGCAAGCGTTACTGCCGGCGCGGTGCCGGTGCGGATCCCACGGCCGTTTCTGTCGCCGCTCAACAAGCGCCGCTTGCAGAATTTCAAGGCCAACCGGCGCGGCTTCTGGTCGTTGTGGATTTTCCTGATCCTGTTCGTGCTGTCGCTGTTTGCTGAATTCATCGCCAACGACAAACCGATCATCGCCTCCTACAAGGGCGAAATCCTGTTTCCGGTGCTGGTGGCCTATCCGGAAGAAAAGTTCGGCGGCTTCTACGCCGTCACCGACTATCGCGATCCGGTGATCCAGGACGAGATCAACGCCAATGGCTGGATGGTCTGGCCGCCGATCCGCTACTCCTACCAGACCGTCAACAACGCCATTCCCGAAGCCGCGCCCGCCAGACCTTCGTGGCAATATGACGCCAAGACGCGCTGCAACCAGTATCCGAAAGGGGCTGATGATCCTGCCTGCATCGTCGGCAACTGGAACTGGCTGGGCACCGACGACCAGGCGCGCGACGTGTTGGCGCGCGTCATTTACGGTTTCCGCATTTCGGTGCTGTTCGGCCTGATCCTGACCGCAGGGTCGGCCTTGATCGGCGTCGGAGCCGGTGCCGTGCAGGGCTATTTCGGCGGCTGGACGGATCTGCTGTTCCAACGCTTCATCGAAATCTGGTCGGCCATACCCGTGCTCTATCTGCTGCTCATAATCGCCGCCATTCTGCCGCCGGGCTTCTTCATCCTGCTCGGCCTGATGCTGCTGTTCTCCTGGGTGGCGCTGGTCGGCGTGGTGCGGGCCGAGTTCCTGCGCGCCCGCAACTTCGAATATGTGAACGCGGCGCGGGCCCTCGGCGTGCCCAACCGCACCATCATGTTCCGGCATCTGCTGCCCAATGCCATGGTGGCGACATTGACTTTCCTGCCCTTCCTGCTCTCGGGCTCGATCTCGACGCTGACCTCGCTCGACTATCTCGGCTTCGGTCTGCCGCCCGGCTCGGCCTCGCTCGGCGAACTACTGAAACAGGCACAGCGCAACCTCAACGCGCCGTGGCTCGGCATTTCCGGTTTCGTCGTCATCTCGCTGATGCTGTCGCTGCTGGTCTTCGCCGGCGAGGCGACGCGCGACGCCTTCGATCCGCGCAAGACGTTCAAATGAGGGGCAAACTGGCATTCGGAATGTTATATTCTCGGTGTGGCAATTCGCATAAAAGTGGCCGTATGCGTCAATTGGCGAAACGATTGGTGGCTGTGACCAGCGCATCACAAATGGCAGCCACGCCGCACACCCATGAGAGGACCTCGCTATGAGTAAGGTCATCCTTGAGCATTATCCGGCATCGAAACTCCCCGATGAATTGCGATCGGGTATAGCCTTGGGTGCCTCGGTCACGGTTACTATAGAAGAGGAAGCCAAAAGGCCTCTCGGCCGCGAACAATTGCTTGAACTTATGCAAAATGCTCAGGCCAGCGCGCCGGGAACGAGCCTCGAAGAGGCTGTCGCACGCGTTCGTGCCCTCCGTGATGAGTGGGAGGATTGATGGCCGCCTTCCGGCTTTATATCGATACGAACATTTTCATCTACGCTTTTGAAAACAATGATGCACTCGCAAAAAAGCTGCTTCAGCTCATTTCACTGAACGAGGGTAGACAGAAGCCTTTCCTCGCGACAAGCGAGATCGTGCTGGCGGAGTTGATTGTTGACCCTCTGAAAAAAGGCAACGAGTCGCTTGTCGAGCTCTATGACAATATTTCGATTGGCAACGCCTTTGTCTCAGTTGGAAAGGTAACTCGCGAGGTTCTGTGGCACGCGGCACAGCTTCGTTCGAAATTCGTCTCTCTTAGGCTGCCGGATGCGATCCATCTTGCCACGGCCATGCACTTCGGCTGCACGCAATTCCTGACTGCAGACACCAGGTTGAAAGATGCCTATTCTCTCGCGCCGGATCGACTCGTTCCGCCTCAAATGACAGCGGAAATTTCGATCATGCGACCGGAGATTCCCGCCCTGGACAAAGCGATCGCGGAAATCGAGGGATGAGTGCTCCCCTGCTCAGCGTACAGGACCTCAGCGTCGCCTTCAGCCAGGGCGGCGGCCAGTCCGTCGCCGTCGACCATATCTCCTTCGATATCGCCAAGGGCGAGACGGTGGCGCTGGTCGGCGAATCCGGCTCCGGCAAGTCGGTCTCGGCGCTGTCGGTGCTGAAGCTGCTGCCCTATCCTAGCGCTAGCCATCCCTCGGGCAAGATCCTGTTCCAGGGCGCCGACCTGCTGGCGATGACCGAGAGGCAGTTGCGCCAGGTGCGCGGCAACAAGATCACCATGATCTTCCAGGAACCGATGACCTCGCTCAATCCGCTGCATACGATCGAGCAGCAGATCGTCGAGATCCTGAAACTGCACCAGGGCATGGCCGACCGCCCGGCCAAGGCGCGCACGCTTGCGCTGCTCAACGAGGTCGGCATCCGCGATCCGCAGAAGCGGCTCGACGCCTATCCGCACCAATTGTCCGGCGGCCAGCGCCAGCGCGTCATGATCGCCATGGCGCTGGCCAACGAACCGGAACTCCTGATCGCCGACGAGCCGACGACGGCGCTCGACGTCACCGTCCAGGCGCAGATCCTCGAACTGCTGGCCGGCCTCAAGAGCCGCAAGGGCATGTCGATGCTGTTCATCACCCATGATCTCGGCATCGTGCGCAAGATCGCCGACCGGGTCTGCGTGATGACCAAGGGCAAGATCGTCGAGACGGGGCCGACCAAGGACATCTTCGCCAATCCCCAGCACCCCTATACGCGTCACCTCCTGGCTGCCGAGCCAAAGGGCAAGCCGCCGACCGCCAATGCCGGCGCCAAGGCGGTGATGACGGGCAAGGACATCAAGGTCTGGTTTCCGATCAAACAGGGCTTCTTTCGCCGCACCGTCGATCATGTGAAGGCGGTCGACGGCATCGATGTCACCGTGCGCGCCGGCCAGACGCTGGGCGTGGTCGGCGAGTCCGGGTCGGGCAAGACGACGCTCGGCCTGGCGCTGGCGCGCATGATCTCCTCGACCGGAACCATCCAGTTCAACGGGCGCGACATCAACCAGCTCACCTTCAACGCTATGAGGCCGCTCAGGCGTGAACTGCAGATCGTCTTCCAGGACCCGTTCGGCTCGCTCAGCCCGCGCATGTCGATCGCCGAGATCATCGAGGAAGGCCTGAAGATCCACGAGCCGAAGCTCTCGGCCGACCAGCGCGACGACAAGGTGGCCGCCGTGCTGAAGGAGGTCGGCCTCGATCCGGCGACCCGCAACCGCTATCCGCACGAGTTTTCCGGCGGCCAGCGCCAGCGTGTCGCGATCGCCCGTGCCATGGTGCTCAACCCGCGTTTCGTCATGCTGGATGAGCCGACATCGGCGCTCGACATGAGCGTGCAGGCACAGGTCGTCGACCTCTTGCGCAGCCTGCAGGCCAAGCACGACCTCGCCTATCTCTTCATAAGCCATGACCTTAAGGTCATCCGGGCGCTGGCCAACGACGTCATCGTCATGCGCAACGGCCAGATCGTCGAAGCCGGTCCTTCCGAACAGATTTTTGGAAAGCCGCAAACGGACTATACTCGGGCGCTCATCTCGGCCGCTTTCAAGATAGAGACGGCGCCAACCGGCATCGTCAGCGAGTGATTGGCACAAAAGGGACTAGACGAACCACGATGGAAAAAGGCCGCATCCTGCTTGCCGTCACCGGCTTTCATCCGCAGCGCTGGCGCGACCTGTTGTCGGCCGAGCGCGAGGTGGTGCTGGAGCCGGATGGCGCCAAGGATCCATCGATCACCTATGCGGTTGTGTGGAAGCAGAAGCCGAATATCCTGGCGTCGCTGCCCAATCTGCGCGCCATTTTCTCGATCGGCGCCGGCGTCGACCATATCTTCGCCGATCCCGGCCTGCCCGATGTGCCGATCGTCAGGGTCGTCGCCGACAACCTCACCCAATACATGACCGAATATGTCGTCTGGCGGGTGCTCGACCATCATCGTCAGGGCCTGCTCTACCGATCGCAGCAGCCGAAGAAGATCTGGCACGAGGCGCAGCAACGGCCGGCCGAGGACATTTCCGTCGGCATTATGGGGCTGGGCAATCTCGGCCGCGCCGCGGCCTCGGTGCTTCTGTCGCTCGGCTTCGCGGTCAATGGCTGGTCGCGCACCGACCGGCCCATGCAAGGGGTCGCGACCTATTGCGGCGAGGCCGGATTGGTCCCGTTCCTCAAGGCGACCGATATACTGGTCGTGCTTCTGCCGCTGACGCCGGACACGCAGGGTATCATCGACTACAGCCTGCTGAAGGAACTGAGGAAACGCAACGGCCTCGGCGGCTCGGTGCTGATCAACGCCGGACGCGGCCGCTTGCAGAAGGACACCGACATCGTGCGGGCGCTGGACGACGGCACGCTGAAGGAGGCGAGCCTCGACGTCTTCGAGGTCGAGCCGCTGCCGAAGACCAGCCCACTGTGGAAGCATCCGAAAGTGTTCGTCACGCCGCACGCCGCGGCGACCTCCGATCCGGTCCACCTGGCGCCGATCATGCTGCGCCAGATGGACGCCTTCGAGCGCGGCGAAAAGCTGGAGAATCTGGTGGACCGAAAGGCGGGATATTAGCTGGACTTTGCCCTCGCCTGGCCAGGTTAGCCTGGCAGCGCGAGCTTCTTCTGCTTGTCCGGCTTGCCGCAGTCGCGGCGATCGATGGACCGGTTCATGGCGTCGATCTCGCCTGACGCCTTGTCGCTGTCGCGCTGGGCCTTGGAGCGTATATCGGGCGTGAACGGGCCGAAGCCCATGGCGGGATTGGAGAAGGTCGGCTTCGCGGTCGTCGGAAGGTTGTGTTGCTGCGCCAACCCATTGCGCTGCGCCAGCAGTTGATCGCATGGCACGCTGTCATACTGCAGCGAGGACTGGATGTTGGCGTCCTGGCGCGCCGACATCGAATTGCCCACGCAGCCGGCCGTCGCCAGGCAAGATGCCAAGACCATCATGTTCCAGCGCATCTGATATGCTCCTCCAGATATCCCGCCCTGATGCGACCAGATCGCAAATATCAGTCGCGCACGCAAATCCAACTTTTTCGCAGCGGCGTCGCCGCATGACGACCATCCGCACGTCATGCGGTGTGACCTTTTCGGGCCACGACAGCCAGCCCGTTGACGGGCTGGCGGCGATCCTGCCGGATGGTTGTCGGTTTTAGCGTCAGGATCGAAAACCCATTGGCCTCGAGTATGCGCCTGACATAGCTATCCGAGTGTGCATAGCGCCGGGAGGGTTGCAGAGCGAAATCGCCGCCATCCACCAGGCTCTCGACCGAGAAGACAAACAGGCCACCGTCGGCGAGCAGGCCGGCGACTGTCCCCACCATGCCCTCCAGCGCGCCGATGTAGATCAGAACATCGGCTGACGTCACCAGATCGGCCTTCTCGCCTGGATAGGAAAATCGCTGCAGATCCGCTTTGGTCAGCGCGTCATAAATGCCTTTTGCCCGCGCTTTCCTCAACATGCTGGCGGAGATGTCAACTCCTTCCAGCCGGTCGACGATCGGCCTCAGCCTCTCGCCCATCAGTCCGGTGCCGCAGCCCAAGTCGAGCGCCAGGCGGAAGCGCCCCGGCTCTGCCTGCCGGATGATGGCGTCGAGCACGTCGGGCAGCCGGTAGTCGAGTTTGCCGACCAGCATCTCCTCGAATGTCTCGGCATAATGATCGAAAAGCGTTTCGACAAAGGCACTGGGCGGCGCGGTGGCAGCCGGCCTTCTGCCGATCAACTGCAATTTGAGGGCCGCGCCCTGGCGATCGGCGGGATCCAGTTTCAGCGATGTCATCCAGGCCTGCGCCGCGAGGTCAGCCCTCCCGGCGGCTTCCTGCATCTCGCCAAGGCGAAACCAGCCCATGGCCCATTGCGGCGCCAGTTCCAGCGCACCAAGCAGCAGTTCGGCCGCCGCGGCCTGATCGCCCGAGGCAAAGAGCATCTCGGCATAGTCGGCACGACGATCGGCGTTCAAATCGCCCGACGAGGTCTGGAGTGGCTTCATAGTGATAGCGGGTTCCGCCGGCCGAGGCAGCCGGGCCGCCACCTCTGTAAAGCAAAGCATGCCTGGGAGTCAGCAGTCTCCGGCAGCGGGCTTCCCGAAGCGGAATTATATCCTATCTTGGGACGATGCGCGCCAGCGACCTGCTTTGCCCCCGGCCAGAGGGCCTGTACTGCCCGCCGGGCGATTTCTTCATCGATCCGGTGCGGCCGGTGAACCGCGCGCTGATCACGCACGGCCATTCCGACCATGCGCGCTCGGGCCACCGCTCGGTGCTGGCCACGCAGCAGACGCTCGACATAATGGGCCTGCGCTATGGCGAGGATTTTGCGGGAACCCGCCAGGCAGCGCGGCTCGGCGAGACGGTCGTCCTTGGCGGCGTGAGCGTCAGTTTCCATCCGGCCGGCCATGTGCTGGGCTCGGCGCAGATCTCCGTGGAACATCAAGGCATGCGCATCGTCGCTTCCGGCGACTACAAGCGTCAGAAGGATGCGACCTGCGCGCCGTTCGAGCCGATCCGCTGCGACGTGTTCATCACCGAGGCGACCTTCGGCCTGCCGGTGTTTCGCCATCCACCTGACACCGAAGAGATCGCCCGCCTTTTGAAATCGGCGGCGCAGTTTCCCGAACGCTCGCATCTGGTCGGCGCCTATGCGCTGGGCAAGGCGCAGCGCGTGATGCGGCTGCTGCGCGATGCCGGCTACGACAGGCCGCTCTACATCCATGGCGCGCTGGCCAGGCTCAGCGACTACTACCGGAGCCAGGGCATCGACCTGGGAACGCTGGAACCGGCGACGGTGGAAAGCAGCAAGGAGGATTTCGCCGGCGCCATCGTGGTCGGCCCGCCAGCGGCCTTCGCCGACCGCTGGGCGCGGCGCTTCCCCGATCCGATCTCGTGCTTCGCGTCGGGCTGGATGCGCATCCGCCAGCGCGCCAAGCAAGGCGGCGTCGAACTGCCGCTGATCATATCGGACCATGCCGACTGGGACGAGCTGACCGCGACCATCAAGGAGACCGGCGCCGACGAGGTCTGGGTCACGCATGGCCGCGAGGAAGCGCTGGTGCGCTGGTGCGAACTCGAAGGCATCGCCGCCCGGCCGCTGCATCTGGTGGGCTATGAGGACGAGGGCGATTGACGGCATGAACCGCTTCGCCGAACTCCTCGACCGCCTGGTGCTGACCCCGTCGCGCAACGGCAAGCTCACTTTGCTCACCGACTATTTCCGCAGCGTCGAGGATCCCGATCGCGGCCTGGCGCTGGCCGCCATCACCGGCGATCTCAACATCGCCGCGGTTAAACCGGCGATGCTGCGCATGCTGGTCACAGAACGCATGGACCCTGTGCTGTTCGGCTATTCCTACGACTATGTCGGAGATCTCGCCGAGACAGTGTCGCTGGTCTGGCCGCAGGCCCCTGGCAAAATCCCGAACCGCGAGCCGACGCTCGGCGAGGTCGTGGCCAGGCTGCAGGCGGCGAGCCGATCCGACGGACCCAAGGTCCTGGCCGGGCTGCTCGACAGCGCCGGCATCTCGGCGCGCTTCGCCATCATCAAGCTGGTCACGGGGGGATTACGCATCGGCGTTTCGGCGCGGCTCGCCAAACAGGCGCTGGCGGATTTCGGCGAGGTCGATGTCGCCGAGATCGAGGAGTTGTGGCACGGCCTGTCGCCGCCCTACACCGCGCTGTTCGCCTGGCTGGAAGGCAAGGCCGACAAGCCGCGGAACACGGCAATGGCGCTGTTCCGCCCGGTCATGCTGTCGAACCCGGTCGGCGACGGCGATCTCGAAAAGCTCGACCCCGCAGACTATGCGGCCGAATGGAAATGGGACGGCATCCGTGTGCAGGCGGTAGCGGAAGGCGGCAGCCGCCGGCTTTATTCGCGTACGGGCGACGATGTCTCCGGCGCTTTTCCCGACCTTGCCGACGCCATGAATTTTTCCGCAGCGCTCGATGGCGAATTGCTGGTCGGCGATCCCCGAGAGGCGACAGGAACCTTCTCGGATCTGCAGCAGCGGCTGAACCGCAAGACGGTGACGCCGAAGATGCAGCAGCAATATCCGGCCTTCATGCGCTGCTACGACGTGCTGCAGATCGGCGCCGAGGATTTGCGCGCACTGCCCTTCCGCGAGCGGCGCGGACGCCTTGAGGCTTTCGTAAAGACGCTCGATCCGGCCCGATTCGATCTGTCGCCCTTCGTTGAGTTCACGGATTGGCAGGTGCTGGAGGATCTGCGCCGGGCGCCGCCGCATCCGATCATCGAGGGCGTGATGCTGAAGCGCTGGGATTCGCCCTATGTCGCCGGGAGGCCCAAAGGCCCGTGGTTCAAATGGAAGCGCGATCCGCACACGGTCGACGCCGTGCTGATGTATGCCCAGCGCGGCCACGGCAAGCGGTCGAGCTTCTACTCGGACTATACGTTCGGCGTCTGGTCGGGAGCCGAGGGCGAGGAGGAACTGGTGCCGGTTGGCAAGGCCTATTTCGGCTTCACCGACGAGGAACTCAGGCAGATCGACAAATATGTCCGCGACAACACGGTCGAGCGTTTTGGGCCGGTGCGGTCGGTGCGGGCCGACCGCGACAATGGGCTGGTGCTAGAGGTGGCGTTCGAGGGACTCAACCGCTCGACCCGGCACAAATCGGGCGTCGCCATGCGCTTTCCCCGCATTTCACGGCTGCGATGGGACAAGCCGACCAACGAGGCCGACCGCATCGAGACGCTGCAGGCGCTGCTCGACCGCTAAGCAATTCCAGCGTGCAGCCGCTTCCCACCCGGAATTACCCAAAGCAACGAGTTAGAGCGGGTCAACGATTCCATCAAACGCTGAACCGCTCTAACTGCTCGCAACTACGGTTCGATCGACACGCGGATCTCGTAGATGTTGACCGCCTTGCCTTGTTTGTCGAAATCGGAATTGACGGCGATGGTTCCGGCCGAGCCCGGATGCTTGTTGGGGAACTGCACGTCGAACAGATATTCGTTGCGCTGCTGGCCGACCGCGTAGCGCTTGCGGCCGCAGTCGCCGAGCTCGCCGAAATTGCAGTCGACGGAGATCTGCGTGTCCTTACCGTCCTCGGCACGGGCGATGATGTCGAACACGGCATGCTTGCCGGCGAGCCTCTCCAGCACGCCCTGCCCGACGTCGAAGGCGATCGCCGAGCCAGAGGCGCCGGACTGGATGCGCAGGAATGAGCCGGTGTCGTCCTTCATAACCTCTGCCTTGGCGTCCGAGGGGGCGGCGACATGTGTCGGGTCGTTCGGTGAGAACACATCGATCCAGTCACGCGACTGGTCCGGCGCGCCCGGCTTTGCCGGCGCGTTGGCGCCGTCGGCCGGCGTGAAATCGTCGCCCTCGACGGTCGGCGGCGCCTCCGGCGGCGCTGTATTGAGCTGCGCCGCCGTCTTGAACACGCCGGTCTGCATGGCGAAAAACAGGCCGATGCCGATTGCCGCAAGCAGGGTCACCGTGAAGAAGATCGCGGTCAGCGGCAGGCGTCGTCCGCGAATGCGCCTTTCATCGCGGTCCGGCGCCACTTCGGTCGCGGCTCCCGGCGCGGCGGAGGCTGCGATGTCGATAGCATCCGGCATGATGTCGGGAACGACCGGCAGCACGCGCGAGCGCGCCGCGTCGGATGCCGGGTGCACAGGCTCGTCCACTGTGAAGGCGAGCGATGGGGCTTTCTGTCCCGTCTCGACCGCCGGCGCTACGCCGGCCGTAGGCCCGGCCACCGGTGCGTCGATCTGCGGGGCGACGTCCGGCACCGCCGGCAGGAATTCGGATTCGATTTCGGTGATCTTCGCCTGGATCGCCTTGCGGCGCTTGATGGCGGCTTCCACGGTCACGCCGGGATTGGCCTGGAGCGCGCGGTCGAGCGCGGCAAAGGCCGACCGATAGACCCTCTCGCGGAACGCGCGGTCCTCGGCATTACCCTTTTCCAAGGCGTTCCGGATCGCTTTTTCGATCGCGTCCAAGCGAGATCCCTCTGCAATTTGTCCAACCCTGCGTGATGGTTAGCCGCAGGCGACCAATCAATCAACGGGCGGACGGCCGCATTCTGCCTCGACAGCGTGTCCAAAGTCCATCTTGGCGATGTTCCGGCAAACAAAATCGGACCCTGTCGGCGATTTTCACGCGCAAGGACGGGCAAACCGTGCCGCAAGACCGATCCAAGGCCGGCTTTCGATCCTGGCGGAAGCCCGTGCAGAATTGCCAAGTCGCATCTTGAATTCGCAGCCGGTTGAGGCTATCACCCAGCCCATCTTGGAGGCCTTGGCCTCCCGGGCCGCTTTAGCTCAGTTGGTAGAGCACATCATTCGTAATGATGGGGTCAGGTGTTCGAGTCACCTAAGCGGCACCAAAACTCACCTTGGCTGATCGCCTCGCCGGATTTGTACCGCAACGGAAAAGACTCCAGCCTGCGCCTTCTGCCCAAGAGACCGAGTTTTCCAACCTCATCGACGACGACACTCGCACACCGGACCGCGCGGACCTGTCCGCTGAGGAGCGCATAGCCATCGAGCCGCGAAGAGCCGCGAATACATGCCCGGCTCCTTTGCGGCGGCAATGGCTCGATTAGCGACCACTCAAAATTCCGTCGGCTCAAACCGGCGACGCATCAAAAGGCTGCCCGCCGGAGCCATGAATCACCATTTGCTCATCTGGCAAGCGGTTTTATGAGTTTACGGCCCAGACCACGCCTTGTAGATTGAACACATGGCGCTCCGACGTATGGACAACATAGGCATCGTCGTCGATGACCTCGAAGAGACGATTGCTTTCTTTCTCGAGCTCGGCCTTGAGCTCGAAGGGCGGGCCACGATCGAAGGAGAATGGTCCGGACGTGTCACTGGGCTGAGCGATCAGCACGTCGAGGTTGCCATGATGCGCACGCCGGACGGCCACGGCCGGCTTGAGCTCTCCCGCTTCCTCACGCCGCCTGCCGTCGCGGATCATCGCAACGCCCCGGTCAACGCTCTCGGCTACCTCCGCGTCATGTTCGCCGTGGATGACATCGACGACACGCTTGAAAGGCTCCGCAATCGCGGCGCGCAGCTCGTAGGCGAAGTCGTCCAGTACAAAGACGTCTATCGGCTCTGCTACATTCGTGGGCCCGAAGGGCTTCTCATCGGACTCGCCCAAGAACTCAACTGAGCGCGATACGACGATAATGACGAAGGGCCTGCGAGCGGGGCCGGCTACCCCCTGAGGATCAGGATCGAGCGCGAAGGATCGCGACGCCCCGCCACGCATATCCGCCATTGTCGAGACTCATGTTTGATGTGAAACTCCCGGCGTCAGCATGGAGGCCCAAAATGTCCAACACTTTCAAGACCGGAGACGTCGTCAGGCTGAAGTCGGGAGGTCCGAAGATGACGGTCAGCGACGGCGCGGCTTCCGGCATGTATATGTGCCATTGGTTCAACCGTGAGGGCGATGTCTGGACCCCGCAACATGCGGGCTTCAAAGCGGACCAGCTGGTGGCCGCCGACCAATCCACATAATCCCAGCCCGACCGCCAACAATAGTGGCCTGCCGGGCGTGGATTCAGATCGCCAGGCGCCGTGTTACGGCGACCGCTCCAAGGACCAGCACCGACCGCCACCGCCGACAAATCGGAACAGGCGGCACAGGCGACCGACGGATTTCTCCCGCCGCGGCGTTTAACGGTTGAAGCGTGACCGTGGCACGGGCCGTGGCCAACGCCCCAACCGGAGACGCCAGAGCATGATACGCCGTTCGATCCTTGCCGCTGCCTTGAGCCTGTCAACCGTGGCAGCTTTTGCCCAGACGGCGACGCAGCCCCCTGCTCCTGCTCCTGCTCCTGCTCCCGCTCCTGCCCCTGCCCCTGTCCCTGCCACACCGCCGGCTGCCGCGTCCAAGGCCAAGTCCGGCCTTACGCTGGCCAAGTTCCAGAAGCGGCGGGAGAAGGCGATCATGGCCGCCGACACGGATGGTGACGGCAAGATCAGCCTGCTGGAGTGGGAGGCCATCCAGGCCAAGCGAAACACCAAGGGCGACCCCGCCAAATCCTTCTCGCGCATCGATTCGAACCATGACGGCTTCATCGATCGCGCCGAGCTCGACGCGTTCTTCGCCAAGCGCTTCGCCAGACTGGACAAGAATGGCGACGGCGTCCTCAAGGCCGACGAGATGCCAGGCCACAAATCCGCTCCCAAGCCGGAGCAATGACCAAGAGGCCATGACGCGTGATGAACATCGGGAGTACGCCGGCAGATGAGCGCCGATCCGGACGAGGAGTTGGTCCGTCGGGTCGGGGCCGGCGATCCCGCGGCGGTGCGGACGCTTGTCGCGCGCAAGCTGCCGCGCATCCTGTCGCTGGCCGCCCGCATGCTGGGCGACACGGCGGAGGCCGAGGATGTCGCCCAGGAAACCTTCGTGCGGATCTGGCGTCATGCCTCGAACTGGCGGCGCGGCGGTGCACGCTTCGACACCTGGATCCACCGGGTGACGCTCAACCTTTGCTACGACCGGCTGCGCCGGCGCCGCGAATGGGTGACCAACGATTTGCCGGAGGTGGCGGATCCGGCTCCGCTTCCCGATTCCCGGGAAGAGACGCATCGGGTCGAGCGCGCCTTGCAGGCGATCGCGCCACGCCAGCGCGAAGCGATTATCCTGGTCTACTATCAGGAGATGTCCAATATCGAAGCGGCCGCGACCCTGGAGATCAGCATCGATGCCCTGGAGAGCCTGCTTTCGCGCGGCCGGCGGGCCCTGCAGGCGATTCTGGCCAAGGATAGCGTCCATGACTGACAAGGGCGCGACCATGGATGCGGAACATTCATCGCGCTTTGCGGGCGTCCGGTGGGGGCCGGTCGCTGTCGTTTCCAACCCGCGTGGGCACATGGCGCCAAGGGGCAAGGGGAAAGCAAATGACTGAAGACATCGAAGACGGCCCGGCAATGGATGCCAAGCGTTTCGCGGCGCTCGCCGAAGCCTATGGCGGCGATTTGCGTCGCTGGCCGGACGCGGAGCGCGAGGCCGCAACAGGCTTCGCCTCAAGCGAGGCGGGCCAAGCCATTTCGCGACATGCCGGCACCCTCGACACCCTGCTCGACAGCTACAGCGTCCAGCCCCCCGGCAAGGCGCTGCACGGCAGCATCCTGCGCGTCGCCGACCGGTACCTCGTCCAGCGCCGGCGTCAGCGGTTCTGGTGGCTGGGGTTGGGACTTGCCGGCGTCGGCCTGGCCGGTGCGGTGGCCGGATTGGCCCTGGTGACCGTCGTCACGCCCGAAGCCCAGCCCGACCACTACGTGCTCGATGCCAATGCGACGGCCTTCGGCGATGCGGGGGCTGATGCCGACAATGGCGAGGAAAATCTATGAGTACGCGTTGGGTCCGCCGCCTTGTCATCGTCTCGGTTGTGCTGAACGTCTTTCTTGCAGGCGCATTTATCAGCGGCGCGGTGTGGCTGAGAAATGTCAGGGCGGGCGCGGGCTATTCCTTGGAAACGGCCGGCGGAAGGCTTCCGGAGCAGGACCGCAAGGCATTCCGCAAGGCGCTGCGCCAGGTCCGCATGGAATCCCGCCAGGTCATTCTGGACGGTCAGCAGGCCAGGCAGGAGGCGGCCGACCTGTTGCAGCAGCCCGTCGTGAATACGGCGGCTTTGTCCGCCGCCCTGGAACGGGCGCGCAACGCCGACTTGACGGTACGTACGCGACTTGAACAGGCCATCGTCGATTTTGCGGCGAATACATCGCCGCAAAATCGAAGCCTCTTGGCGGCAGCGCTGCTGCACCACGTGCAACGCCGGGCGGCCATCGCGCCAAAAAAATCGCCATGAAGACCGACGGAAAAAGCCTCCGGCGCCGTTTAACGAATTGAAGGGTCAAGCCTGTCCGACCGCTTGTTGCGGGCCGGACATCTTCAACTCGAAGCACTCGGAGTTCAATGATGAACCGTCTGATAAAATATGCCGCCGCCGCCGGCCTTGCCGTTAGCGGGACATTCGCTACCGCCGCCACCTCCAACGCCATGCCGATCGTATCCGTCACCCAACCGGGGACGCCCGCACTGGTGGAGCGTGTCCGCTGGGGCTGCGGGATCGGCTGGCACCCGAACCGCTGGGGCCGTTGCGTTCCGAACCGTGTCGTGGTGCGGCCGCACTATGTGCATGGCCCATTCTACGTCTGGCACCCGCATCGCCACTGGCATCGCTGGCACCGCTGGTAGGCGGTTCTGGGCCAGGCGCAAATGCCTGGCCCCCTCCACCGGTGACGCCGGATGGGTTTGACCGGAGCCCGCATGGCCACATGCGCTCCGAAAAATGGAGGGTTCAGCTTGGCTGTTCCGGGCCCAGAAACCACGCAAGACGAGATCCTGGTTGCGTTCAATCGTTTTGGACTGGGCGCGCGACCGGGAGGCCGTGACAAACTTGCCGGCGATCCCCGCGCCGCCTTGAGGGCTGAACTCAAGGCGCCCGACATTGCCCTGATATCGCTCGACGATCCTGCCCATGCGGGACTGAAGGGAAGCACCTCAGCCATCCAGGCCAGCATGGCGGCAACGATGCAGCGCAAGCTCGAGCGCAATCTCATGGCAGAGCGGACGGCCAAAGCCGATGCATCGCAGATGACCGATGCATCGCAGATGCCACCAGCACAGCCCTCCGCAAAGCCGGCGGTGCCGAGGGTCGAGGCTGAACTGTTCCGGGCCGAGGCCAAGGCGCGACTCGACAAAGCTCTGCAAGCCGAGGTCGGCTTCGTCGAACGTCTTGTCTATTTCTGGTCTAACCATTTCTGTGTCTCGGCGGCAAAGGGGCCGATCGTGCGGGCCAGCGCCGGCGCCTTCGAGCGGGAAGCGATCCGTCCCTTCGTGCTCGGCCGTTTCGCCGATATGCTGATGGCGGTCGAGCGGCATCCGGCGATGCTGTTCTATCTCGACAACCAGCAGTCGATCGGCCCGGACTCCCGCGCCGGCAGGAAGCGCCAGCGCGGTCTCAACGAGAACCTCGCCCGCGAAATCCTGGAACTGCACACGCTGGGTGTCGGCAGCGGTTACACGCAAGCCGATGTCACCAGCTTCGCCCGCATCCTGACCGGCTGGATGATGGCCGGACGGGAAGGACGGCTTGGCGAGCCCGGCAGTTCGGTCTTCAACGCCAACGCACATGAGCCTGGCGACGCGGTGCTGTTGGGCAAGACCTATCCGGCCGCCGGCATGGGCCAGGCCGAGGCCGCGCTCAGCGACATCGCCCGCCATCCGGCGACGGCGCAGCACATCGCCACCAACCTCGCCCGACACTTCATATCGGACGAGCCGCCACCGGCGGCGGTCGCGCGTCTCGCCAAGGTGTTCACCAGGAGCGACGGCAATCTCAGGGCATTGGCGGCGACGCTCATCGACATGCCCGAGGCGTGGTCGATGCCCTTGACCAAGATGCGTTCGCCCTTCGACTACGTCGCCGCTATCCGCAGAGCAGCCGGCCGCGGTCCGGCGAACGCTCCCGGCCAGTCGCTCAGATGGCTGAGCGCGCTGGGCGAGCCGCTCTGGCAGCCGCCGGGACCGAACGGCTTCTCCGACCAGACAGACAGCTGGGCGTCGGCCGAAGGCATGAAGATCCGCCTCGACATCGCCTGGCAGGCGGCCGGCCAGGTCAACGACATCGGCAATCCCAACGACATGCTCGACGCCATCATCGGGCCCTCCGCCTCGCCGGAGACGCGGCAAGCGGTCGCCCGCGCCGAATCCAGGCAACAGGGCCTGGCGCTGCTGCTGATGGCGCCCGAATTCCAGCGACGATAGCGCCAGCGCGGACAACTCCCATGGAGACAAAGTCATGAGCCTGCTGTGTGAAACACCTCATCCTTCCCGCCGCGCCGTGCTGATGACCGGCGGCGCGCTGTTCGCCTGGGCCTATCTGCCCCGCTTCGCCCGTGCCGCCGACAACCGCGACCCGCGCCTGATCGTCATCGTGCTGTGCGGCGCGCTCGACGGCCTGTCGGCCGTCGGCCCGGTCGGCGATCCAGACTATGCCGGCCTGCACGGCGACATCGCGCTGTCGCTCACCGGCCCGCACGCGGCGCTGCCGCTCGATGGTTTCTTCGCGGTCAATCCGGCGATGCCGGTGTTCGCGCGGCTGTTCAGGGATAAGCAGGCTGCGGTGGTGCATGCGGCCGCGACAGGCTACCGCGAACGCTCGCATTTCGACGGGCAGGATGTGCTGGAAAGCGGCTATGCCGGTCCAGGCCATGTCGCCACCGGATGGCTCAACCGGGCGCTCGAGAGCCTGCCGGCCGGCGACCGCGTCGCGACGCTCGGCGGGTTGGCCGTCGGGCCTTCGACACCGCTGGTGATCCGCGGTGCGGCTCCGGTGCTCGGTTGGGCGCCGCAATCCTTGCCGGCTCCGGCCCGTGACCTAGCGGCACGGGTGCTCGACCTCTATCATCATCGCGATCCCGCGCTGGCGGTGGCCTTGCAAAAAGGTCTTGATGCCGACCGCATGGCGCTCGACGACCAGATGGGTGCCAAGGCGATAAACCCGAAGGGCGGCCTCGACAGCGCCGCCGGCATGCGGCAGGCCGCACAAGGTGCCGCCAAGCTGATCGCGGCCGATGACGGACCGCGGGTCGCCGCCCTGGCCTTCGACGGCTGGGACACGCATGTCAATGAGGGCGGCGCGACCGGCCGGCTTGCCACCTTGCTCGGTGGCCTCGACGGCGCGTTCGAGGAATTCGAGAAGGGGCTTGGCGAGCGCTGGAAGGACACTGCGATCGTCGCCATCACCGAGTTCGGGCGCACGGCGCAGATTAACGGCACGGTCGGCACCGATCACGGCACCGGCACGGTGGTGCTGCTCGCGGGCGGCGCGATCAAGGGCGGTCGCGTCATCGCCGACTGGCCGGGATTGAAGCCGGCTCAGCTCTATGAGCAACGCGATCTTGCACCGACTAGCGATGTCAGAGGGGTCCTGAAGGGCCTGCTCGCCGACCAATTCGGTCTTTCCGCCGCCGTGCTTTCTGACAAGGTGTTTCCGGAGTCGTCGGCAGTGAAGCCAATGCGGGATCTCGTTACGTGATCGCTGCATAAAATCCCGCTCCGCTCCCGGAGCGGTTCGCAGCATGGCCGATCACATTTTCGTCAACGATCGGCGTCGAGCGACGCCGCGATCCCGCGCGGCGTAGTCTCGCGTCACTGGCGGTCAGGCGGCCTCGACGTCGACGATAGGTGTATCTTCTCCACGCACCATTTTGGTCACGCCGGCGAAGTCGAGCTTGCCGGAGCCGAGTACCGGCACTTTCTGGACCACGCGCACCTCGGCGGGCACCATCAGGTCCATGGCGCCATTCGCCTTGGCGAAGTTCAGGAACTCGGCGCGCGTGGCATCTGGCACCTCGGTGATGAGAATGAGCTTCTCGCCCTTGCGCACATCCGGCACGGAAGCGACGGCCGATAGCGAGCCTTTCCACAACTCGCCCGCCAGCGCCTCGACGGCGGCGAGCGAGATCATCTCGCCGCCGATCTTGGCGAAACGCTTGGCGCGGCCGCGAATGGTGATGAAGCCCCCCTCGTCGATGGAGACGACGTCGCCGGTGTCATGCCAGCCGTCCGGCAGCGGTTCCAGCACGCCCGGCTTCTCGGCGCGCAGATAGCCCGCCATGACGTTTGGTCCACGTACATAGAGCCGCCCGCCATCGTCGACTCCAGGCACCGGATCAAGACGATACTCCATACCAGGCATGATTTTGCCGACGGTGCCGGAACGGTTGTACATCGGCGTGTTGATGGAGATCACCGGCGCGGTCTCGGTAACGCCATAGCCTTCAAGGATGCGCAAGCCGAACTTTTCCATATAGGTCATGCGCGTCGATGCCTTGACCGGTTCTGCGCCGGCAAAGCAATAGCGTATCGAACGGAAATCGTACGGGTGCGCGGTGCGGGCATAGCCGCTGAGGAACGTATCGGTGCCGAAGATGATCGTTGCGTTCGATGCGTAAATCAGTTCCGGCACGATGCGGTAGTGCAGCGGCGACGGATAGAAAAAGATCGGCACGCCCGAGATCAGCGGCAGCACCGTACCGGCCGTCATGCCGAAGGAATGGAAGATCGGCAGCACGTTGAACACCTTGTCGCCCGAGTGGAAATCGATACGGGATGCGGCCTGCGCGGCATTGGCCAGGATGTTGCGGTGGGTGAGCACCACGCCCTTTGGCGTGCCTTCCGACCCGGAGGTGAACAGGATCACCGCCGGGTCGGTGGCCTTGCGGGCAACGCGCGGCGTGCTCTTGCGCAACAGGCCGAGCAGTTTGTCCTTGAGACCGATGGTGGCGCGCAGGTCATCCAGCCAGACAATGTCGACCGACCGGCCCATCTCCTCGACCACGGCGCCAAGCTTGGCCTGTTCGACGAAGGCACGCGAGGTCAGCACCGTGCGCACCTCGGCCGCCTTGCAGGCCGACAGGATGTTGGCCGCACCGGCGGTGAAGTTGATCATCGCCGCCACCTTGCCCGCCGACATCACGCCAAGCAGCGTGGCGCAAGAGCCGTTGGCGTTGGGCAGCATGATGCCGAGCGTCCGCTGGCCGGCATAGAGCGTCTCGAATTTCTCGCCAAGCACGGCCGCCGCCGTCAGCAGCTTGCCATAGCTCAGGGAGCCGGTGACGGGGTCCTGCACGGCGAGCCGTTTCATGCCGCGTTCGTTCGCCGTCAAAATGATCTTTTCCAGCACCGTCCTGTCGATATCCTGGGTACGGAAGACGAGATCCGACATGACCTGATAAAGTGCCGCACCGGCCGCGGCGCGGCGCTGGCGGCCTTTCAGTTCCGGCGGCACTTCAAGCTTGACCGGCTCCAGTATGGTCACCTTGACCTTCGGGAACAGGCGACGGCGCACGTGCTGCGACGTCAGCCGCGAGAACGGGCTTTTCTCCAGCCCGTCGATGCGGATCGGCACCACCATCGAGCCGGTCTTGTCGGCCACCATGGCAGCGCCGTCATAGACCTTCATCAGGCCGCCGGTGACGGTGATGCGGCCTTCGGGGAAGATGACCAGCGGATCACCGTTCTGCACGATCTTGATCAGCGTGCGCGTCGACATCGGCTTGGCAGGATTGAGCGGCAGCGCGCGGGTCAGTTTCAGGAAAGGCTTCATCCACCAGGCCTGCGCGATGGTGTAGTCGATGGCGAAGACCGGCTCTTCGTCGGTCAGCGTCAGCGCCAGCGGACCGTCAAGGAAACTGACATGGTTGAGCGCCAGGATGGGTGCCTTGCCGGCCGCCTTGAGGTTTTCGATCCCCTCGACCTCCAGGCGATGGAACGCACGGAAGAGAATGGAGACGAAGTCGCGGAACGGATTCGTCGGCAGGTATTTCAGCATCAGCCAGGCAGCGACCGCGTTGGCCGCGACGAGGCCGAACAGAATGCCTCCAACGGAAACACCCGCTGCCTGGATCGCGGCGACGAGTATGCCGCCCACGGTCATGAAGCCGGCATTGACGATGCTGACGGCGGCAACGACGCGGGCGCGGCGCGCCTCGGGCGCCCAGGCTTGCACGGCGGCGAAGGTCGGCACCACGAGAAAGGCTGCTGAGACGGCCATGCCGGCGAGATCGATGGCGACATGGATGGTGTTTGGCCCGGCAAAGAATGCGGCAAGAGTCTCGGCCCTGGGCGAAGGCTGTATGCTCCAGATGACCCGGGCCAGGTCGAGGCCGAACAGTGCAAGCAGCGCCGTGCCGACCGGGGCCGGCAAGAGCACGACACGCCCCTGCGACATCCATGCGGCGATTGCCGACCCGATAGCGATCGAGACGGCGAACACCGCGAGGTAGGCGGTGACGGCGATCTCTCCGCCGCCGAGCGAATTCTTGACCAGCGTCGGCAGGATCGAAAGGATGATGGCCCCAATCAGCCAGAACCAGGAGGTCATCAGGCCGGCGCGCCAGATGCGTGTGTCGGTGCGCAATTCGCTGACCTGACGCCAGGTCGAACGAAAGATGTTCCTGTCGATGACGAGGCTGGGAGCAGCCGAACCCGTTGAAGGAATGTAGCAGCTGACGAACCAGCAGCCGACTGCCAGGATCATCATGATCGGCCCGAAGACCCAGACGCCGATGCCATCGGCAGAGACGACGCCGCCGGCGATGGTGCCGCCGAGGATGGCGGCGAAGGTCGCCGACTCGATCCAGGCATTGGCGCGCGGCAATTCCTTGCGCTCGAGATGATCCGGCAGGATGCCATACTTGATTGGTCCGAACAGCGCCGAGATGATGCCGAACATGAGCAACGCCGTCATCAGCACCGGGATCGACGACAGCGCGATACCAATGACTGCGACTGCAGCGGCGGCAATCTCGGCGAATTTCAGCCGGCGGGCGATCAACGCCTTGTCGAACCGGTCGGCGATCTCGCCGCCCAAGGCCGACAGGAGCAGGAAAGGAGCCATGAACACGGCTCCAGCAAGCGTGACCAGCGAGGCCGCCTGGTCAGCGGCCAAGGTGAAGAGGATCAGAAAAACCAGTGTGTTCTTGAGGAAATTGTCGTTGAACGCGGACAGGAACTGCGTCCAGAACAGAGGCGCAAAGCGCCGCGACAACATGAGATCAGTGTTCATGGCGGTTTCCATTTGGCGGAACCCTACGGCTGTCCGCCGACAGGCCCTGCGGGTTGCAGGTGTGTTTCAATCCCAGCGATATCAGTGAGCTGGTTAAACTTTCTTATTGCGCATGATGCTCATGCGTGGCTTCGGCAGCCGGTGTTTGAAGCGACTGATAAGCGACTTGCCCGCTGCACAAATGCAAAGCTGTTTCCGCATGTCGACCTCCCGTTTATGAACAGTGTTCACAGAGGGCAACATATCACGTTTTGAACATCGTTCAAGCGAAAATGAACGGCGTTCACGACTCCGAAGAGGGTCGATGGTTGGATTGCAAAGTCCTGCCGCTTGAAGGATTGAGCGCCGCCAGGGCGGAATTCTGACGCAAGTTGCTGTTACATCAGTGAATTCGCCCAGTGACGTCGGCATGGCACGGTTGGCACGCCTCAATCAACGGGATTTTGATCCAAGGTCGCCACCGTCTTCAGCGCACCGTCGAGCATGTCGCCCTTCTCGTCTTTCAATGCCGCCTCGCGCAGGCGGCGGATCCAGTCGGCGGCATCGCTACGGCCCTTGACCAGATCGAGCGCCGACAGCACCCGATCGAATTTCGACTGGGCGCGGACATGGGTATCGCTATAGCCCTTGATCAGCCGGCGGCAATTGAGGATCTCGACGGCTAACGCGTAGTTCGCCGGCAAGTAACCGAGCGCCAGCGCGTACCAGCGTTCCAGATGCGCGGCTTCTACCCTGTGGCGCAGCAGGCTGCGGCGCCAGCGGCGCAGGCCGCCGATGAACCAGAGAGCGGCAAAACCGGCAAAGCTGTCGGTGCGGATTCGTCGGCCATGATTGATGCGGCGGTCGAGGAAGGCGGCGAGTTTCGGCCGGCTCTCGATGTAGCTGCCCAATCTTGCCGGCAAAGTACCGCAGAACTCCTCGATACGCGGATGGAAATATTCGGTCACCTGCAGGATCGAGCCATCCTTGACGCCGGCCTCGCGGCGCACACGCCTGTCCCGCGTCGAGCGCGTTTTCAGGTCGGCGACACGGATCATGTCATCGTAGCACATTGCATTGGCCAGATGCTTGGCGGCGGCGATGGACAGCGCGTGGGCATGGTCGGCGCTATCCAGCGCGACGGCCTTGTCGAGCCGATCGAGATAGTCGCGCCCATAGGCGATGTCCTGATAGTCGACGACCTTCCTCAGTCCCCTGAGCGCCATGTCGCGCACCGCCAGGGGCATCAGGTCGATATGGGCGGCGAGCGCCTGCCAGCCCCGCAGCAGGTTTCGCGGGCCACTGACCCGCCCAACCCCCAAAGCGGATTCGACAATCGCCGGCTCAGCCGGCTTTGGCGCCGGCGCCGCCGTGCCGCGCGCACGATCAAACGCGGCGCCAAAGGCGGCAAGGCTCGCCTTGACGCCACGGCCCCCGGCGCCAATCGCCTGCTCATAGCTTTCGCGCGTGAACGGCAGCGCGTCGGACCCGGCCAGCGCGCCAAGCAGGCTGGCCGAGATCATCGAACCGTTCTCGGCGGCAATCTTTTCCATGTCGAAGGCGATGAAGCGTTTGGACGCGGCCTCGGCCGTCGCGTGCACCTTGGACGAAGAGGCCCGGCCGTCGCCCGGTTCGATCTTTTCCGACACGGCGGCGATGCGGTGCGACGAGGCGATCAGCGTGGTGCGCTCGGGCGTGACGAAGCCCCTGATGATGGCGCGGCCGGCTTCCATCAGTTCGGCGGCGATCAGGATGTCGACATCGCCCTGCGAGGGCGACAGCGCGAAGACCGGCAACCGCCCGGTGTCGCGCGCCATTTCGATATAATAGATCGTGGCGCCGGTGCGCTGGGCGACGCCGGCGACCGAAGTCGATTGCGCGACGTAGCCATTGCGTTCGGCAACATCGGTGATCCAGTCGGCAAGCACGCCGCCGCCCTGGCCGCCGACCGCCAGTACCGCGAGTTTTATCACGCGTTCGTCTTCGGTGGCGCCCGCCTTCGGGCGCATGGGTGAGGCCTGGTCAAGCATCGGCGAAGGTCAGGCGCCGGTTTTCGCGGCGGCGCTGCAAGAAGCTGATCACGGCGCGGCGCGCGCTTTCCAGGAAACGGTCCCAGCGGCCCGGATTGTGCACGACATCGGCACGGTAGAAGGATGGGCAGAGCACCGCGGCGTCGGCGACCTCGCCGCAATTGCCGCAGCCGACGCAGTTCTGGTCGATGCTGGCGACGGGATCGTCACGCAGCGGATCGTCGAGCGACTTCACCGACAGGGACGGGCAGCCGGACAGCCGCATGCAGGCATGGTCGCCGGTGCAGATATCCTCGTCGACACCGAACTTCGGCTTCACCACGCGCTCGCCGCCCTTGATCGCCTTGTCGACCAGCGGCTTCTCGCGGCGCTGGCGGTTGAGCATGCATTCGGAGGAAGCGACGATGACCTTCGGCCCCTTCTCCTCCGTCGTCAACGCTTCGCGCAACGTGTCCTGCATCTTGCCGACATCGTAGGTGCGGTCGACGTGGCGCAGCCATTTGACGCCCATCCCCTTCACCGCCTCGGTGATCGGATGCTTGGTCGACTTGGTCTTGTTGCCGGCGCGCGACGACAGAATGTCCTGCCCGCCGGTCGCGGCGGAATAGAAATTGTCGACGATGACGATCACGCCATCGTTCTTGTTGAAGACCGCATTGCCGATCGAGGAGGTCAGGCCGTTGTGCCAGAAGCCGCCGTCGCCGACGAAGGAGATCGAGCGGCGCTTGGCATCGGGCGAATTGAATGCCGAGGCCGAGGCCGGCCCCAGCCCATAGCCCATGGTGGTGGCACCGAGTTCGAAGGGCGGCATGATCGAGAACAAATGGCAGCCGATGTCGGACGCGATGTGATGCTTGCCGAGTTCCTGCTCGACCAGCTTGGTGGCGGCAAAGATCGGCCGCTCCGGGCAGCCGATGCAGAAGCCCGGCGGACGACCCGGCACGACGTTGATCAGATCGGCGGTGTCGACGCCCTCGCCGACCTTGTTGGGCGCACGCACCTCACCCGGCAACAGATGCGGCGCCTCGGCGCGCAGGAAGGCGCCGAGGCCGTCGAGCATGACCTGGCCGGTATACTCGCCGGCCATCGGTAGATATTCCTTGCCGACCAGCCTGGTGCCGCGCCCGGACTTGTGCAGCATCGCGGCAAAGGCCTGTTCGATGTAATTGGGCTGGCCTTCCTCGACGACCAGCACGGCCTGCTTGCCTTCGCAGAAGGACAGGAACTCATCGTCGATCAGCGGATAGACGGCGTTGAGCACATAGAGCGGTACGTCCGTCTCGCCATAGGTGTCCGCGAGGCCGAGACGCTGCAGGGCGCGGACGACGGAATTGTACATGCCGCCCTGCATGACGATGCCGACCGAACCGTAGTCCGAGCCGAAGAATTCGTTGATCCTGTTCTTGACGATGAACTCCACCGCCGCCGGCCAGCGCTTCGCCACCTTTTCCTTCTCGTGCAGGAACGAGGCGGGCGGCAGAACGATGCGGCCGGTGTCGCGGCGCGGGGCCGAAAGCGCGTCGGCCACGCTCATCGGCGGGCGCTTGTTGTCCTTGGCGATGAAATGGCCATGGACATGGCAGCAGCGGATGCGCACCTGCAGCATGACCGGCGTGTTGGAGACCTCGGACAGGTCGAAGCCGTCCTCCACCGCCTTGACGATCGAGGGCAGGTTCGGGCGCGGGTCGAGCAGCCAGACCTGGCTCTTCATGGCAAAGGCATGGCTGCGCTCCTGCATGATCGAGGAGCCCTCGCCATAATCCTCGCCGACGATGATCAACGCGCCGCCGGTGACGCCGCCGGACGCGAGATTGGCGAGTGCATCGGAGGCGACATTGGTGCCGACCGTCGACTTGAAAGTCGCGGCTCCCCGGATCGGGTAATGCACCGAGGCGGCCAGCATGGCGGTGGCGGTCGCTTCCGAAGCGCTGGCCTCGAAATGCACGCCGAGCTCGCCCAGAATGTCCTGCGCATCGGCCAGCACGTCCATCAGATGGCTGATCGGCGCGCCCTGGTAGCCGCCGACATAACCGACGCCGCATTGCAGCAGCGCCTTGGTGATGGCGAGGATGCCCTCGCCGGCAAATTCCTCGCCGGCGCCGAGCCTGAGTTTTTCGACTTCCTTGGCAAAAGACCGTTCGGCCATTTCTGCCTCCTTCCGTTGCCGCCGACAGCCAGCGGCGGGTAATCTAGAGTCCCTATTTATGCATGTCGTTTCCCCAAAACCGGGTCCACTTTTGGGCGACATGCATCAGATGTCGTGCTTGCGAATGTTCTTCAGCATCTTCTGCAGCGTCGCGATCAATGCGGCGTATTCGGCATCGTCGACATCGTCGAACATCGCCTCGAACGCATCATGCATGGCCGGCCAGGCGCGGGTGAACTCGGCCCGGCCCTCGTCGGTCAGGAACACGTGGCGAATACGGCTGTCGGTGACCCCTTGCTCGCGCCGGACGAACCCCTGGCCCTCCAGCGTGTCTAGCGTGCGGCTCAAGGTCGACTGCTCGATGACAGTGTAGACAGAGAGGTCGTTGACGGTGACACCGTCGGCGACCGACAGCACAGCAAGCGTCCGCACCTGCGGAATGGTCAGGCCCTGCTTGCGGAAATCGTCGCGCAAAGTGGCGTTGTAGCGGCCCATGATGCGGTTCATCAGATAGGGCGCGAATTGCTGCAGGCCGATCTGGCCCAGGGTGGAAATGCGCTGGCGCTTTTCCCCAAGCTTCTGTTCCATCACAGCCTCCCCGCCAGGAGAAAGCCGGAGCCGCCGCCAAGGCCGGCGCCCGGATGGGTCGAGGCGCCGATATGGTAAAGGTTTTTGATACCGGTCTGATTGTTGCGGCTGGTCTTGAACGGCCGCCACAGGAACGATTGGTCGATGGTGGACGAACCGCCATAGGGGTCACCGCCGACCAGATTGATGTTCATGGCTTCGAGATCGGCCGGCGAATAGGCACGGCGCGCGATGACGCCGTCCCTGAAGCCGTCAATATGGTTGGCGAGAATCGCCTCGGTGCGGTCGGCATAGGCCTCGCGCAACTCGGCGGTCCACTGCCCGTCGGCCGGCGTCTGCAGCTTGCCGGCGGCATCGCCCTTGATGTGGCGCGGCGCCTCGGGCAGTTGTAGCCACAGGATCGCCTTGCCCTCGGGGCAGCGCGACGGGTCGAGCGCGTGCGGCTGGCCGACACAGATGGTCGGCACCTCGGGAAGCATGCCGCGCGCCGCCTCGTTGCAGGCTTTCGAGACGCCATCTAGGCCCGGCGTCAGGTGCAGCAGCGCCACCTTGTCCAGCCCTTCGCCGCGCCACGCCGGCGGCTTGTCGAGGGCGTAATGGATCTGGAAATTGCCTTTGCCGTAGCGGTATTTCTTCGTCGCCTCGACATCGCCCTTGGGTGCCTCGCTCCCAAGCAGCCGGCCGTAAAGCTGCGTCGGCGTGACCGAGCAGATAACGCTCTTTTTCGCATGGACCGTCTCGCCCGAGGCCAGCCGCACGCCGGTGGCGCGGCCGCCGGCCAGGATGATGGAGGCAACGTCGGATTCCGTGGAAATGACGCCGCCGCGCTCGATGATGAGCGCCTCGAAAGCCGACAGCAGGTACTTCGCCCCACCCTTGACGATCGGCGCGCCTGCCGCCTCCAGCGCGAAGGCGATCACCTTGGCGATCTGGCCGGAAAAGGCATCTTCCGGGCCGAGCCCGGCATGCAGCACCCAGGGCGCCCAGAGCGCACGGATGGTTTCGGACCGGTAGGTGCTTTCCAGCCAGCCGCGCGCCGGCACCAGCGCTTCGCCGAGAAAGGCTGCAAGGCCGCGCGGACCGCGTCGCCAGGTATCGCTCGCCAGCAGCTTTGCCGTCGGATAGGACCACAGGCTGCCGCCGAGCAGCCCGAACAGCAGGCCGACATTGCGCTCGATGCCGCCGACGTCCTCCGCATGCCGGTCACCATCACCCGCGGCGATTGCGTTGAGTGCCGCGACATTGGCGGCGCGGTCGGTGCTGAGCACTGCATGGCTGCCGTCCGGCCGCAGCACGCCGGTCGGCGTGCCGGTGTGGCAGAACTCCAGCCCATGCCGCGCAAGGTCGGCGCCCAGGGCCGCGAAGGCCGGTGAGGTAATGAACAGCACGAAGGTCGTCGCCATCACGTCATGAATGAAGCCGGGCGCGGTGATCTCCTCGGTGCGCATGCAGCCGCCGATGCGGTCGTTGCGCTCCAGCACGAGCACCTTCGCGCCCTTGCCGCCGAGCATCGCTGCGCAGACCAGCGCGTTGATGCCGCTGCCGACGATGATGTGATCGGGCGCTTTCATTGGACACTCGCGGGCGGCGGGAGGTGAGATCTAACCGCGCAACGTGGCGTTCCTTCGCGCCGTAGGCCGCTAGCCTCGCCAGGCTGGCGCCCTCTTGCTGCCATGACATTACCACCCGCGCGCATGATCTTCTCCCGAAGACCCACCTCGCTCTATTTTCCCGACACCAGCGCCAGGGCGCGGATCGGGCTGCCGGTGCCGTGCTCGATCTTGAGCGGTGCGGCGATCAGGATCGCGCCCTTCGGCGGCAGCTGGTCGAGGTTGCAGAGGCTGGCGAGCCCATAGCGGTTGGCCTTGTGCATCAGCGTGTGCGCCGGGAATGGCGGCTCCATGCCGCCAGCCTTGCCGGCATCGGTGCCGATGGTCTCCGAGCCCCAGCCCTTGATGTCCTTGCTGATCAGATACTGGATGGCCTCGGCCGTCGGGCCGGGCGTATGCGGACCGGTCTCGTCGGCATTGAGGAACGCGGCTTCCGAGCCGTTGCGCTTGTACCAATCGGTGCGCATCACCACCCATTCGCCGGGGTTGATGGCGCCATGCTTGGCTTCCCAGGCCTTGATATGGTCGACCGTGAGCAGGAAATCGTGGTCGGCGGCGGCTTCCCCGGAGCAATCGATGACATTGACCGGGCCGACGAAATTCTGCGCCGGAATGGTGTCGGTGGCGCCGTCGGCATAATCCTTGCCGGTGATCCAATGCTGCGGCGCATCGAAATGCGTGCCGGAATGCTCGCCGAGCTTCAGCCAGTTCCACGCCCACCACGGGCCGTTCTTGTCGTAGCGGGAGATCGAATGGATCTCGACCTTCGGTGTGTCGACGGCGAGTTCCGGCGGCAGCTTGATCAGCGGCGTGTCGGGTCCGAGCGGCGCCGAAAGGTCGACCACCTTGATGGCACCTGAAAGCAGCTGGCCGGCGACCTCGCCGAGGAGTTTTTGCGTGTCCATGATCTCTGTTCCCTCTTTCTTGACGGTGCTGGAGGCTCGTCTCGGCCCGTAATATCCTACTAGACGAAAACATATGCATCTGCAATTATCTTTAAGCATAAAGGAAATGGGAACGGGGCGTGAGCGAGTTCGACGCCATCTTTGTCGGGGCGGGCCACAACAGTCTGGCATGCGCCGCGCATCTGGCGCTCAAAGGCTGGAAAACCGGCGTTTTCGAACGCAACGCGGCGGTCGGCGGCGCCGTCCAGACCGGCGAATTCACCCTTCCCGGTTTCCGCCACGATTTCGGGGCGATGAATCTGAGCCTGTTTGCCGGCTCGGCCTTCCACCGGAAATATGCAAATGAATTGAAAGCGCAAGGGTTGGAGTTCGCGCCGGTCGCCGACTGTTTCGCCAGCGCCTTCCCGGACGGACGCTGGTTCGGCGTCAGCAACGACCTGGAGAAAACAGCCGCGCGCATGGCTGCCTTCTCCGCCGCCGATGCCGCGACATGGCGCAGGCTGGTCGCGGGGTTTCCGGCGGAAGCCGAGCATCTGTTTCGCCTGCTGGGCTCGCCGATGAGTGCCCGCGCGCTTGCCGGTACGGCCTGGAACCTGTGGCGCAGGAAAGGCATGTCCGGCGCGCTCGATACGGGTCGCCTGCTGCTGTCATCGCCGCGCGCCTGGCTCGAGGAAAATTTCGAGTCGCCGCATGTGCGTGCAACACTCGCCACCTGGGGGATGCATCTCGACTTCGCGCCCGACATCGCAGGCGGCGCCGTGTTCCCCTATCTGGAATCGATGGCCAACCAGAGCTTCGGCATGGTGCTGGGCAAGGGCGGCGCCGACACCATCGTCCGCGCCTTGTCGGGCATGGTGACGTCAGCCGGCGGCAAGATCGTCACCAGGGCCGAGGTGGCCGAGATCACGGTTTCCGGCGGCAGGGCAATCGGCGTGCGGCTGGCTTCCGGTGAGACCCATAGGGCGACCAAGGCGGTTATTGCCGGCGTCGCGCCCAGGGCGCTGACCGGCAAGCTGCTGCCCAATGGTTCGGGCGACGCCGGCTTCGACACGGCGATGCAGAAATTCCGCCATGCGCCGGGCACGATGATGATCCATGTGGCGCTCGACGACCTGCCGGACTGGCGCGCCGGGGCGGAGCTTCGGCAGTTTGCCTATGTGCATCTGTCGCCCTCGCTCGACGCCATGTCGCGCACCTATCAGCAGGCGATCGCGGGCATGCTGCCGGACGAACCGGTGCTGGTCGTCGGCCAGCCGACGGCGATCGACCCGTCGCGCGCGCCCGCGGGCAAGCATGTGCTGTGGGTGCAGGTGCGCATGCTGCCCGCCGAAATTCTGGGCGATGCTTCGGCCACGATCGCGGCCGCGCATTGGGATCAGGTCAAGGAAGCCTATGCTGACCGCGTGCTCGACATCATCGAGACCTATGCGCCTGGCCTGCGCGCGAAAATCCTTGGCCGGGCTGTGTTCTCACCCATCGACCTCGAGCGCGAGAACCCGAACCTGGTCGGCGGCGACCAGGTCTGCGGCAGCCATCATCTGGCGCAGAACTTCCTGTTCCGGCCGGCGCGCGGCTATGCCGGCTGGAACACGCCGGTCAATAATCTGCATCTAACGGGCGCCGCGACGTGGCCGGGCGCAGGCACGGGCGCGGCCTCGGGCTTCATGCTCGCGCAACAGCTTGGCGGGAGGTAGGCACCGACGATTTTGTCGAGGTGACGAGAGGCAAGGCGCTGCTGCCCACGAAGCCTGAACCAATGAACGGACAGTGCCGCGCAAAGACAATAACCAACAAGGGGAACGACCATGACAATCAACAGACGCGAATTGCTCGGATACAGTGCCGCGGCACTCGGTGTGGCCGCTGTCGGCCTGCCAAACCTCGTCAAGGCCGCCGCCGGCGAATTGACCATCGCCTACAACGTGAACCTGCCCTCCTGGGACCCGACCACCGGCCCATCGGCCGTCAATCCGACCATCCAGGGCCTCTACCAGTCGGTGTTCGACCAGTTCATCCCGCAGAAGCCGGACCTGTCTTTCGCGCCCGGCCTGCTGACCGAATGGGGCTGGAGCGAGGACCGCACCAAGGTGATGATGACGGTGCGCGAGGGCGTGAAATGGCACGACGGCTCACCGTTCACGCCCGAGGACGTCGTCTGGTCGCTGCAGCGGGCGGGCGATGAGAAGACCGGCAACCCGATCCAGTTCGTCTGGAAAAATGTCAACAATTTCAAGATTGATGGCAACAAGATCACCGGCGACGTCGTCCAGTTCGACCCGGTGTATTTCAAATGGATGTCGTTCCTCACCGGCTACATCATGCCGAAGGCCTACTACGAGAAGGTCGGCGCGGAAGGCTTCGAGAAGGCGCCGATCGGCACCGGGCCTTACATGGTCGACAAGTTCGAACGCAACGCCTTCCTGCGGCTGAAGGCCAATCCGAACTATTGGGGCGCCAAGCCGGCCTTCGAGAATGTGACGATCAAGTTCGTCACCGACGCGGCGAGCCGCGTCGCCGAAGTCGAGTCCGGCTCTTCGCAGGTGACGCTCGAAATCCCCTATGAGGAGTACGACCGGTTGATCGCCAAGGATGGGCTCGCCGGCTCTATCAAGAACGTTTCCGACATCGGCATGATCTTCTTCAACGACATCGAGGCGATGCTGGACAAGAATGTCCGTCAGGCGGCCGTGATGGCGGTGGACAAGGAGCTTCTGGTCAAGCGGCTGCTGCGCGGCTACGGCCAGCCGCTCGCCACGCTGGAGACGCCGGAATACGCAGCCTTCGATCCGTCGATCAAGGTCGAGCACAATCCGGAGAAAGCCAAGGAACTGCTGGCCGCTTCCGGTTACTCGCCGGACAAGCCGGTCAAGTTCACGATCCAGACCACCAAGGGCTTCAAACCCAAGGACTATGAGATGATCCAGGCGATCGTCGGCATGTGGCGCAAGGTCGGCATCGAGGCGACGATCGAAGTCTACGAGATCGCCAAGCACTACGAACTGCGCGCCGCCGACAAGCTGGCGCCGGCCGCCTTCTACAATTGGGGCAACGCCATCGGCGACCCGACCACGTCGACCGGCTTTGCCATGTATGGCCCGAGCCCGCATTCGGTTTGGGACAGCCAGGACCTGATCGACATGATCAACCCGCTGTGGGGCGAAAAGGACGAGGCCAAGCGCATCGCCGGCTGGAAAGCGGTCGACAAGTACATCGCCGAGCAAGCCTATGTGCTGCCGCTGATGCAGTACGCGCAGCCGATCGTGCATGCCAAGGGCGTCAAGGTGGTCCAGCATATTTCCGGCGCGCTGCTTCCGGCCCTGATGACCCCGGCCTGACATCAGCCCTGAATTACCGCGCGCCGTCACCAATGACGGCGCGCATTTTCCATCGGGAATACGAGCCACGGGCTCCTGCAAAGATTTACATGCTCCTGCAAAGATTCCTGATCCGTCTTGCAACGATGCTGATCACGCTGTTCGGCGTGGCCGTCGTCGTGTTCGTCGTGATCCGTGTCGCGCCCGGCGACCCGATCGCGATGATGCTGCCGCCGGGCGCCACCGATGCCGACATCGCCCGGCTGCGCGCGCTCTACGGGCTCGACAAGACGATCGTGCAGCAGTTCTTCATCTGGCTGTCCGGTGTTGTCAGGGGCGATTTCGGCACCTCGATCTCGCTCAGGCAAGATGTGCTCGGTCTCGTCTTCAACCGGCTGCCGGCAACACTGGAGTTGGCCATCCTCGCCCTTGTCATGGCGGTGGCGCTCGGCGGCACGACCGCGATCCTCGGCGCGCGCGAACGCGGCACGGCGGTCGAGGCCGGCATCGACATCGCCAGCGGCGCGGCGCTGTCCATTCCCGACTTCCTGTGGGGCCTTGTGCTGATCCTGCTGTTCGGCGTTCTGGTGCCGATCTTCGACATTTCCGGCCGCGTGTCGCCACAGCTCGACCTGCCCTTCGTCACCCAGTTCTACCTGTTCGAGAGCCTGCTTCGGCTGCGCTTCGACCTGACCTGGGATCTCCTGAAACACATGCTGATGCCGGCGGTTGCGCTGGCGCTGCCGCTGGCGGCGATCATCTCGCAACTGTTGAAACAGTCGCTGAAGGAAGTGCTCGACCTCGACTATGTCGTGCTGGCACGGGTCAAGGGGTTTTCGGAAATGCAGGTCATCCTGCGCGAAGCCTTGAAGAACGCCGCCCTGCCGACGCTTACCCTTGTCGGCGTGCAGTTCACTTTCCTCATCGGCGGCACGGTCATCGTCGAGCGGCTGTTCTCCTATGAGGGCCTCGGCAATATGGCGATCGATGCCGTCATCAACCGCGACCTGCCGTTGATCCAGGGCATCGTGCTGGTCTTCGCACTGCTGTTCGTGCTGATCAATCTTGCCGTCGACATGATGTACGCGCTGCTCAATCCGAGGCTGCGCCATGGATAAGGCACGCACGTCCAGACGCAGACTGAGCCCCAGGCTTTGGCTCGCCGGCGGCTGGCTGCTGCTGGCACTGCTGGCGGCGATCTTCGCGCCGCTGGTCGCGCCGCAGGACCCGCTGGCGCAGGACCTGATGCTGGAGCGGCTGCCGCCCTTCTGGCTGGACGGCGCCGAGCCCGGCTATTGGCTGGGCACCGACAGCCTCGGCCGCGACCTGCTCTCCCGGCTGATCTTCGGCGGCCGCATCGCCTTCATCGTCGCGTTTGCCGCCGCGATCGCCGCTTGCCTGGTCGGTTCGACACTCGGGTTGGTCGCAGGCTATTTCGGCGGCTGGGCCGACCGCATCATTTCGCGCATCGTCGATGTCTGGATGGCGTTTCCGCCGGTGCTCTTCGCCATCCTGCTGGTCGCGGTGCTGGGCACCGGCCTCGGTTCCGTCATCCTCGCCATCGCCATCATCGACTGGACGCGCTTCTGCCGGGTGATCCGCGCCGAGGCGATGGGCCAGTCGCGCATGGATTATGTCGAGAACGCCCGCATCGCGGGCTATGGCCGCGTCGGCATCATGCTGCGTGAAGTGCTGCCCAACGTCCTGCCGTCGATCGTCGCGCTGCTGTCGCTGGAAATGGGCATTGCCGTGATCGTCGAAGCGATCCTGTCCTTCGTCAATTTGTCGATCTCGACCGACGATCCGACCTGGGGCGGCATCATCGCCGAGGGCAGGCTGTCGATCCATCAGGCCTGGTGGGTGCTGGTGTTTCCGCTGATCACGCTGATCGTCACCGTGCTGTCGTTCAGCCAGTTCGGCGAAGCGCTGAAGACGCGGTTCGATCCGGTGCTGCGATGAGCGCCTGCCTCGACATCGCCAACCTTAGCGCGGTGCTGCCGAACGGCCAGCGCGTGTTGCGCTCGGTGTCGCTCGCCGTGCAACCCGGCGAGGTGCGTGCATTGGTTGGCGAAAGCGGCGCCGGCAAGACGATGATCGGCAAGGCGGTGCTTGGCGTCTTGCCATCGAGCGTGCGCATTGTCGAAGGCGATATCAGGTTCGAGGGCGAAGACCTCGGCAGGCTCCGGCCCAAGGCACGGCGCACGCTGATCGGCGCGCGCACGGCGCTGATCCCGCAGGACCCGCTGACCGCGCTCAATCCGTCGCGTCGCATCGGCCCGC
The DNA here is from genome assembly GCF_006442155.1 of Mesorhizobium sp. B2-4-14. Classification (NCBI taxonomy): domain Bacteria; kingdom Pseudomonadati; phylum Pseudomonadota; class Alphaproteobacteria; order Hyphomicrobiales; family Phyllobacteriaceae; genus Mesorhizobium; species Mesorhizobium sp. B2-4-14. The sequence continues at coordinate 85,044 of NZ_VFVA01000003.1, read as the reverse complement.
AGATGACCGACCGGCTGGTGCGCATCCTCGGCTGGGGCGGCGAGAGGGCCGACACCCGCATCCGGCAATTGCTTGACGAGGTGCAGATCCGCGACCCCGAGCGCGTGCTGAAAAGCTATCCGCACGAGCTTTCCGGCGGCATGCGTCAGCGCGTTTTGATCGCCGCCGCCTTCGCCGCCGAGCCACGGCTGATCGTCGCCGACGAGCCGACCACGGCGCTCGACGTCACCGTGCAGAAGCAGATCCTGCGGCTGATCGCCCAATTGCAGCGCGAGCATGGCACGGCGATCCTGTTCGTCACCCATGATCTCGGCGTCGTCGCCAAGATCAGCCAGAAGGTGTCGGTGCTTTATGCCGGCAAGGTGGTGGAGGAGACCGACACCGCCGACCTTTTCGCCGCACCGCGGCACCTCTATACGCGCGCGCTGATGGCGGCGACGCCGCGCTACACCGACCCGCTCGCTTCGTTGAAGCCGGTGGACGAGACGGTGCTGGCAGGACTTGCCGCCGAAATCGCGGCGGCGGACCAGACCTGGAGGCGCCCCAATGGCTGAGCCGCTGTTTTCCGTGCGCGGGCTGAAGGTGGCGCTGCCCGACATGACCCGCAAGCCGCTGATCGGCCGCGCGCCTTTGGCCGAGATCCTGAAAGGCCTGGATTTCGACCTGCCCAGGGGATCGGTGACCGGTATCGTCGGCGAATCCGGTTCCGGCAAGTCGACGCTCGGCCGGGCGCTGGTCAGGCTGCTGGAACCCAACGCCGGCAGCATCAGCTTCGACGGCCGCGATATCGCCCATTTGTCGGAAGCGGAGCTGCGACCGTTGCGGCGCGACCTGCAGATGATCTTCCAGGACCCGATGTCCTCGCTCAACCCGCGCCGCACCATCGCCAGCATCATCGCCGCGCCGTTGAGGCAGAATGGCCTTGGCGATAATCTGAAGAGCCGCGTCGCCGAGGCGCTGCAGCGGGTCGGCCTGCCGCAGAGTTTCGCCAGCCGCTACCGCCACGAACTGTCGGGCGGCCAGCGCCAGCGCGTCGGCATTGCGCGCGCGCTGGCGCTGTCGCCGAAATTCGTGCTGGCAGACGAGATCGTCTCCGGTCTCGACGTATCGACGCAGGCGCAGATCCTCACTTTGCTGGAGAAATTGGCAGTGGAGATGGGCCTGACGATCGCCTTCATCAGCCACGATCTTTCCGTCATCCGGCGGCTGTGCCGGCAAGTGATCGTCATGCGCGAAGGCAGGATCGTCGAAGCCAGCGCCACCGATGCCTTGTTCGACAATCCCCAGCAGGCCTACACGCGCGACCTCATCGCAGCCATTCCGCTGCCGGAAATCGATCTGGATTGGCTGAACATCCCGTCGGTCACGGCTCCGACATGAAAGGCATCGAGGCGCACAAAGGTCCGGTCGTTTCGATATGAAATTTTAAGCTTGAAATATCTAGCTTCAAGCGCGATATTCAGGCTAGCAAAAAAGCGAAGAGGAGATCGCACGGATGAAGGTTGCGGTTCTCGGCGGCGGACCAGCCGGCCTCTACTTTGCCATTTCGATGAAGCTCAGGGACGCCGGGCACGATGTGACCGTGTTCGAGCGCAACCGGCCGGACGATACGTTCGGCTGGGGCGTGGTGCTATCGGCCGAAACGCTCGACAACCTGGCCAAGAACGATCCGGTCAGCGCCGTGTGGATCAAGAAGCATTTTGCCTATTGGGACGACATTGCCGTCATCCATGACGGCGTGCGCACGGTCTCGTCAGGCCACGGTTTCTGCGGCATCGGCCGCAAGCGGCTGCTCATCCTGCTGCAACGCCGCGCGCGGGAACTCGGCGTCAAGCTGATGTTCGAGACCGATATCGGCGATCCCCGTCCCTATATGGAGACGCATGATCTGGTCGTCGCCGCCGACGGGCTGAATTCCAAGGCACGCAACACTTTCGTCGATGTCTTCAAGCCCGACATCGACACCCGCAAATGCAAGTTCGTCTGGCTGGGCACCAACCAGAAATTCGACGACGCCTTCACCTTCATCTTCGAGAAGACCGAGCATGGCTGGGTGTGGGCGCATGCCTACCAGTTCGACAGCGACACGGCGACTTTCATCGTCGAGTGCAGCGAACAGACCTGGGCTGCCTTCGGCTTCGGCGCGATGACGCAGCAGGAGTCCATCGCCGTCTGCGAGCGCATCTTCGAAAAGCATCTCGGCGGCCATGCGCTGATGACCAACGCCAACCACATCAGGGGTTCGGCCTGGATCAATTTCCCGCGTGTGTTGTGCGAGCGCTGGTCCTACAAGAACCTGGCGCTGATGGGCGACGCGGCCGCCTCGGCCCATTTCTCGATAGGCTCCGGCACCAAGCTGGCGCTGGAAAGCGCGGTGGCGCTGGCCGAGTATGTCGAAACCGAGCCGGACCTCGATGCCGCGTTCCGCAAATATGAGGATGCCCGCCGCACCGAGGTGCTGAAGCTGCAATCGGCGGCGCGCAATTCGCTCGAATGGTTCGAGGAGGTCGAGCGCTATCTCGGCCTCGATCCGGTGCAGTTCAACTATTCGCTGCTGACCCGTTCGCAACGCATCAGCCACGAGAATTTGCGGCTGCGCGATGCCGAATGGCTGGGCGGCGCCGAAGAATGGTTCCAGCGCCAGGCAGGCGCCGGCGGCAACAGGCTGCGCCGCGCGCCGATGTTCGCGCCATTCAAGCTGCGCGACATGCGGCTTAACAACCGCGTCGTCGTCTCGCCGATGGCGCAGTACAGGGCCGTCGACGGCTGCCCGACAGACTGGCACTTCACCCACTATGCCGAGCGGGCCAAGGGCGGCGCTGGCCTCGTCTATATTGAGATGACCTGCGTCAGTCCGGAAGGGCGCATCACGCCCGGCTGTCCCGGCTTCTACACGCCCGAGCACGAGGTAGCCTGGAAGCGGCTGGTCGATTTCGTCCATACCGAGACGGAGGCGAAGATCTGCGCGCAGATCGGCCATTCCGGCGCCAAGGGTTCGACCCGTGTCGGCTGGGAAGGCACTGACGTGCCGCTGACCTCCGGCAACTGGCCTGTGATGGCGGCCTCGGCAGTGGCGTGGTCGCCTGGGAATCAGGTGCCGAAGGCGATGGACCGTTCCGACATGGACAGGGTGCGCGAGCAGTTCGTGGGCTCCGCCGAGATGGCGCATCGTTGCGGCTTCGACATGCTGGAGATCCATGCCGCGCATGGCTATCTCCTATCATCCTTCATCACTCCGGTCACCAACCGGCGCACGGATGAATATGGCGGTTCGCTGGAGAATCGCATGCGCTATCCCCTCGAAATCTTCCACGCGGTGCGCGCCGCCTGGCCAGCGGAAAAGCCGATCTCGATGCGCATTTCGGCCAATGACTGGGTCGGCATCGAAGGCGTGACGCCCGCCGACGCGGTCGAGATCGCGCGGCTGCTGCATGAGGCCGGCGTCGACATCTGCGACGTCTCGGCCGGCCAGACCTCGGTGTTGGCGAAGCCGGTGTACGGCCGCATGTTCCAGACGCCGTTTTCCGACCGCATCCGCAACGAGGTCGGCATGGCGACGATGGCGGTCGGTAACATCTATGAACCGGACCATGTCAACTCGATCCTGATGGCCGGCCGCGCCGACCTGGTGGCGCTGGCCCGGCCGCATCTTGCCGATCCCTATTGGACGCTGCATGCGGCGGTGACGCTCGGCGACCGTGGCGTGAAATGGCCGGATCCCTATCTGCCCGGGCGCGACCAGCTCTACCGGCTGGCCGAGCGCGATGCCGCCGCGGGGCTCAAAGTATGAGTGCTTCACGTTTTCCAAGTTGGCGCCGCCCCTCATCCGCCTGCCGGCACCTTCTCCCCGTGGAAAACGGGGAGAAGGGTCAAGTTCCGGCGCTGGCGACCCCCTCTCCCCGTTCTTCACGGGGAGAGGGTAAGGGTGAGTGGCAGCGCGATGTTTCGAGGACGGGCGCATGATCGCCGGCAAGCATGCGCTGGTCACCGGTGGCGGCTCCGGCGTTGGCCGGGCCATCGCGCTGGCGCTTGCGGGTGCGGGCATCGACGTGACCATCTGCGGCCGGCGCGAAGCCGAACTTGCCAGGGTGGCCAGCGAAAGCGATCGCATTTTCGGCATCGCCGCCGACGTCACCGATGCGGCGGCGATGGCATCGCTTTACCAGACAGCGGAAGCCGCGCGCGGGCCCTTCGACATCGTCGTTGCCAATGCCGGCATGGCCGGCAGCACGCCGGCGCACAAGACCACGCTTGCCGACTGGCAGCGGACGCTCGACGTCAACCTGACCGGCGCCTTCCTGACGGTGAAACCGGCGCTGGCCGGCATGGCCGCGCGCAAGGCGGGCCGGATCGTCTTCATCGCTTCGACGGCAGGGCTGAAAGGCTACGCCTATGTCGCGCCTTATGTCGCCGCCAAGCATGGCGTCGTCGGTTTGATGCGGGCGCTCGCCGCCGAGGCGGCGAAGTCCGGCGTCACCGTGAACGCGGTTTGCCCAGGCTTTGTCGAAACGGAGATGTTGGAGGAGTCCATCCAGCGCATTGTCGAAAAGACCGGCCGCTCGGCCGGCGAGGCACGATCGAGCCTCGTCTCGACCAACCCGCAAGGCCGCTTCATCCAGCCGCAGGAGATTGCCGCCTCGGTGTTGTGGTTGTGCGACGATGCGGCGGCATCGATCACCGGACAGACCATTTCCATCTCAGGAGGCGAAACATGGTAGCCGGCCCCCTGCCCGCGCCATCGGGACCCGGCAAGGACCGGCTGCGGCTGTGGATCAGGCTGCTGCGCGCCTCGCGCACGATCGAGGCCGAACTGCGCGAGCGGCTGAAGAAGGAGTTCGATACGACGCTGCCCCGCTTCGACGTGATGGCGGCACTCTATCGCGCGCCCGAAGGCATGCTGATGAGCGATCTTTCGCGTTTCCTGCTGGTGTCCAACGGCAATGTCACCGGCATTGTCGATCGGCTGGTTTCGGAAGGGCTGGTGGCGCGTGCGCGCCGCAATGGCGACCGGCGCACCTCTATGGTGCGGCTGACCGAGGAGGGCTCGAAATCCTTTGCCACCATCGCCGCGGCGCATGAGGGTTGGATCGGTGAATTGCTGGGCAAGGTCAGTGAAGAGGATGCACGCCGGCTGACCGGCATGCTGACCTCGTTCCGCAGCAACTGGGAGGGACGCGAATGACAAAGATGGCCGGTCTCAAGCCGCAGCATTTCCTATGGCAGGTCGAAGGCAGGATCGCGAAGGTCAGGCTTGACCGTCCCGAGCGCAAGAACCCGCTGACCTTTGACAGCTATGCCGAACTGCGCGACACGTTTCGCGATCTCGTCTATGCCGACGATGTCGACGCCGTGGTGTTCCTGCCCAATGGCGGCAATTTCTGCTCGGGCGGCGACGTCCACGACATCATCGGCCCGCTGGTCAGGATGGACATGAAGGAACTGCTCGCCTTCACCCGCATGACCGGCGATTTCGTCAAGGCGATGCTGAATTGCGGCAAGCCGATCATCGCGGCGGTCGACGGCGTGGCGGTCGGCGCCGGCGCCATCATCGCCATGAGCTCCGACATCCGCATCGCCACGCCGGAAGCCAAGACCGCGTTCCTGTTCACCCGTGTCGGCCTTGCCGGTTGCGACATGGGCGCCTGCGCGATCCTGCCGCGCATCATCGGCCAAGGCCGTGCCGCCGAACTGCTCTACACCGGCCGCACCATGACGGCCGCCGAAGGCGAGCGCTGGGGGTTCTACAACAGGCTCGTCGATGCCGCGGCGCTGGAAGCCGACGCGCTCGACATGGCGGCACGCATCGTCTCCGGCCCGACCTTCGCCCACGGCATCACCAAAACGCAATTGAACCAGGAATGGTCGATGGGTCTCGACCAGGCGATCGAGGCGGAAGCGCAGGCGCAGGCGATCTGCATGCAGACGCACGATTTCGAGCGGGCGTATCGGGCTTTCGTCGACAAGCGAAAGCCAGTGTTCGAGGGGAATTGAGGATGCTCGTTTCAAAGGAGACGTTGGCGGGACAGCGCCCCCCTCTGTCCTGCCGGACATCTCCCCCACTAGGGGGGAGATTGGACGTCATCTCTGCTTTCGCCAATCTCCAGCGTTGCAAAGAAGGCGCCGCAGCCGAAGCTGCCAATCTCCCCCCTAGTGGGGGAGATGTCCGGCAGGACAGAGGGGGGCGCCATAGGGCGCAAAGCCCGCAACATCGCGGAGGCCCCTATGCCTGACCGTTCCTTCCTCAACTGGCCGTTCTTCGAAGACCGCCATCGCGAACTCGCCGAACGCCTCGAAACCTGGTGCGCAAAAAACCTCCCCGTCGATCACCACGACATCGATGCGGCCTGCCGCGAATTGGTGGCAAGCCTCGGCAAGGACGGCTGGTTGAAGCCGACGGCACTCGATACCGACAATCCGGCACCACTCGACGTCCGCACCTTGTGCATCGCGCGCGAGACGCTGGCGCGCCATGACGGGCTCGCCGATTTCGCCTTCGCCATGCAGGGGCTCGGCACTGGGGCGCTCAGCCTGTTCGGCACCCCGGAACAGCAGCGATGGCTGGCAAAGACACGCGCCGGCAAGGCGATATCCGCCTTCGCCCTGTCGGAGCCGCGCTCGGGATCCGATGTCGCCAATACCGAGATGACGGCGACCCGCGATGGCGATGATTATGTTCTCACCGGCGAGAAGACCTGGATCTCCAATGGCGGCATAGCCGATCTCTACGTCGTCTTCGCCCGCACCGGCGAGGCGCCGGGCGCCAAGGGGCTTTCCGCCTTCCTCGTGCCGGGCGACGCCAAGGGGCTTGGCATTGCCGAGCGGCTGGAAGTGATCGCGCCGCATCCGCTGGCGCGGCTTTCCTTCGACCAGGTACAGTTGCCTGCTTCGTCGCTGATCGGCAAGCCTGGCGATGGGTTCCGCATCGCCATGTCGGTGCTGGACGTGTTCCGCTCGACGGTCGGCGCGGCAGCACTCGGCTTCGCCCGCCGCGCGCTGGACGAGAGCATCAAACGGGTAGCCGAGCGCAAGCTGTTCGGTGCGCCGATGGCCGAGCTGCAGATGGTGCAAGGTCATGTCGCCGACATGGCGCTCGACGTCGATGCCGCGGCGCTTCTGGTCTACCGCGCTGCCTGGACCAAGGACATGGGCGCCGCGCGGGTAACGCGCGAGGCGGCGATGGCCAAGCTGTTCGCCACCGACAAGGCGCAGGAGGTGATCGACAAGGCGGTGCAGTTGCATGGCGGCGACGGCGTGCGCAAGGGCCATATCGTCGAGAGCCTGTATCGCGAGATCCGCGCGCTGCGCATCTACGAGGGTGCATCCGACGTACAGAAAGTAGTGATCGCGCGGCAAGTGATGGGCGCGGCCTGAGACAGGTCGCGTCGACGGACTGGATTGTTTGCGAACGCTGATATTGCGGACCGATATTGGATAGACGGAGAGTTGAAATGCACGAGATCCTGCAGCCGGAAGGCTGGGCAAAACCGGTCGGCTACGCCAATGGCGTGGCCGCGCGCGGGCGTCTCGTCTTCGTCGGTGGACAGGTCGGTTGGAACAGGCAATGCCAGTTCGAGACGGACGACTTCGTCGGCCAGGTGCGGCAGACGCTGGAAAACGTCGTGGCGGTACTGGCCGAGGCTGGCGCTGGCCCACAACACATCACCTCGATGACTTGGTATTTCACCGACAAGGCCGAGTATCTGGCCAACCTCAAAGGGCTAGGCGAAGCCTATCGCGCGGTGATCGGCCGGCATTTTCCGGCAATGGCCGCCATGCAGGTGATGGCTCTGGTCGAGGATCGCGCCAAGATAGAAATCCAGGCAACCGCCGTTATCCCGGAGTAACCGCCTATCGCTTCGTCATCCTGGGGCGAAGCAAGGAGCGCAGCGACGCAGCACAGACCCCGGGATCCATTCCGTGAAATCAAAGCGTTGCAGCGGCCCAGAATTCTCCTCCGCTGCACTCCATGGCCAAGATCGCGGCATGGATCCCAGGGTCTCCGCGACGGAGCTTCGCTCCTGCTCCGCGCAGGGATGACGAAGTTGGGGAAGCATCGCTGCTATTCGCGAAGTCCGGCCCGCCTCAGCAGCGGCAGCACGTGATCGCAGAAATAGGGCAGCTCCTGCGTGTAGTTGACGAAGGACAGCGCGATGCCCTGGTACCCATGCCCGGCAATGGCGGCCATCTCGGAAGCGATTGAATCCGGGGTTCCGACCAGCGGATAGGTGCCGGCGCCGCCGGCGAAGCGCTGTCGGTAGCGGTCATAGGCATGCGCATCATGTGACCGCGAGAATTCCTTCTTGCCAGCCATGTGAGCATCGACCGCGTCATGGTCGGCCATCGTCACCGCATAGCTGTTATAGTAGGCCTGCGCCTCCTCCATGGTCGGGCGGCAGACGACATGCGCCACGGTGTAGACGCCGACATCACGGCCGACCTTGCCGGCCCGTTCACGAATGTCGGCGACATGCTTGCCGGCATCGCCCATCTCGGAAAAGGTCGTGAACAAATAGTCGCAATGGGCGGCGGCGAAATCGCGGCCCGGGCCGCCGAAAGCGGCATTCATGGTCACCGGGCGCGGAACCTGCAGGCTGGCCGGTCGGCTGACCGCTTCCTTCAGGCGATAGTAGACGCCTTCATAGTCGAGCGGCTCGCTCGATGCATAAAGCCGCTTCAGGATCTCAATCCATTCCGCTGCCTGCTCGTAACCCTTTTCCACGAGCGGCGTGCCGAACATGCCGAATTCCTTCGGGTTCCAGCCGCAGACGATATTGAGGCCGGCTCGGCCCCCACTGATATGGTCGACCGTCGCCAGCGCCTTGGCGGCATAAAGCGGATGCACCAGCGGCACGTGCACGGTCATGAACAGGCCGATCTGCTCGGTGGCCGCGGCAAGAGCCGCCGCCCAGGTGAAGGTTTCGAATGACCATTCGCGCACCTTGTTGCGGCCGCCAAAACCGCGCCAGCGCGCGATCGGCAGCAGGAACTCGAGCCCGGCGCGGTCGGCGATCTGGGCCGCGGTCAGATTGTCCTGCCAGCTTGCCGTCCAACGCTCCGGCACATCGGTGATGGCAAGGCCGCCATCGGCGTTGGTCGAGAAGACGCCGAGCTTCAGTTTGTTTTGGCCGTGCAAGGGATGGGCTTTGGTCATCTCGGGAAACTCGCGGCGGGAGACCACACGCTAGGCCCGCGCGAAAATATTTCAAGCCTGAAATAGCTTCGCCTTGCCATCGTTTGCGGATATGGATTGGGCAGCACAAAAAGGGGATCGGCATGAGCGAATTCCGCCAGAAATGCATCGGCAAGACGAGGCTGGTCGGCTCCTTCGCCGCCATTCCGCATCCCGTCGTGGTCGAGGTGATGGCGCTCGCCGGCCTCGACTTCGTCTGCATCGACTGGGAGCACGCCCAGATTTCGCGCGACATGATCGAGACCATGGTTCGCGCGGCCGACGTGCATCGCGTGCCGGCGATGGTGCGCGTTCCCGGCCATGCGCCGGAAGCCATCCAGGCAGCGCTCGACAGCGGCGCACAGGGCGTGCTGATCCCGCGTGTCTCGACATCAGCCCAGGCCGCGATGGCGGTGAAAGCCTCGCGTTATCCGCCGCTGGGCGAACGCGGCGTCGGACCCGGCCGGGCCGCCGGCTATGGCTATCGCATTCCCGAATATCTTGCCGGCGCCAATGAACGGATCGTCGTCGCGGTCCAGGTCGAGACATCGGAGGGGCTCACCAACATCGAAGCGATCGCGGCCGTCGACGGCGTCGACATGATCTTCGTCGGTCCCGGCGATCTTTCGGTGTCGATCGATGCGATGGGATCGAAAGGCACGGACAAGCTCAACGAGGCGATCGGCACAATCATCGGCGCGACGATTGCACACGGCAGGACCGCAGGCATATTTTGCGCCAGCCCACAGAATATCAGCCGATGGGCAGCCATCGGCGCGAGTTTCTTCGTGCTGGCCAGCGACACGATGTTTCTTGGTGCTGGCGCCGCGGCCAACTGTGCTGCCGCGCGCGCCGAACTGGCGCAAAACGGGCGCAGCTAGGCAAACAGGGGTCTCGGCGAGGCAACAGGCCGGTCAAACTTTTTAAGCTTAAAACTTTCGCCTTGAAAAGCGCCCCACTTTGGATAAGCATTCGAAGTCGATGGTGGCTGCCGTGCCGAGGAGGTTGCCGGCCAGTCCATCATGGCGTTTAGGGTGGAGGGGTTCAGTCCTTGTCGTTCGTGCTGCCCCAGTCATCGTCCAGCGCGCGCTATGCTTTCGATGGCGTGCGCGCCCAGATCCGCGACCTTCATACTGAAAACATCGCCAACCTCGCCGTGCGCGCGCGGGAACTGGGTGATGTGATCGCGCTCTGGTACGGCGAAGGCGACATGGTGACGCCGTCCTTCATCCGCGACGCCGCCAAGGCGGCTTTCGACGAAGGCCTGACCTTCTACGTTCCCAACATGCGCGGCCATGGCCCGTTGAATGAAGCGCTGTCCGAGTACCAGACGCGCATCCATGGCCGGCCGATCCCGATCCCACGCACCACGGTCACACCGGGCGGCATGCAGGCGCTGTATCTTGCGCTGGAACTGCTGGTCGATACCGGCACCAACGTCATCTATGTCGCGCCGCAATGGCCCAACATCCATAACGCCATCCACCTGATCGGCGGCGAGCCGCGTCCATTTTCGCTCGATTTCAAGGGCGACTGGCACCTCGATCTCGACCGGCTGTTCGCCACCTGCGATGCGCGCACCCGCGCGATTTTCCTGTCGACGCCCTCCAACCCGACCGGCTGGACCGCATCGCGCGCGGAAATGCAGGCGCTGCTCGACTTCAGCCGGCGCACCGGCATCTGGATCATATCAGACGAGGTCTATGGCCGGCTCTATTTCGACGGCGACGTCGCGCCCTCCATCCTGCAGATCGCCGAGGACGGCGACCGCGTGCTGTCGGTCAACAGCTTTTCGAAAGCCTGGGCAATGACCGGCTGGCGCATTGGCTGGCTGACCCATCCATCGGGTGTCGCCGACCAGCTTGGCGCCATGACCCAGTACATCAACAGCGGCACCGCCGCGCCGATCCAGGCCGGCGCGGTTGCCGCCATCCGCCAGGGCGAGCCGCTGGTCGAGGAGATCCGGCAGCGGATCAGGACCGGCCTCGATCTTGCTTATGACCGGCTGGCACGGATTCCGGGCATCATCCTGCCCGCGAAACCGCGCGGCGGCATGTATGCCTTCTTTGCCCTTGTGGGCGAAAACGATGCCCGGCAGGCCTGCGCCAGGATCCTCGAAACAGCGCGGGTCGGGCTGGCGCCCGGCCAGTTGTTCGGAAGCTCCTCGGCGGCATTCCTGCGCATGTGCGTCTGTCGCGATCGCGATCAGATAGAAACCGCGCTCGACCGCATGGTCGTCGCCATGAATTGACGCCCCGCTGGGAGGTGGGACGGCAAGAAACCGTGCGGGGCCAGCCCCGCCCGATCAACAACCAGAGGGGACACCAATGAAGCTCACCCGTCGCAATTTCATCCTGCTCGCCGCCGCCATCGGCATCGCCGCCGGACCGGCCACGGCCTATGCCGCAGATGTGCTCAATGTCGGCGCCTACCCCACCAACCCGCCTTTCGAGTACAAGAACGAGAGCGGCACCTTCGAGGGCTTTGAAGTCGACATCGTCAACGAAGCAGCCAAGCGCGTCGGCATGACCACCGACATCGCCGACCTCGGCTTCCAGGCGCTGTTCGCCGCCACCACCTCGAAGCGCATCGACGTCGCCATTTCGTCGATCACCATCACGCCGGAGCGGTTGAAGTCGCAGTCCTTCACGCAGCCCTATTATGATTCAGACATGGGCATCGCGACCAAGACCGACAGCGCGATCAATGCCGAGGCCGACCTCAAGGGCAAGATCGTCGGCGTGCTGTCCGGCTCGACCGGCGAGACCTGGGTCAAGGCACATCAGGAGGCCGACGGCTTCAGCGACGTGAAGGGCTATGACACGCAGCAGAACCTTCTGCTCGACCTCAGCGCCGGCCGCGTCGATGCGGCCGTCAGCGACATTCCGGGCATGCAGTACTCCTTCACCAAGATGAAGGATCTGACGGTCAAGCAGCGCATCAAGACCGGCGAGCAGTACGGCCTGATGATGACCAAGGACCACCCGCTGCTCGGCAAGCTGAACGATGCGCTGAGCGCGATGAAGAAGGACGGCACGCTGGCGGCGATCCACAAGAAGTGGTTCGGCAGCGACGCGCCGGCGGACTCTTCGACGGTCAAGGAAATGCCGCTGCCGAAGGCCTGATTGGCGATTGACAAAAAGGGACCGTGCCGGCCGCAGGCGGCACGGCTCCTGCATTCGATCCTCCCCCGGGATCGCGTTCGGTGCAGTAACCGATTTGATGTTCCGGGCCATCTCCCTTTGATGCAATTCCAGGCGGAAAACCGTCTCATCCCTTTCCTGGAATTGCGCTGGCGTCACGGGACGCAAAACAGTTCGGAAACGCTCCCATGTCGCTGATCGACACCTTCTTCAACGCCGATGTCATTGCGTCCAGCCTGCCGGCGCTGCTGCGCGGCTTCCTGAACACGCTGCTGCTCGGCCTGCTCAGCATCGGCATCGGCATCCCGATCGGCCTGGTGATCAGCCTGCTGCGGCTCTATGCGCCAAAGCCGCTGCAGTGGCTGGCGGTCGGCTATACCGATATCTTCCGCGCCTTGCCGGTGCTGGTCGTGCTGATCCTGATCTACTACGCGCTGCCTTTCCTCGGCATCCGGCTTTCGTCCTGGGCATCCGCCGTGACGGCGTTCGCCATCATCATGTCGGCCTATTCGGCGGAAGTGTTCCGGTCCGGCATAGAGAGCATTCCGCGCGGCCAGTTCGAGGCGTCGCAGGCGCTCGGCCTGCCGTTCCTTTTGACCTTGCGCAAGGTGGTGCTGCCGCAGGCGGTGCGCGTAGTCATCCCGCCGATGACCAGCAACTGCGTCTCGATGTTCAAGGACACTTCGCTCGCCTCGACCGTGGCACTGCCGGAGCTCTTGAAGGAAGCGACCAACGCGCAATCGCTCTACGCCAACCCCTCGCCGCTGATCGGCGCGGCGCTCGTCTATCTTATTTTCCTCTGGCCGATGGTGCGCCTCGTCAGCCTGCTCGAACACCGTTTCAGGACCGAAAAGACGCGCTGATCACCCCAATCCCCTCTGCAAAACATTTCGCAGGAGACGACCTTGAGCAATTCCCAATCCGCCAGCGGCGGCTTTCCCGTCGATACCATCCGAGCGATGTTCCCGGCATTGCAAAGAGCCGGCGATTTCATCTTCCTGGACAACGCCGCCGGCGCGCAGATCCCGCAAAGCGTGCTCGACGCGGTGACCAACCATCTCGTCTCGCACAATGTGCAGCGCGGCGGCCGCTATGGCCGCAGCGTCACGGTCGACCAGTCGGTCGCCGATGCTCGGACAAGCGTTGCGCTGCTGATCAACGCCTACAGCCCGGCGGAAATCTGCTTCGGCATGAACGCCACCTCGTTCATCCGCCTCGTCAGCCTCGGCATCGGCCAGATGCTGCAGGAGCGCGACGAGATCGTCGTCACCGATATGGACCATGACGCCAACATCGCCACCTGGCTGGCGCTGGAATCCGCCGGCGCAAAGTTCAAGTGGTGGCGCATGCGCGAGGATGGGAATCTGCATGTCGACGACCTCAAGCCGCTGGTTTCCGATCGCACCCGCCTTGTCGCCTGCACGGTGACGGCGCATTCGATCGGCTCGATTGTCGATGTCGCCTCGGCGGCCAAGATCGCCCACGCCGCCGGCGCCGAGGTGTTCCTCGACAGCGTGCATTACGGGCCGCATGGGCTGATCGACGTTCAGGCCTGGGACTGCGATTATCTCGTCTGCTCGGGCTACAAGAATTTCTCGCCGCATATGGGCTTCCTGTGGGGTCGCTTCGAGACGCTGAAGCGGTTGCCGACCTTCCGGGAGGACTTCATTCCGGACGAACCGCCCTACAAGGTCGAGGCCGGCACCTTCATCTACGAGAACGTCTCCGGCATGGACGCGGCCGTGCAGTATCTGGAACTGATCGGACGCAACCTTGCGCCCTCGAACAACCGCTCGCGGCGCGAAAACATCGTTGCCGGCATGGGCGCCATCCGCGACTACGAATTGGCGTTGGCGCGCGAAATGCTCGCCGTGCTCAAGGGCTGCGGCGCAACCATCTATGGCGTTGCCGACGAGGCCCGCATCAACGAACGCGTGCCGACCTTCTGCTTCAACATCGGCAAGCTGTCACCGCAGAAAATCGTCGAGGAAATGGCCGACATGCAGATCGGCATCCGCGACGGCCACATGTACGCGCCACGGCTGATGAAGCGCCTCAACCTGTCGATGGACAGCGGCGCGATCCGCGCCTCGCTGGTCCATTACAACACGGTCGAGGAGATCCACCGTTTCGGCGAGGCGCTGCGCGCCATTATCGCCAAGCTGTCGTAATCCCGGGAAATCGGGCTCTCCTCGAGGTCGTCATCCACGGGCGAAGCAAGGAGCGAAGCGACGCGGCGCAGACGCGAGGATCCATGCCGTAACATGCGAGCGCCGCTCAAGGTGCAGAACTCTTCTCCGCTGCACGTTTCGGCTGAGGTAACGGAATGGATCCCAGGGTCTGCGCGTCGCTCGGCCCTGGGATGACGAAGAGACGTCAAGCAGCCTTCTTCTTCGCCAACCTCGCCTTGATCGAGGCGACGTCGGCGCGCGGGGTCGCGGCGAACAGGGTCTTGGTGTAGCTGTGCTTGGGGTCGGCGAAGACTTCGTCGCGCGAGCCGTATTCGACCGCCTCGCCCAGATACATCACCATGACATCGTCGGCGATGTAGCGCACGACGGACAGGTCGTGGCTGATGAAGACATAGGTCAGTTGGAATTCGTCCTGCAGGTCGGCGAGCAGATTGAGCACCTGCGCCTGCACTGAAAGATCGAGCGCCGAAACCGGCTCATCCAGCACCAGCAGGCTCGGATTGAGCATCAGCGCGCGGGCAATGGCGATGCGCTGGCGCTGGCCGCCCGAGAACATGTGCGGATAGCGGTTGTAGTGCTCGTGACCGAGACCGACCTTCTTCAGCATCTTCATGGCGAGGTCGCGCCGGTCCGCCGCCGACTTGTCGGTGTTGATCAGCAGCGGTTCGCCCAGCACGTCGCCGATCTTCTGGCGCGGATTGAGAGAGCCGTAAGGATTCTGGAAGACGATCTGCACCTTGCGGCGCATCTCCCTGGTCAGACCGCCCCTGGCGATGTCGACCTTCTTGCCGTCGATGAACAACTCGCCCGCTGTCGCCGGATCGATCAAGGTGATGATACGGGCAAGCGTCGACTTGCCGCTGCCGCTTTCGCCGACGATGGCCAGCGTCTTGCCCTTGTCCACGTTGAAGGAGACGCCCTTGACCGCATGCACGGTGCGTGGTCCGGTGAACAGGCCGCCGCCGACATGGTAGTCGCGCACGATGTTGTTGCCTTCGACGACCCTGGTCATGCTCTGGCTCCCGACGGGGCCGGCTCGAACATCACCTCGGAGACGGTCGGCAGCCGGTCGCCGACGGCGTTCTCCGGCAGCGCCGACAGCAGCGCGCGCGTGTAATTGCTCTTCGGCGATTCAAACAGCGACAGCACGTCGGCCTCTTCCATCTTGCGGCCCTTGTACTGGACGATGACGCGGTCGGCTGTCTCGGCCACCACGCCCATATTGTGGGTGATCATGATCAGGCCCATGCCGTATTTGGCCTGCAGCGAGACCAGCAGGTCCAGTATCTGCTTCTGGATGGTGACATCGAGCGCGGTGGTCGGCTCGTCCGCAATCAAAAGCTTCGGATTGCAGGCAATGGCGATCGCGATCATGATGCGCTGGCATTGGCCGCCCGACATCTGATGCGGGAAGGAACTCAACCGCAATTCCGGATCGGCGATGCCGACCAGCTTCATCAGTTCGATGGCGCGTGCGCGGCGCTGGGCGCGGTCCATGCCCATATGGAAGCGCAGCACCTCCTCGATCTGGAAACCGGCGGTGAAGCACGGGTTGAGGCTGGCGATCGGCTCCTGGAAGATCATCGAGATGTCCTTGCCAATGATCTTGCGCCGCTCGGACGGGCTGAGCTTCAAGAGGTCGACACCGTCGAAGGCCATGCGGTCCGCCTTGACCGTCGCGGTGTTGGGAAGAAGCCCCATCACGGCCAGCATCGACACCGACTTGCCCGAACCGGATTCGCCGACGATCGCCAGCACCTCGCGCGGCTCGATCGAAAGGTCGATGCCTTGCACGGCCATGAACGGGCCGGCAGCGGTGTCGAAGGAAACGGTGAGGTTCTTGATCTCGAGCAAAGGCATGCTCACGACCTCTTCAGCTTGGGGTCGAGCGCGTCGCGCAGGCCGTCGCCGATCAGGTTGATGGCGAAGACGGTGATGAGGATGGCGAGGCCCGGGAAGGTCACCACCCACCAGGCGCGCAGGATGAACTCGCGCGCTTCGGCAAGCATGGTGCCCCATTCCGGAGTCGGCGGCTGCGCGCCCATGCCGAGGAAGCCAAGCGCGGCCGCCTCGAGGATGGCATTGGAGAAGGACAAAGTCGCCTGCACGATCAGCGGCGCAATGCAGTTGGGCAGGATGGTGACCAGCATCAGCCTGAGATGGCTGGCGCCGGCGACCTTGGCCGAGATCACATACTCACGGTTCTTCTCCGCCATCACGGCGGCGCGGGTCAGGCGCGCGAAATGCGGCTGCAGCACGAAGGCGATGGCGATCATGGCATTGACGAGGCCGGGGCCAAGCACCGCGACCAGCACCAGTGCCAGAAGCAGTGACGGGAAGGCCAGGATGATGTCCATGACGCGCATGATCAGCGTGTCGACCCAGCCCCGGCAATAGCCGGCAAGCAGACCGAGGATGACGCCGGAGATCAGCGCGGTGGTGACGACGACGAAGCCGATGGCAAGCGAGAAGCGCGAACCGTAGACCAGGCGCGAGAGGATGTCGCGGCCAACGGCATCGGTGCCAAGCAGGAACTGGGCGTTGCCGCCCGCCTGCCAGGCCGGCGGCGTCAGGAAGAAATCGCGGAACTGGTCGTCCGGCGAATGCGGGGCGAGCAGCGGCGCGAAGATGGCGATCAGGATCAGCAGCGCGAAGACGACGAGACCTATCACCGCGCCCTTGTTGATGGAGAAGTAATGCCAGAACTCGGCGAACATCTGCAGTCGCGCGTCCTGCGGTTTGACGACGGTCGCGGCTTCGATGGTGGCTGGGCCTTCATTGGTCATGTCAATTCGCCCGTATGCGCGGGTTGATGACGGCGTAGAGCACGTCGACGATGAGATTCACCGACATGACGATCAGCGCGATCAAAAGCAACCCGCCCTGCACGGTGAAATAGTCGCGCTTGGAAATGGCGTCGATCATCCATTTGCCGATGCCGGGCCAGGAGAAGATGCTCTCGGTCAGGATGGCACCGGTGAGCAGCGTGCCGACTTGGAGGCCGATGGTGGTGACGACCGGGATCAGCGCGTTGCGGAAGGCATGCAGGCCGATGACGCGGCGTGGCGCCAGGCCCTTGGCGCGCGCCGTGCGCACATAGTCTTCACCCAGCACTTCGAGCATCGCCGAGCGCGTCTGCCGGGCGATGACGGCGAGCGGTATGGTGCCGAGCACGATGGTCGGCAGGACGAGGTGCGACAGCGCCGAGCGGAAGGCGCCCTTCTGTCCGGAAATCAGAGAATCGATGGTCATGAAGCCGGTCACCGGCTTGAAGAAGTAGAGAAGGTCGATGCGGCCGGAGACCGGCGTCCAGTGCAGCATGCCGGAGAAGACGATGATCAGCAGCAACCCCCACCAGAAGATCGGCATGGAGTAGCCCGCAAGGGCCGTGCCCATGGTCAGCTGGTCGAACCAGGAGCCACGGCGGATCGCGGCGAAGATGCCGAAGGCGACACCGAAGACGACGGCAAAGATCATCGCGAAGATGGCGAGTTCGACCGTTGCCGGAAACCGCACCAGGAAATCCTTGAGCACCGGCGTCTTGGTGGAGAACGAAGTGCCGAAATCACCGCCGAGGATGTTGGTCAGATAGGTCAGATATTGTTGCCAGATCGGCTGGTCGAAACCGAACTGGTGCATCAGCGCCGTGTGACGTTCGGGCGACAGGCCACGTTCGCCCGCAAGCACCAGCACCGGATCACCGGGCAGGATGCGCACGAAGCCGAAGGCGAGGATGGTTATCCCGATGAAGGTCGGGATGATGAGGGCGAGCTTGCCGAGGATATAACGCAGCATGGCGGGCGAGGTGGGGCGGCACCCTGTGGCGCCGCCCCGTTTCGCGAACCTTATTCGGCGATATCGACGCCGTCAAAGCGATGGATGCCGAGCGGATCCATCGCAAAGCCGGTGACGGTCTTCTGCATCGGCATGAACACCTTCGAGTGGGCGAGCGTCGCCCAAGGTGCCTGCTCCTTGAAGATGACTTGTGCCTTTTCGTAGAGCTTGGTGCGCTCGGCCTGGTCGGAAACCGTCTTGGCCTTGTTGATGAGCGCGTCGAAGTCCTTGTTGCACCATTCCGCGCGGTTGTTCGAACCGACGGAAGCGCAGCTCAGGAGCACGCCGAGGAAGTTGTCCGGATCGCCATTGTCGCCGGTCCAGCCAACGATGACGGCGCCGTCGTGATCGACGGCGGAAGCGCGCTTGAGGTATTCGCCCCAGTCATAGCTGACGATGTTGACGGTGACGCCGACCTTGGCGAAGTCGGCCTGGATCAGCTCGGCGGTGCGGCGCGCGTTCGGCATATATGGGCGCGACACGGGCATCGCCCAGACGTTCATCTTGAGGTCCTTGACGCCGGCTTCCGCGAGCAGCTTCTTGGCCGCATCCGGATCGTACGGATCGTCCTTCACTTCCTTGTTGTAGGACCACATGGTCGGCGGAATCGGGTTGATAGCCACCTGGCCGGCGCCCTGGAACACGGCGTCGATAATGGCCTTCTTGTTGATGGCCATGTTGAGCGCCTTGCGGACGCGCACATCATCGAACGGCTTCTGCTGGGTGTTGTACATCAACGCGCCAACGTTGAGGCCTTCCTGCTCCGCGACCGTCAGGTTCGGATCAGCCTGCAGACCTTTGATGTCCGCCGGTGCCGGGTAGGACATGATGTTGCATTCGCCGGCCTTGAGCTTCTGCGCGCGCACCGCCGGATCGGTGGTGATGGCGAAGACCAGATCGTCGATCTTCTGCTTGCCGCCCCAGTAATCCGGATTGGCCTTGTAGCGGATGGCCGCATCGGTCTGATAGTCGACGAAGATGAACGGACCGGTGCCGACGGGCTTCTGGTTGAACAATTCAGGCGTCTTGTCCGCCTGCAGCTTGTCGGCATATTCCTTCGAGACGATGGAGGCGAAATCCATGCCCAGCGTTGGGATGAAGGTGATCGCCGGCTCCTTCAGGCTGAACTTCACCGTCAGGTCGTCGACCTTCTCCACCTTGGAGATGTTATCGCCGAACTGGTCATTGTAGTACTGGTAGGCGATGCCCGGAATGTACTGGAACCAGGGACCGTTCTTGTCGACCTGACGCTGGAAGGAGAACACCACATCGTCGGCGTTCAGGTCGCGCGTCGGCGTGAAATAGTCGGTGGGGGCGAACTTGACGCCCTTGCGCAGCTTGAAGGTGTATTCCTTGCCGTCGTCGGAGATCGTCCAGCTCTCGGCCAGGCCGGGCGAGATCGTGGTCTTGCCATGATCGAATTCGACGAGACGGTTGAAAACGGTACGCGAGGACGCATCGAACGTCTGTCCAGCGGTGTACGGCGCCGGGTCAAAACCTTCCGGCGAAGCTTCAGCGCAATAGACCAAGGTTTTCGCGTTGGCCACGCCCCCCAGGACGCTTGCAGCCAGCAACGCGGCTGCAAAAGTCAATTTCTTCTTCATTGAGCACTCCCTAGATGTTCTTCCAAGCCCCTCTATCAGGCTCGCGAAGCGCGCATATAAGCACCGTTTTTCCGGCTTTGGAACACCCCGCTTGCTTACCCGGCGGGAAGCAGGAAAAAAATCCGCGATTTCGCTAAACGGCAGAAAAAATTAGCAGTTCTTTCCATTCACGATATTATTAACGACCGCATTTTTTTATTGATCGGCGGTCTCCCGTGATATCGGCGCCGTGTGCGCCTTCGCCCGACCCGGATGTGGAAAGGTAGCGGGTCCGAGTGTCGCCCGCGGGAAAGATTTTCGGCGGCAAATCTTTCGGGCGCCCTGCCGCAAGGGCAAGACTTGCACCGCCGCCGATAGAGGCAATACATAGATGGATATGCTGGCGGCAGCGGAGGATGTCTCTGTCAATTCGGAGGCCAGCGCGGCGCAGCTGGCAAGAGACGGGCGAACAAGAACTGTCGAGGAGGAACGGGTGGCAAAAGCATCGAAGGCGCCGGTGAAAGCGTCGGCCAAGGCAGCCGCGAAACCAACCGGCGCCGAGGGGCAAGGTAAAGCCGCCGCCAAAGCCGCGCCCGCCGAGACGGTAGCAAAGCCTGCCAGGAAGGCACCAGCGGCGAAAACGGCGGCGACGGCCAAGCGCGCCACCAAACCGGCGGTGAAACCCGCTCCGGCGAAGACCTCTTCGACAAAGGCTTCTCTCGCAAAGACCGCGGCGAACAAGTCCGGATCGTCGAAGGCTGCACCGCCGGCAGAGGCATCGATCCCGGCGCCGGCAGCCGGCCAGCGGCTGCCAAAGGCACTCACCGAGCTCGCCGCCGGCCTGCCGGACAAACCGTGGCTGAAAAGCTATCCGAAGAACATGCCGGCCGAGATCGGCCCCCTTCCCTACAGCTCCATCGGCGACTTCCTTGTCGCCGCCTGCAAGCAGTTTGCCGGCCAGCCGGCTTTCACCTGCATGGGCAAGTCCATCACCTATGCGGAACTCGAGCGGCTTTCGGCGGCTTTCGGCGCCTATCTGCAGTCGACGGGACTGCAGAAGGGCGCGCGCGTCGCGCTGATGATGCCGAACGTGCTGCAGTATCCGGTGGCGATGATGGCCGTGGCCCGCGCCGGTTACACGGTGGTGAACATCAATCCGCTCTACACGCCGCGTGAACTGGAACATCAGCTCAAGGATTCCGGGGCGCAGGCCATGGTCATCCTCGAAAACTTCGCCGGCACCTTGCAGGCCGTGGTCGCGCGGACGGCGGTCAAGCACGTCGTCGTCGCCGCCATGGGCGACATGCTCGGCGGGCTGAAAGGCACGATCGTCAATCTGGTCGTACGCCGCGTCAAGAAAATGGTGCCGGCCTGGTCGCTGCCTGGCCATGTCAAGTTCAACGCCGCCCTCAAGGCTGGCAGCGGCATGAATTTCAAACCGGCCACGGTGGCCGCCAATGATATTGCCTTCCTGCAATATACCGGCGGCACCACGGGAATCTCGAAAGGCGCGATCCTGCTGCACAGCAATGTGCTGGCTAATGTCGCGCAGAATTCGCTGTGGGTGGAGGACGCCTACACGATCAAGCCGAAGCCCGCGCATCTCAACTTCGTCTGCGCCCTGCCGCTCTACCATATCTTCGCGCTGACGGTGAACGCGCTGATGGGCATGCAGCAAGGCGCCCAGAACATCCTCATTCCCAACCCGCGCGACATACCGGGTTTCGTCAAGGAACTCCGGAAATATCCGGTGCATATCTTTCCCGGCCTCAACACGCTGTTCAACGCGCTGCTCAACAATGAGGATTTCCGCAAGCTCGACTTCAAGCCGCTGATCCTGACGCTGGGCGGCGGCATGGCGGTCCAGAAGGGCGTCGCCGAACGCTGGAAGGCGCTGACCGGCTGTCCGGTCAGCGAAGGCTATGGTCTCTCGGAGACCTCCCCCGTGGCCACGGCCAACAAGTTCAGTTCCGGCGACTTCACCGGCACCATCGGCCTGCCGCTGCCCTCGACCGAGATCGCCATCCGCGACGATGACGGCAACAACGTGCCGC
This sequence comes from Mesorhizobium sp. B2-4-14, assembly GCF_006442155.1. Taxonomy (NCBI): domain Bacteria; kingdom Pseudomonadati; phylum Pseudomonadota; class Alphaproteobacteria; order Hyphomicrobiales; family Phyllobacteriaceae; genus Mesorhizobium; species Mesorhizobium sp. B2-4-14. Next base: position 63,069 of record NZ_VFVA01000003.1, on the reverse strand, counting down.
TGGTCGAGGTCGGCGAAATCTGCATACGGGGACCGCAAGTGATGGCCGGCTACTGGAACCGGCCGGACGAGACCGCCAGAGTGATGACCAAGGACGGTTTCTTCAAGTCGGGCGACATGGGCTTCATGGATGAGCGCGGCTATACCAAGATCGTCGACCGCAAGAAGGATATGATCCTCGTCTCCGGCTTCAACGTCTATCCGACGGAACTCGAGGAGGTCGTTGCGCTGCATCCAGGCGTGCTCGAGGTGGCGGCGATCGGCGTGCCGGACGAGCATTCCGGCGAAGTGCCGAAGCTGTTCATCGTCAAGAAGGATCCTGCCCTGACCGTCGAAGCCATCACCGCTTATTGCCGCGAGAACCTGACCGGCTACAAGCGGCCCAAATATATCGAGTTCAGGACCGAATTGCCGAAGACGCCGGTCGGCAAGATCCTGCGACGGGCGCTGCGCGGCTAGTGGGGAACGAACCCTCCGAAGAGACAACGCCGGCCTCAACCCTCGATCCGGCAGAGTTCATCAAGGCCAATTTGCGCCTCGCCCCTGTCCGCGCTCTTCCCGAAATCCGGCTTTACACGCCCCATCCAGGCAGCGGGCTTAGGCGGCTCGTAGGGCCGCACGACGATCTGGATGAGGACGCGCCGGAATCACAGGCGCCCTATTGGGCCTATGCCTGGGCCGGCGGCACGGTGCTGGCGCGCCATATACTCAATCATCCGCAGAGCGTGGCCGGACACCGTGTGCTCGACCTCGGTGCCGGCTCGGGCCTTGTCGGCATCGCCGCCGCGAAGGCCGGTGCCAGCGCGGTGATCGCCACCGAGATCGACCGCAACGGCGTTGCCGCGATCGGCCTCAATGCCGCGGCGAACGGTGTCGAGATCACCATCGTCGACAACGATATCACCAGGGGTCCGCCACCGACCGTCGACCTCGTGCTCGCAGGCGACGTGTTTTACGGCCGTGAGGTCGCCCTGCGGGTGACGCCTTTTCTCGACCGCTGTCTGGAAGCCGGCATCAATGTGCTGGTCGGCGACCCCCGCCGCATCGACCTGCCGCGGCACCGGCTGCGATTGCTCGCCGAATATCAAGTGCCGGATTTCGGTGACGCGAGGGCCACTGCCGCCAAGCCGAGTGGGGTGTTTTCGTTCGAGGCGGAATGTCGCTGAAACCCCAACTCGAATACAATCGCCCGAGTGAATAAGTTCCACCCCCTTGCAGACGATTCTATACAAGCTATAGTCCAATCATGGGGTATCGGCTCGATGTTGAAGCCTTGCTAGCCCCGTTTGAGCTTGATAAAAACACCCCCGATCGACCGCAATCTGTTTTCGAAGTTTCGCTCGCCCAGTCGAGGTTCCGGCAATCCGGAGCTTATGACCAACCCTGTCTGGGTACGGGCCGTTGAGCACCGTCTAACCGGTTACGGTCTGAACAAAGCGTTCCTCGGCCCACGCTCAGAAGATGTAGGGCCATGCTGGAGCTTCAGCCGGTACGGACGCACCGAAACACGGCTGCCAGACGGCCGCCTTGTCAGGATCGGCGGCGAATATGAAGATTCTTACGACCCAGATTTCTACATTTACAATGATGTGATCGTGAGTGATGCCGACGGACGCATCGAGATTTTCGGCTATTCGGATAAGATCTTTCCGCGCACCGATTTTCACACGGCAAATCTCATCGACGCCCGAATAATTGTAATCGGCAACCTGTCCTATCCGTATATTCGGGCTGACAAGGCGCAAGTGCTCGTGTTGGACACAACAAGCTATGGCATCAGCCGCCTCGAAACCACGGGCGAGGCTCCGCCATGGATACACAAGCACTCTTCACAGCTTGTTGAAAATGGTGGTGCGATCCTGGTTCGCGGCGGCCTCCTCATCGGGCCAAGGTGGCCTGCTGTGATCGAGAACATCGACGACTGGCGCCTGGATATCACTGCGGGCCGCTGGGAACGCCTCACCAAGCGGCGCTGGCCGCGATTTTCATTCGTTCGGGCTGATGGCTTGCCTAACCATCTCCATTGGCTTCGCCGCCTTCTTTCGGATCAAAAATGGGGGAAAAGCGAAAACAGAAGCAGCTTTCTAGCCGAGCGCCTTAGCGAACTTGGCCCTAACCCTCGGATAGACCTGGTTGAAACATTGTACGCGCCCGAGCTTCCACACTTGAATATCCCTGAAATCGCGGACCAGCATGGCGTCCATCGTCTGTGTGTCGAGGGCGTCGCAGTGCGCTATGTCGAGGGCTGGCACGATATCCGGTTGACGGTCGAAGGTGTTCTTCCAGACCAGACCGTCGAAATAATCCGCCTCGATCTATTGACCAAACTGGCCGCGATACTTATACCCGTTCGGCCATTGGTGACAAATCCCAGATTGATTGCGCTTTGCCCCGCCTACCGATCAAACAGTCTCCCTGACCCGCGCCGAAAGGAAGTCCGGCAGATCGGCAACCGAATCCAGGATGATGTCGGCAATCTCGGCGAGCGACTCGCGTGTGCCGGTGCCGGAGAGCACGCCGACCGCCAGACCACAGGCACCGGCGCGTGCCATTTCGAGATCGTGCCTGTTGTCGCCGACCATGGCGATTTCCGCCGGCTTCAGGCCGGTGAGGTCGCAAAAAGCCTGGATGGTGTCGGGCGCGGGCTTGGGACTGGCCACAGCGTCATAGCCATAGGCGGCGTCGAAAAGCTGGGCGACACCGAGCGTGACCAGAGTCTTTTCCGCGCCGCTGGTCGAATCATTGGTGGCGACCCCAAGCCTGTAGGACCTCCCGTGCAGAACGCCGAGCGTCTCGACGATGCCCGGCAGCGCCACGGCCATCGCCGAACCCTGTACCGATGTGATCTCGTTGAAACGGGCAACGGCCAGCATCTGGTCCTCGTTGGACAGGCGCGGAAACCAGAGTTCGACGACGTCGAGATTGGTGCCGGAGGCAAAGATCGAGTCGGGCTTGAAGCGCCGGTTGGTGAAATCGAAGCCGGCCGCCGCGAGCAGCCTGTCGGCCTTCCAGCGATCGCCGTCGGATGCATCCATGGCCATGAAATCGGCGACGCCGAGCCAGGTCGCATTGAAGTCGACAAGTGTCCCGTCCTTGTCGAACAATATCCCCTTGATGTCTGCCAAGTCAGTCACTCCGAACCACGCAATTGGTGGATGCGTTCCACAAGGCCCCTGGTCGAGGCGTCCCGATTCGCGGCGCTTTCCTTGCCTTCCACGACAGGCAGCAGGCCGGTGGCCAGTTCCTTGCCGAGTTCGACGCCCCACTGGTCGAAGGAGTTGATGTTGAAGAGCGTGCCCTCGACGAAGACCCGGTGCTCGTAGAGCGCGATCAGCCGGCCGAAAGTGCGCGGGTCGAGCTTGCGATAGAGAATGGTCACCGAAGGCCGGTTGCCGGAGAAGACGCGATGCGGCGCTATTCTGTCGACATCGGCCGGTTTCATGCCCTTGGCCAGCATCTGCGCGCGCGCCTCCTCCAGGGTGCGGCCCTTCATCAGAGCCTCCGACTGCGCCAAGCAATTGGCGAGCAGCAGGTCATGCTGATGCTTGAGGTCAGGCTCGTGACCGACGGCCGCGGCGAGGAACTCGACCGGGATGAAGTCGGTGCCCTGATGCAGGAGTTGGAAGAAAGCGTGCTGGCCATTGGTGCCGGGCTCGCCCCAGACCAGCGGCCCGGTCGGCGTCGGCACTGGAGTGCCGTCAAGGGTGACGCCCTTGCCGTTCGATTCCATATCGAGTTGCTGCAGATAGGCTGGCAGCCTGGACAGGCGCTGGTCGTAGGGGATGACCGCGCGGGCCGGATAGCCGCAGATCACGCGATGCCACCAGCCGACCAGCCCCAGAAGCGCCGGCAGGTTGCTGGCCAGCGGCGCGGTGCGGAAGTGCTCGTCCATCTCGTGCGCGCCGTCGAGGAAGGCGCGAAAATTTGTCGGACCGATGGCGATCATGACCGGCAGGCCGATGGCGCCCCAGACCGAATAGCGGCCGCCGACCCAATCCCAGAAGCCGAAGACGCGATCCGATTCGATACCGAACTTGGCCACCAGGTCGAGCGCCGTCGAAACGGCGGCGAAATGCTTGCCGACCGCTTCCTTGCCAAGTGCCTTCTGCACCCAGTCGCGCGCCGTCTGCGCATTGGTCATCGTCTCGACGGTGGTGAAGGTCTTGGAGGCGATGATGAACAGCGTGGTTTCGGCTGACAGACCCTTCAGCGTGTCATGAATGTGGGCGCCGTCGATGTTGGAGACATAATGCGCGCGCGGACCGTCATGATAGGGGGCGAGCGCCAGCGTCGCCATGGCCGGGCCGAGGTCGGAGCCGCCGATGCCGATGTTGACGATGTCGGTGATCTTCTTGCCGGTGGCGCCGGTCGCCTTGCCGGAGCGGACGGCATCGGCGAAGGCTCCCATCGCATCGAGCACGGAAATAACATCCGCCTTGACGTCCTGGCCATCCACCGTAACGCCCTTGCCGCTGAGGTTGCGTAGCGCCGTATGCAGCACGGCGCGGTCCTCGGTGATGTTGATCTTCTTGCCGGCGAACATGGCTGCGCGGCGGCCTTCGAGATCGGCGGCGCCGGCGAGTTTTTCCAGCAGATCCATGGTGGTGGCGTCGACGGCGCATTTCGACCAGTCGAGCAGCAGGTCGCCGTCGGTGGCGGAAAATGTCGCGAATCGCTGGGGATCGGAGGCGAAGGCCTGGCGCATCGAGGAAGGCGCCGCGGCGCGATGATCGCGCAAGGCGGCGAGCTGTTTCTGGAAGGCTGACTGATCCACTGGCGGAGGCTCCTGGCGTTTTTCGACGCACCATATCAGACCGGATGTTTCCGGCGCGTGTCGTCGCGGCAAAACTATTGAGCCGAATTCAATCCGGTCAATACGCGGCGACGACACTTTCTGTCACGCGGTGAGGACATAATGTGTCACCAGCCACGTGACAGCACCTCCTTCGGCCGAAGGATCACTGGCATAAATCCCAAAGATCAGAAAAATTGATTGGCGCAACCCCTTGTGCCACCGTTACATTCGACTGGTCCAGCCAAGTGAAAAAAGCTGGCCATCGAGGAACATCTCCCATGCCACAGAGAAACGACACGGCGATATGGTCCGGCTTGTTCCGGATTTCGGCTGAATCCGGCCAGACCCTGCAGGCGCAGATCCGCCAAGCCATCGTGGCCGCCATTCTCGACCGTCAGATCGCCGCTTCGATGCCGCTTCCTTCCTGCCGGATCCTGGCCGAGAAACTCGGCGTGGCGCGCGGAACCGTGGTGCTGGCCTTCCAGCAGCTCGTCGACCAGGGTTTCCTGGTGGCGCGCGAGCGGCGCGGCCATTTCGTCAATCCCGACGTGCTGGCGACCCCCGCCAAGCCGCACCAGAAGGCGCCCGACCAGGCCAACGAGATCGACTGGAAGGCACGCCGGCAAATCGCGGCCAGCGACATGCCGCCGCCGGCCAAGCACGAGAACTGGATCAAGTCGTCCTACCCCTTCGTCTACGGCCAGTTCGACCCGGCGCTGTTCCCGACCGCCGAATGGCGCGAATGCAACCGCATGGCGCTGGCCGTGCTCGAGATCCGCAACTGGGCGTCCGACATGGTCGATCGCGACGATCCGCTGCTGATCGAGCAGATCCAGGCGCGGCTGCTGCCCAGGCGCGGCATCTTCGCCAATCCCGACGAGATCATCGTCACGCTCGGCGCCCAGAACGCGCTCTACATGCTGGCGTCGCTTTTGATGACCAAGGGATCGAAAGTGGCGATGGAAGATCCTGGCTACCCCGACGCGCGCTCGATCTTCAGGCTTGCCGGGGCCGATATCCAGCCGGTGCCGGTCGACCAGTCCGGTATCGTAACCTCTTCTATTCCCAATGATTCCGGGTTCGTGTTCGTCACGCCCAGCCATCACTGCCCGACCATGGTGCCGTTGTCGGCGGAGCGCCGGCAGGACCTTCTGGCGCGCGCCAACCGGCACAACCAGATCATCATCGAGGACGGCTATGACAGCCAGCTTCTCGATGAGGCGCCGCAGCAGGCGCTGAAGAGCCTCGATCGTTCCGGCCGCGTCGTCTATGTCGGCTCGATGTCGAAGACACTGGCTCCGGGCCTGCGGCTTGGCTACATCGTGGCCTCGGCTGGACTGATCGCGGAACTCAGGGCGTTGCGCCGCTTCATGCTGCGCCATCCGCCGGCCAACAACCAGCGCGCCGTGGCACTGTTCCTGTCGCTCGGCCATCACGAAGCGCTGGTGCGGCGGCTGTCCTCCGCCTTCGACGAACGGCGCAAGCGTCTGGTCCATGCGATTTCCGCTTTCCTGCCGGAATGGCGTTCGACCGACTCGGCCGGCGGCACGTCGCTTTGGCTGGAGGGGCCGCGGGGTACCGATTCCCGCGGCCTGGCCGAGGCCGCCGCCTCGCGCAGCGTCATCATCGAGCCGGGCGACCGCTTCTTCGACCGCACCGAAAAGCCTTCGCGCTTCATGCGGTTGGGCATCTCCTCAATCGCACTGCAGCACATCGAGCCCGGCATCCGTGAACTCGCCACGGCCGCCGGACGCAGGCCCGCCGCCGCCTGATCCCCTCCTACGGGAACCGCTAGCGGCGGCTTCGGCTCCCTTTAGCCCTGGCATACTCAACCGGATTGGCTGGCTCATAGGCTGTGCCAATGCCGGCGGCATAGTCGTGGCACAAAGGGGAAGAAGCAGCCGATGGTGGACCAACCGCTGCCCTGCTTCCAGGAAAGGTGGAGTGCTCCATGTCAGTGGTTCTTGAAAAGCAGGACGCGGCGGATCAACGGTCGCGCCGTTCCGGCGGACGCGAAGCGCGCCGCGCCATGCGGGCGGCGCCCTTGGCCGACGACATCAGGCCGGTGCGCGCCGGCCTCGAGGGCGGCAGCTACGGCCCCCTGCGCGGCAATGACCGCGAGCGTATCCACGAGGCTGTGCTGACGCTGCTGGAGACGGTCGGCTTCGCCAATGCCATTCCCTCCTGCATCGAGGCGCTGACCACGGCAGGCGCCACCTATGGCGACGATGGCCGCATCCGTTTCCCCCGCGCGCTGGTGCTCGATACGATCAAGAAGGCGGCACGGAATTTCACCTTGCACGGCCAGGACCCAAAACACGACATGGTGATCCAGGGCAAGCGCGTGCACTACGGCACGGCGGGTGCCGCCGTCCATCTGGTCGATGTCGAGAAGCGCGAATATCGCGAGTCGCTGCTGCAGGACATCTATGACGCAGCCCGCATCGTCGAGGGGCTCGACAACATCCATTTCTTCCAGCGGCCGATGGTGCCGCGCGACATTCCCGATCCGCTCGAGATGGATTTCAACACGCTCTATGCCTGCGTGATGGGCACATCCAAGCATGTCGGCACCTCGTTCACCGTGCGCGAGAACGTCCAGCCGGCACTGGAAATGCTTTATGCCATCGCCGGCGGCGAGGAGAATTTCCGCGCCAGGCCGTTCGTGTCGAACTCCAACTGCTTCGTCGTGCCGCCGATGAAGTTCGCCGAGGACGCCTGCGGCGTGCTCGAAGCCTGTGTCGAGGGCGGCATCCCGATCCTGCTGCTGTCGGCCGGACAGGCAGGCGCCACCGCGCCGGCGGCGATCGCGGGCGCCGTGGTGCAGGCGGTGGCCGAAGTGCTGGCAGGCCTTGTCTATGTCAACGCCATCAAGCCGGGGCATCCGGCGATCTTCGGCACCTGGCCGTTCGTATCGGATCTGAGGACAGGCGCCATGTCGGGCGGCTCTGCCGAACAGGCGGTCTTGACTGCTGCTTGCGCGCAGATGGCGCAGTTCTATGACCTGCCGGGCGGTTCGGCGGCCGGCATGACGGATTCGAAACTGCCCGATATCCAGTCCGGCTATGAAAAGGGCATCACCGATGTGATGGCCGGCCTTGCCGGGCTCAACCTCGTCTATGAATCGGCCGGCATGCACGCCTCGCTGCTCGGCTTCTGCCTGGAAAGCCTGATCATCGACAATGACATGCTCGGCCATTGCCTGCGCTGCGTGCGCGGCATCGAGGTGACCGACGAGGCGCTGTCGATCGACACCATCGCTGATGTCTGCCTCAGGGGTCCAGGCCACTATCTCGGCAACGAACAGACGCTGCGGCTGATGCAGACCGAATATTTCTATCCGGCCGTCGGCGACCGGTTTTCGCCGAAGGAATGGAACGAGAAGGGCCGGCCCGACATCCTGCAGCGGGCGATCATCGAGAAGAAGCGCGTCCTTGCCGAGCGTTTCCCGCGCCATGTGCCGAAGATGCTCGACGACAGACTACGCGCCCGCTTCGGCGACATGATCAAGCTGCCGCGCGCCAATATGGGCGGGTAGCGCCTCCGCTCGCCCAATAGTCCAAATCAATCCGCACCCAGCCCATAGCGCTCGATTACCTCGGCGTTGATCAGCTTGGCGTGCAGCGTCATCAGCACGATCTGGGCATCGAAACTGTCGCCGGCCTCGACCGCCGCCTCGATCCGGCGCTCTACCTCGTCCCGCAGTTGAGGGCCATGGGAGCGCTCGAATGCTTCCGGCCCGGCAATGCAATAGCTGAACAGCCGCGCCACTTCTGGGTAGGCCTGTGGCGGCGGTTCGTCGGACCAGCGATCCTTCATCAGATTGACGAGGGTGAGTTTCACACCCTCCGGCACGAGGGCGGGGTGGAGGTCGGCGCCGCGCAAGGCCGCATCGAGCTGCCTCAGGTCTCCCGACCGTCCGAACATTCCGAGGAAGCCGAGGGAAGAGCGTCGTTGCGCCATGATTGTCCAATCCGCTCCCAACCATTTAGGTGGTTGGCCAAAGGAATACAAAGTCAGCGCACGGCACGGACCAAGCCTGCGGCGCGGCTGAGATCGCTCCGCCTATATCGCGCCGCTGGCGAAGCCGTAGAGCACTCCAAGCACCGAGCAGACAGCCAATACCGGCAGCATGCCAACCTTGAAGCGGAAGACGGCCAGCAATGCCCCCAGCGTCAGGACCAGCGAGGGGATGTTGATTGAACTCAGCACCGGCACGTCGACGTTCATGCCGAAACCTTGCCTTTCATGCAGCTCGCGAAACAGCACGTGGAGCCCAAACCACACCGCCAGGTTCAGGATCACGCCGACGACGGCGGCGGTGATCGTCGCGAGCGAGGCGGACAACGCCTTGTTGCTTCGCAATTTCTCGATGTAGGGGGCGCCGAGAAAGATCCAGAGAAAGCACGGCGTAAAGGTGACCCACGTCGTCAAAAGGCCAGCCAGGGTTCCGGCAACGAGCGGATGAAGCGTGCCGGGCGCGCGAAACGCACCCATGAAACCGACGAACTGCGTAACCATGATCAAAGGGCCAGGCGTGGTCTCGGCCATGCCGAGGCCATCGAGCATCTCGCCAGGCTTGAGCCAGCCATAGGTCGTGACGGCCTGCTGCGCGACATAGGCGAGCACCGCATAGGCGCCGCCGAAGGTCACCACGGCCATCTTCGAGAAGAAGATGGCGATGGCGGTAAAGACGTTCCCGGGCCCGAACGCCGCCAACAGGCCGAGGACGGGCGTGAACCACAGCACCAGAAACACGGCGGCGATTTTGAGCGACCAGCCAAGGGTCGGCCTGGAATGGACTGGTGTGTCTTCGCCCAGCGCCGTGCCGGCATCGGCAACCTGCTGGCCGCTGACCTTGCCATGCCCGTTGCCGGCCATGAACGGCGCCAGTTCCGACCGCCCGCCGATGAAGCCAATCACCGCGGCCGTCAATATGATCAGCGGAAACGGCATGCGGAAGAAGAAGATCGCGATAAAGGCGGCGGCGGCGAGCGCCACCATGACGTTGTTCCTGAGCGCCCGCTTGCCGACCCGGACCACAGCTTCAAGTACGATGGCCAGCACAGCGGCTTTCAATCCAAAGAACAGAGCCTGGACCACGCCGATATTGCCGAAGATTGCGTAGATCCAGCTCAGCGCCATGATGGCAACGACGCCAGGCAGCACGAACAGGATACCAGCGATGAGCCCGCCCTTGGTCTTGTGCAGCAGCCAGCCGATATAGATCGCAAGTTGCTGAGCCTCGGGGCCTGGCAGCAGCATGCAGTAGTTCAGCGCATGCAGGAACCGCATCTCGCCGATCCAGCGTTTCTCCTCGACGAGGATACGGTGCATCACTGCGATCTGCCCCGCCGGACCGCCAAAACTTAGTGCCGCGACCCGCGCCCAAACGCGGACGGCTTCGCTGAACGGAATGCCATGAGCCGGCGTGCCGGAAAGTCTCGCCGGCGTCGCCTTGATGCTCTCGGCCTTGTTCATCGGCTCGTCCCCGTTTGTTTGTCCGCGCCTGCACCGGGCCAGTTGTGCGTCTCCTCGGTGGCGTCGCGACACCAACGAAAGAACGCATCGTAGAAAGGCATGCCTGCTTCCAGCTGTTCCAGATCGTCCCGAAACATGCGCGACAGGCCAAGCGAAGCGGCCAGAAAGCCGGCAGCCTGGGGTACCAGGTCGAGTCTCGCGGTGTCGGCGGCGCGCACGATCAAGGCAAGGCGATCGAGCGCCTCGGATTCCAGCCCGAACTCCTCGATCATCGTGTCGAAAGTGCAGCGTTCGCCGCGATGGCTCCAGAACACATTGTCGATGTCGAACGGCACGGCGTGAAAGCGGTCGGCCACATCACGCACTTCGGCCGCTTCGACAAACAGGAACACCGCGTGAGGGTCGACGAAACGCCGGATCAACCAGGGGCAGGCGATACGGTCGACCTTCGGGCGAGCCCGTGTCACCCACACCGTGCGGCCCTTTTCGTGGCGCGGGGGCAACTTGTCGGTGCGGACCAGAAGCCCCTTCGCTTCGCGCCAGGCTTCGAAGCCGCCTTCGAGGGTTTCGGCGGAAATACTCTCATGCCGCAGCCATGCGGCCACACCTTGCGAGAGTTTCCGGCCTTTCTGGCAGACGACCACCACCGGCTTGCCGGCGAAATCGGGCGCCCAGGTCGAAACGGTTTTGAAATCGCGCCGGCTCGAAGCCGGCAGCAGGCGCGGATCGGCGTCGAAATCTTCATCGGTGCGGACATCGACGATTTCGGGCGCGCCCGGCAGACCGACGAGACGGGACAGTTGCGGAACGGTGATAGCGGTTGTTGACGGCATGGCGTCCACCTCCTGATAGAGAAGCCTGGACGCGAACGTTGGGCTGACGCCTCACGAGGTCGTCGCGATTCACCCCTTACCCCGATGGTGGATTTGTTGGGCGCGCTTGTCAAGGATGGCCAGCGGCGGCGTGATCAGGATCAAGCCGCCGCTGTCGCGGATGCAAACAATCAGTGATTGTCGCGGGGAATGCCCATCGTATGCGCGACGTCCTGGTATTTCACGGCCGGCTTCAGCACCATGCCACCCGAGAACTGGTCGACCATGCCGCGCTGGATCTCCTGCCATGGCGTCTGGTGCTTCGGATAGTGATAACCACCATTGTTCTGCAGTTCGGCGCGGCGCCGCGCGATCTCGTCATCGGTGACGAGAATGTCGGCGGTGCCCTTCCTGAGATCGATGCGGACGCGGTCGCCTGTCTTCAGCAGCGCCAACCCACCGCCGACCGCGGCTTCGGGAGAGGCGTTCAGGATCGACGGCGAGCCCGACGTGCCCGACTGGCGGCCGTCGCCGATGCAGGCCAGCGAATGGATGCCCTTCTTGATCAGGTAGGCTGGCGGCTGCATGTTGACGACCTCGGCGCCGCCCGGATAGCCGACCGGGCCGGCGCCGCGCATGAACAGGATCGTGTGCTCATCGATGCCTTGCGCCGGATCGTCGATGCGGGCGTGGTAGTCCTCCGGCCCGTCGAAGACCATGGCGTTGCCCTCGAAGGCTTCCGGATCGTTCGGGTTGGACAGATAGCGCTCGCGGAATTCCGGCGAGATGCCGCTCATCTTCATGATCGCGGAATCGAACAGATTGCCCTTGAAGTTGATGAAGCCGGCATTGGCCTTGAGCGGCTTGTCGACGCTGCGGATGACATCAGGATTCTCGTTGACGGCGCCCTGGCAATTGTCGCCGATGGTCTTGCCGTTGGCGGTCATGGCGTCGGGATGCGGCAGCCGCCCGGCCTTCATGAGTTCTGCCACCACCGCCGGCACGCCGCCGGCATGGTGATAGTCCTCGCCAAGGTATTCGCCCGACGGCTGCAGGTTGACGATGAGCGGCACGCTGAGGCCGATCTTCTGCCAGTCGTCATTGTCAAGCGGCACGCCGAGATGGCGGGCAATGGCGTTGAGATGGATCGGCGCGTTGGTCGAGCCGCCGATCGCCGAGTTGACGACGATGGCATTCTCCAAGGCCTTGCGCGTCATGATGTCGGATGGCTTCAAATCCTCGTGCACCATGTCGACGATGCGTTTGCCCGTCTCATAGGCGATCTGGCCACGCTCACGGTAGGGCGCCGGGATGGCGGCGGAGCCCGGCAGTTGCATGCCGAGCGCTTCGGCCAGCGAATTCATCGTGGTCGCCGTGCCCATGGTGTTGCAGTAGCCGGTGGACGGCGCCGAGGAGGCGACGATGTCCATGAACTCGTCGTAATCGATCTCGCCGGCCGACAGGCGCTGGCGCGACTCCCAGACGATGGTGCCGGAACCGGTGCGCTTGCCCTTGTGCCAGCCATTGAGCATCGGGCCAACCGACAGCGCGATGGCCGGGATGTTGACGGTGGCCGCCGCCATAAGGAGCGCTGGAGTCGTCTTGTCACAGCCAATGGTCAGCACGACGCCGTCGAGCGGATAGCCGTAGAGCACCTCGACGAGGCTGAGATAGGCGAGGTTGCGGTCAAGCGCCGCGGTCGGGCGCTTGCCGGTCTCCTGGATCGGATGGCAGGGGAATTCGAAGGGAATGCCGCCCATCGAGACGATACCTTCGCGCACGCGCTTGGCAAGCTCGATATGGTGGCGGTTGCAAGGTGAAAGATCCGAGCCGGTCTGGGCGATGCCGATCAGCGGCTTGCCCGACATTAGTTCGGCGCGCGTCAGCCCGTAATTCAGGTAACGCTCCAGATAGAGCGCCGTCATTCCCGGGTTATCGGGATTGTCGAACCACTCCTGCGAGCGAAATTTTTTCTTGTGTGTAGGGGCGCCAGCCATCATGGTCTCCGTATTTGTATGACAAATCGATATGACAACGCGCGGATGCAGGCAAGGGGCACGCGTGATCTGAATCCGGACTTTGGTGCGATAGACATGTATCCGGCCGCGCGATAGGACCAATTGGCATCAGCAATCCGGGAGGTCTTGATGGCTTTGGTGATCGAAGGCGAGGAGCGCATTGCCGCACCCGTCCAGAAAGTTTGGGAGGCTCTGAACGATCCGGCGGTGCTGAAGGAGAGCATTCCCGGCTGCCAGAGCCTGGAGAAGAAATCGGACACCGAGTTGACGGCGACGGTCGTGTTGAAGATCGGGCCGATCAAGGCGACCTTCAACGGCGAAGTGACGCTGAAAAACCTGAAGCCGCCACATGCCTACACCATCCAGGGCGAAGGCAAGGGCGGCGTTGCCGGCTTCGCCAAGGGCGGCGCCGACGTGACGCTGACCGAGGATGGGCCGGACGCCACCGTCCTGAAATACGCGGCCAAGGCCGATGTCGGCGGCAAGATCGCCCAGCTCGGCAGCCGGCTGATCGCGTCGACATCGAAGAAACTGGCTGGGCAATTCTTTTCCAACTTTGGGGAGAAAGTGGGCGCGCCTTAGTTGTGACTCGCTTGAAGCCCTATCTATTTAGGGCCGGCTTAGGGCCGGCGCCGCCCATCATTGCCCTGCCGGGCATTTCTGCCCGTATAGTGACGGGGGGAAAGAAGCCCGCGCCGACGGTTCCGCCAATCACCGGCATGGCAGGTTAGGCGCCGAGGTTGAGGCCAGGTCTCTTCTCCCCGTCACTATACGGGGAGAAGGTGCCGGCAGGCGGATGAGGGGCGGCGCCAACCAAGCAGAAAACTACTCAAACACGATGCTTGGCACCGCCGCTTCCGCAGCACCCCGTTCCTCGTTGACCCGGTCCCAGACCTTGACGGCGATGTCGCGGTAGATTTTCGCCTCGGCGGCATCGGGCTTCGAAACAACCACCGGCGCGCCGGCATCCGAGCTTTCGCGGATGCCCATTTCCAGCGGCACCTCGCCGAGGAAGGTGACGCCGAGCCGCTCGGCCTCGCGGCGCGCGCCGCCATGGCCGAAGATGTCGTAGCGTTTGCCGGTATCCGGGGCGATGAAGTAGCTCATGTTCTCGACGATGCCGAGCAGCGGCACGTCGACTTTCCTGAACATGTTCAGTCCTTTGCGGGCATCGATCAGCGCCAGGTCCTGCGGCGTGGAAACGATGACGGCGCCGGCCAGCGGCACCTGCTGCGCCATGGTCAATTGGGCGTCGCCGGTGCCGGGCGGCATGTCGACGACGAGCACGTCGAGTCGTCCCCATTCGACCTCGCGCAGCATCTGCGTCAGCGCCGACATCACCATCGGGCCGCGCCAGATCATCGGCGTCTCCTCGTCGACGAGGAAGCCCATCGACATCACCTTGAGGCCGTAATTCTCCATCGGTTTCAGGACCTTGCCGTCAACCGTCTGCGGCCGGCCGTGGATGTTGAGGAGCCTCGGCATCGACGGGCCATAAATGTCGGCATCGAGCACGCCGACCCGCAGGCCGTTGGCGGCGAGGCCAAGCGCCAGGTTGACGGCGGTGGTCGACTTGCCGACGCCGCCCTTGCCCGAAGCCACCGCGATGATCGCCTCGATGCCGGGCACGCCGCGCTTGCCCTGGCTGTGCGAGGCGGGGGCCTGCGGAACAGGACGTTGAGGCGCTGCCGGTGGCGCTGGCCTTGGCGCCTGGCGCTGCGCGACAGGCGCCTCCATGCCGCCGCCCTTTTTCTCCGCCGTCAGTGCCACCACCGCGCCGGCGACCCCTGGAATTGCCTTGACGACCCGCTCGGCAGCGGCGCGCAACGGCTCCATTTCCTGGGCACGGGCGGCCGGAACCGTGATCGAGAAGAACACTTTCGAATCGGCGATGAATATCTCGGACACCATGCCCAGGTCGACGATGTTGCCGGTGAAATCCGGCCCGTTGACCGTCTTCAGGCGCTCGACGACGATTTCCTTGGTTACGGCCATGATCTTTCCCTTGGCGTTTGCCGGTTCAGATAATGCAGTTTCCGGACGGAACCAAGCTGCATCGGCCTGTCCTGAAAAAGATAGAGGCACATCGCCGCATCTATCCGGCCGCGTTCTCCGCCGGGCGGCCGGACAAATCGGCATGTGCCGTCGTCAACAGGCCATGCAGCGCTATTTCGATGATCGGCATGAGACGACAATTAGGAAAGGAGACGGTCATGCTCGAAAACAGCAACGCGACGGCCAATCTCGCTGTGAGGGATATGGCTAAAGCGAAGGCCTTTTATGAGGGAACGCTCGGCCTCAAACAGGTCGACGACATGGAAGGCGAACTGGTCGTGTACAAGAGCGGCGGCACCCTCATCAACGTCTATCATTCGCAATTCGCCGGCACCAACAAGGCGACGGCGGTCACCTGGACTGTCGGCGACCAGATCGAGCCGATCGTCAAGTCGCTGAAATCGAAGGGCGTCGCCTTCGAACACTACGAGATGCCCGGCCTGTCGCTCGAAGGCGACACCATGTCGGCCAAGGCATGAAGGTTGCCTGGTTCAAGGATCCTGACGGCAACATCCTGAACCTCGTGGACAAATAGCGATGGCCACGCAGCACCAGCCACCCCCTGCCTGACGCGGGATTGTGTCGTTGTGACGCCGGCACCATCTGGCGCAGCCGTCCCGCGCCCGATAGCTTGCGTCGATGATCGACAAGCTGGAATTCTTCATCGCGTTGGCCAAGGAGGAGCATTTCGGCCGGGCGGCTGAAGTGTGCGGCGTCACCCAGCCGACCTTGTCGGCCGGCATCAAGCAGTTGGAAGGCCAGCTTGGCGTGATGCTGGTGCTGCGCGGCTCGCGCTTCCAGGGCCTGACGCCGGAAGGCAAGCAGGTGCTGGTGTGGGCGCGCCGCATCGTCGGCGACTCAAGAACCATGCGCGAGGAGATGCGGGCGGCGCGCTACGGTCTTTCCGGGCGCATCCGCATCGCCGCCATCCCCACGGCCCTTGCCATGGTGGCACGGCTGACGACACCATTTCGGGCCAAGCACCCCGGCGTCACCTTTTCGGTGCTGTCGCGCACATCGATAGAGGTGCTGTCGCTGCTCGGCAATTTCGACATCGACGCCGGCATCACCTATCTCGACAACGAGCCGCTTGGGCGGGTGACCAGCGTGCCGCTCTACGACGAGCGCTATCAGCTGATCACGGCGGTCGGGAACCCCTATTTCGACCGCGACAAAGTGACATGGGCGGAGCTCAGCAGCCTGCCGCTCTGCCTCTTGACGCCGGATATGCAGAACCGCCGCATCATCGACCAGCATCTGGCTGAGGCCGGGGTGCAGGTGCGGCCGACGCTCGAATCCAACTCGATGATCGTGCTGTTCTCGCATATCCGCACCGGCAAATGGTCGTCGATCATGCCGCTCAACCTCGCGGAAACATTCGGCTTCTCCGAGCCGATCCGGGCCATTCCGATCGTCGAGCCCGATGCCAGCCACACGGTCGGCCTGGTGGCGGCGCCGCGTGAGCCGCACACGCCGCTGGTGCAGGCGCTGCTGGACGAGGCAATGGCGCTGGCGGACGACTTCCGCGCACATCGCTAGGGTAGAGAATGGCGGCTGGATGTGGTTGATAGAAAATTTCTATCGAGCAACGGATCAGCTTTATTGATTTCGCGGGTTTTTCCTGTTTTTGAAAAGACTTAGCGTTAGAGCACTATCGACCAGGGAGGGCGCTGCATGACGATGCAGCCTGCAAGTACCGAGATCGCATCGCGCACGGCGGCGATCATTCAGGAGTTGAAGGGCCTCGAAGGTCCGCTGCTGCCTATCCTCCATGAGATACAGGAAGAGTTCGGCCATGTGCCGCAAGACGCCCTGCCCGTCATTGCCGACGGGCTGAACCTCTCCAGGGCGGAGGTGCACGGCGTCGTGACCTTCTATCATGATTTCCGTGCCCGACCGGCCGGCCGCCACGTACTCAAGCTCTGCCAGGCGGAAGCCTGCCAGTCGATGGGTTCCGATGCGGTCGCCGCCAAGGTCAAACAGTTGCTCGGCATCGATTTCCACGAGACCACCCGCGACGGATCGGTTACACTCGAACCGGTCTATTGTCTCGGGCTTTGCGCCTGTTCGCCATCGGCGATGCTCGACGGCGAGGTGATCGGGCGGCTCGATGACGACAAGATCGACGAGATCGTTGCCGAGGTGCGCTCATGATCCCCCGCATCTACATTCCCGGCGATTCCGGCGCGCTGGCTCTCGGCGCCGAAAAGGTCGCCAAGGCTGTTCGCGCGGAACTCGCCGAGCGTGGCATCGAGGCCAAGATCGTACGCAACGGCTCGCGCGGCGCCTATTTCCTCGAACCGATGGTCGAGGTGGCGACCGCCAATGGCCGCGTCGCTTACGGGCCGGTGAAACCCTCCGAGGTCAAGAGTCTGTTCGACAGCGGCTTCCTCACCGGCGGCCACCATAAGCGCTGGCTGGGCGCGCCGGACAAGATCCCGTTCCTGGCCAAGCAGACGCGCCTGACCTTTGCCCGCTGCGGCATCAACGACCCGCTGTCGCTCGACGCCTACAAATCGCTCGGCGGGCTGAAAGGCCTGCAGAACGCGGTCGCAATGGCGCCAGCCGATATCGTCAAGCAGGTCACGGAGTCCGGCCTGCGCGGACGCGGCGGCGCCGGTTTCCCGACCGGCATCAAATGGAAGACGGTGCTCGATACGGCGGGCGATCGCAAATACATCGTCTGCAACGCCGATGAGGGCGACAGCGCCACCTTCGCCGACCGCATGATCATGGAAGGCGATCCCTTCGTGCTGATCGAGGGCATGGCGATCGCCGGCATCGCCACCGGCGCGACCAAAGGCTTCGTCTATATCCGCTCGGAATATCCGCATGCGGTGGCCATCATGAACAAGGCCGTCGAAATCGCCCGCGAGGCGGGCGTGCTCGGCGTCAACGTGCTGGGTTCCCCCAACGCGTTCGACATGGAAATCCGCGCCGGCGCCGGCGCCTATGTCTGCGGCGAGGAGACCTCGCTCTTGAACAGCCTGGAGGGCAAGCGCGGCGTGGTGCGCGCCAAGCCGCCGCTGCCGGCGATCCAGGGCTTGTTCGGCAAACCGACGGTGATCAACAATGTCATCTCGCTGGCCTCCGTGCCGATCATCATGGACAGGGGCGCCGCCTTCTACAAGGATTTCGGCATGGGCCGCTCGCGCGGCACGATCCCGATCCAGATCGCCGGCAATATCAAACATGGCGGCCTGTTCGAAACGGCCTTCGGCCTGACGCTCGGCGAGATCGTCGATGATATCGGCGGCGGCACGGCGACCGGGCGTCCGGTCAAGGCGGTGCAGGTCGGCGGGCCGCTCGGCGCCTATTTCCCGCGCGCGCTGTTCGACACGCCGTTCGACTACGAGGCTTTCGCCGCGAAGGACGGTCTGATCGGCCATGCCGGCATCACCGTCTTCGACGACACAGCCGACATGCTGAAGCAGGCGCGCTTCGCCATGGAGTTCTGCGCCATCGAAAGCTGCGGCAAGTGCACGCCCTGCCGCATCGGTTCGACGCGCGGGGTGGAGACCATCGACAGGCTCGCCGCCGGCATCGAACCGGAAAAGAACCTGGCTCTGGTCACCGACCTCTGCAACACGATGAAGTTCGGATCGCTGTGCGCGCTGGGCGGCTTCACGCCCTACCCGGTGATGAGCTCGATCACGCATTTCCCCGAGGATTTCAAGCCCGCGCCGGCGCGCGTGGCTGCTGAATAGGAGCTGGCAGATGAACATCAAGGCCGACTTCCCGACGCTCATCGAAGAACTCGACTACGGAACCCCGGAATCGAAAGCGACGAAGCAAATCACACTGGTCGTCGACGGCCGCAGCATCAGCGTGCCGGAAGGCACCTCGATCATGCGCGCGGCGATGGAGGGCGGGGTCGAAATCCCGAAACTCTGCGCCACCGACATGCTGGACTCCTTCGGCTCCTGCCGCGTTTGCCTGGTTGAGATCGAAGGGCGCGGCGGCACGCCGGCCTCCTGCACGACGCCGGTCGGCGAAGGTATGATTGTACACACGCAGTCGGATCGCCTTGACGCCATCCGCCGTGGCGTCATGGAGCTCTATGTTTCCGACCATCCGACCGGCTGGAACGAAAAGGCCGGCACCGGCGCCAGCGAGTTCGACACGGTGGCGAAATCGGTCGGCCTGACCGAGAACCGCTACGGCATCGACGGGCGCAACCACGTCAAGCAGGAAGACGGCGTCGCGCCCGGCCATGGCTCGCTGGCGGTGGACTACATTGCCCGTGATGAATCGAACCCTTACTTCACCTATGATCCGGCCCAATGCATCGTCTGCTCGCGCTGCGTGCGCGCCTGCGAAGAGGTGCAGGGCACGTTCGCGCTGACCATCGAGGGCCGCGGCTTCGAATCGCGCATGGTGGCCGGCATGCACGAGGATTTCATCGCCTCGGAATGCGTCTCCTGCGGCGCCTGCGTACAGGCCTGTCCGACCGATGCTCTGCGCGAGAAGACCGTGCTCGAGAAGGGGCTGCCGGAGCGTTCTGCTGTCACCACCTGCGCCTATTGCGGCGTCGGCTGCTCGTTCAAGGCCGAGGTAAAGGGCGACGAGGTCATCCGCATGATGCCCTACAAGGAGGGCAAGGCAAACCACGGCCACTCGTGTGTGAAGGGCCGTTTCGCATACGGCTACGCCACCCACAAGGACCGTATCCTGTCGCCGATGATCCGCGAGAAGGTGAGCGATCCCTGGCGTGAAGTGAGCTGGGAAGAGGCGATCGCCCATACGGCGAAGGAATTCCGCCGCATCCAGTATCAGTATGGACGCGCATCCATCGGCGGCATCACCTCCTCGCGCTGCACGAACGAAGAGACCTACCTCGTCCAGAAGCTGGTTCGGCAGGGCTTCCGCAACAACAATGTCGACACCTGCGCGCGCGTCTGCCATTCGCCGACCGGCTACGGCCTCGGCCAGACCTACGGCACCTCGGCCGGCACGCAGGATTTCGATTCCGTCGAATTCACCGACGTCGCCGTCGTCATCGGCGCCAATCCGGCTACCGCCCATCCGGTGTTCGCCTCGCGGTTGAAGAAGCGGTTGCGCGAGGGCGCCAAGCTGATCGTGCTCGATCCGCGGCGCACCGAGATGGTCAAGTCGGCGCATATCGAGGCGGAGTACCACCTGCCATTGAAGCCCGGCACCAATGTGGCCGTGCTGACGGCGCTGGCGCATGTCATCGTCACCGAGGGCCTGTTCGACGAAGCCTTCATCCGCGAGCGCTGCGACTGGGCGGAGTTCCAGGACTGGGCATCGTTCGTGGCACTGCCGGAAAACAGCCCCGAAACCGTCGGCAAGCTGTCGGGCGTCGATCCCGAGTTGATCCGCGGTGCAGCGCGTCTCTACGCCACCGGCGGCAACGGCGCGATCTACTACGGCCTGGGCGTGACGGAACACAGCCAAGGCTCGACCACCGTGATGGCGATCGCCAACCTTGCCATGGCCACCGGCAATATCGGCCGGCCGGGCGTCGGCGTGAACCCGCTGCGCGGCCAGAACAATGTGCAGGGTTCCTGCGACATGGGCTCCTTCCCGCACGAATTGCCCGGCTATCGCCATATCTCGGGTGAAGCCGTGCGCGACATCTATGAGAGCCTGTGGGGCGTGAAGCTCGACGACGAGCCGGGCCTGCGCATCCCCAACATGCTGGATGCCGCCGTCGACGGCAGCTTCAAGGGCATCTACATCCAGGGCGAGGACATCCTGCAGTCCGACCCCGACACCAAGCATGTCGCCGCCGGCCTCGCCGCGATGGAATGCGTGGTTGTGCACGATCTCTTCCTCAACGAGACGGCGAACTACGCGCATGTCTTCCTGCCGGGCTCGACCTTCCTCGAAAAGGACGGCACCTTCACCAACGCCGAGCGCCGCATCAACATGGTGCGAAAGGTTCTGGAGCCCAAGGCGCGCTACGCCGACTGGGAGGCGACGCAGGTGCTTGCCCGCGCCATGGGGCTGGACTGGAACTATCAGCATCCCTCCGAGATCATGGACGAGATCGCCAAGACGACGCCGAGCTTCGCCAACGTCTCCTTCGAACTGCTCGACCGTGTCGGATCCGTGCAATGGCCCTGCAACGACAAGGCGCCGCTCGGCACCCCGATCATGCATGTCGATGGGTTCGTGCGCGGCAAGGGCAAGTTCATCCGCACCGAATATGTCGCGACGGACGAGAGAACCGGGCCGCGTTTCCCGCTGCTGCTCACCACCGGGCGTATCCTCAGCCAGTACAATGTCGGCGCGCAGACGCGGCGTACCGACAATGTCCTGTGGCACTCGGAGGACAGGCTGGAAATCCATCCCCACGATGCCGAAAACCGCGGCCTGCGCGATGGTGACTGGGTGCGGCTGACCAGCCGTTCGGGCGAGACGACGCTGCGGGCGCTGATCACCGACCGGGTGTCGCCCGGCGTGGTCTACACCACCTTCCACCACCCCGACACGCAGGCCAACGTCATCACCACCGACTTCTCCGACTGGGCGACCAACTGTCCGGAGTACAAGGTGACGGCGGTCCAGGTCGGTGCCTCCAACGGGCCGTCGGACTGGCAGCGTGATTATGAGGAGCAGGCGCGCAACAGCCGGCGCATCGCTCCGCTGCAGGCGGCGGAGTAGTCTTGAGCGCGCGCCGCAAAGCCACGACACAGATCTCGCGGCTGGCGCACCGCGCCAGCGGCACCGCTGCCGCCAACCGCATGGTGCCGGAGGAGACGCCGGTGGCATTCTCCTTTGCCGGCACCACCCATGCGGTGATGATGGCAAGCCCGGCCGACTTCGAGGATTTCGCGCTCGGCTTCTCGCTCACTGAAGGCATTATCGCCGCTCCGGACGAGATCGAGGCGATCGAGGTCGAGGATCTCGGCGCTGGCATCGACATCCAGATCCGGCTGAAGGACCAGGCCAACACGCGCTTCGAAGCGCGGCGGCGGCGGCTTGCCGGACCGGTCGGCTGCGGACTCTGCGGAATCGAATCCATCGAGGAAGCGATGCGTTCGGTCGACGCCGTCGGTGCGTCAAGACTTACGCTTGAGGCGAATGATATTACCCGCTCGGTCAAACTGCTGTCCAAGATGCAGCCGCTGCACAGCGAAACAGGCGCCGTGCATGCCGCCGGCTTCTACATACCGGGCAAGGGTGTCGTCATGGCGCGCGAGGACGTCGGCCGCCACAATGCGCTGGACAAGCTGGCCGGCGCATTGGCGAAAGCCGGCCTCGATGGCGCTTCGGGTGCCGTGATCGTCACGTCACGCGTCTCGGTAGAGATGGTGCAGAAGACGGCAGCGATCGGCTCTGCCTTCATCATCGCCGTCTCGGCCCCGACCGCGCTGGCCATCCGCACCGCGCAAGAGGCCGGCATGACGTTGGTGGCGTTGGTGCGCGGCGACGATTTCGATGTTTTCACCCAGCCCGACCGCATGGTTTTCGGAGTTACCCAGCATGTCGCATGACGAAGATCACATCATGAGCACCAGCGAAAAACTGATACGCATGGCCAACCAGATCGCTGCCTTTTTCCATTCCAGGCCGCGCGAGGAAGGCATTACCGGCGTTGCCGAGCACATCAACAAGTTCTGGGAGCCGAGGATGCGGCGGCAGTTCTTCGAGATGCTGGACAACGGCGCCGCAGGCTTCGACGAACTCGTCGTGGTAGCCGCCGCCAGGATCAAGCGCCCAATCACGCCGGCCGAGGCGGATTTGAAACTCGGGCTCAAGGTTCCTCCGGGCGACGCTGTCGCGTCGCAGAAATAGCCGGGGGCCCGGCAGCTTATATTCCTTTCCGCTAAAGTTTAAGCTGCCGCAATCGACGCGGCTCTGCTATGGTCGGCGATCAGAAATCGTCAGGCCAGGCGGAAAAACTCGTGAGGCCGATCGAGACTCGATATGCCCTAAGCGGCGAGGTGCGGATCGCTTATCAGGTGGTCGGCCAGGGGTCGCTTGATCTCGTCTTCATCCCTGGTTTCATTTCCAATCTCGACCTGCATTGGGAAGACGAGGGCTATACCAGGCTCCTGAAACGGCTTTCGGCATTCTCGCGGCTGATCCTGTTCGACAAGCGCGGCACGGGTCTTTCCGACCGTGTCGATGTCCATCACCTGCCCAGCCTCGAAACCCGCATGGACGATGTGCGCGCGGTGATGGACGCGACCGGCAGCGGCCGGGCCGCATTGCTCGGGGCCTCCGAGGGCGCGCCGATGGCAATGCTGTTTGCCGCCACCTATCCGGAGCGGACGCGAGCACTGGCGCTCTATGGCGGCTATGCGCATTTCCACAAATGGGTGATGCCGCCCGAACGGCTCGAAGCTTTCATCGAAACGGCCGAAACGGGCTGGGGCACCGGCGCCACCTTGCCCAATTTCGCACCCGGCCGGGTGGATGACCCGCATTTCTCGACCTGGTGGGCGCGCTTCGAGCGGCAGTCGGCGAGCCCGACGGCGGCGGCGGCACTGGCACGGATGAACGCGGAAATCGATGTGCGCGGCGTGCTGGCGGCGATCAGCGCGCCAACGCTGCTGATCCATCGCCGTAACGATGCGCGGGTCGATCCCGATGCCAGCCGCTTCCTGGCCAGGAATATCCCGAATGCGCGGCTGGCCGAGATCCCCGGACGCGACCATCCAATCTGGACCGGCGATGTTGACAGGGTGGCCGACCTGATCGAGGAATTCCTCACCGGCGAATGCGCCGTGACAGAAGCCGAACGCGTCCTGGCAGCGCTGCTGGTGACACGCATCTACGACACGGCAAGGCTTGGCGACCGGATGTGGAGCGAACGCAGCCAGCGCTTCCAGGAAACATGGCGAACGCTTGTCGGGCGCCATGGCGGGCGCTGCGTGGATATGCATGGCGAAATGATGATTTCTCGTTTCGACGGGCCAGGGCGTGCCTTGCGTTGCGCGGCGGCGTTGCGCGAAGCAGCGCAGCACATCGGCGTGGCGAGTGCCCAGGGCGCGCATGTCGGCGAGATCGAGGCGCGCGGGCCACCGGCCGGATTGACAGGCCGCGTTACAATGCACCTCGCCACCCATGCCGGGCGCGGCGACATACTGGCGTCGCGGCTGGTCGCTGACCTGGCGGCCGGCTCCGGGCTTCATTTCGCCGACGCCGGCCGCATCAGCATCGACGAGTTGGACGAGCCCATGGCACTTGTCCGGGCGATGTCCGAACAGCATCTGGAACCGGCCTGCCGCCCCAAGGCCAAGGCGACCGAGCCGGCTTGCCTGACGGCTCGCGAGAGCGAGGTCGTGAATCTGATCGCCGACGGCAAGAGCAATGCAGCGATCGCCGCCGAACTCAGGCTGAGCGAACATACGGTCAAGCGCCATGTCGCCAACATACTGCTCAAGCTCGACCTGCCATCGCGGGCGGCGGCGGCGGCATTTTCCGTCAGGCACACTGGCCTGGATGGGCCATGAGAGCCATGGCGCTTTCGGGCGAAGCGGCCATGCCGATGCAGGCGCTATCAATTCCCCCATGCAGGCCAGGCGGATGTAGCCAGCAAAGCACTGCGAACGGAGGATGAAATGCTCAAGTCGAAACTGAATGTCAGATCACTTTTGATCGCGGCAGGCATTGGCGCACTGTCGGCGATCTCTCCTGCAAAAGCCGAGGACGCATCGGCGACAGCCGCCTACAAGGACATCCAGGCGACGCTCGGCTCGGTGCCGGACATGTTCAAGACACTGCCTGACGTCGCCATCGCCGGTGCCTGGGCCGAGATCAAGGGCGTGCAGCTCAATCCCAAAACCGCACTTGACGGCAAGACCAAGGAGTTGATGGGCCTCGCGGTCGCCTCGCAGATCCCATGCCAGTATTGCATCTATTTCCACACCGAGGCGGCCAAGCTCAACGGCGCCAGCGACGAGGAGATCAAGGAGACGATCGCGATGGCGGCAATCGTGCGCCATTGGTCGACGATACTCAACGGCAGCCAGGTCGATCTGGCGACCTTCAAGAAGCAGACCGACGACGTGTTCGCGGCGGTCAAGGCAAAGTCGCAATGAACGACACTGCCCGTCGATGGACGTCGGGCACTTCCCGACATCAACCGCCCGACCGCGAAGATGGGCCATGGAGGATAAAATGTTGACCAAGACTCCCGCAGTGGACGGCACAGCGATCAAGAAGGCGATCGAAGGCCGTGACGGCAAGATGCTGTCGGGCTTCTATGCCGACGATGCGACGGTGCGGGTGATCGACCGCAACAATCCGCCGAGCAAGCCGCGCGAGATCCGCGGTCGCGCGGCGATCAGCATCTTCTGGGACGACATCTGCAGCCGGGCCATGACCCACAAGGTCGATGCCACCGTCGCGCAGGGCGACAGCCTCGCCTTCACCCAGGCCTGTGCCTATCCTGACGGCACGAAAGTGTTCTGCGCGTCGATGCTCGAGCTGAAGGACGGGCGCATCGCCCGGCAGACTGTCGTGCAAGCCTGGGACGAGTAGTCAACCGCGGAGCCTGTCCACCCCGATCGAATGGGATGGAGCCGTCTTAGTGCCGGAGCATGCCCTCAAAATAGGATGCCACTTTTCGGGATCATGCTCGGGCCGTAACCGGAGGAGAAGAAAAATGTTCAGCGCCAGATGGCAGATCGATGCCAAGTTCGGACACAAGCAGACCGTGCTCGAATTGATGAAGAAATGGGAGCGCGAAATCGGCTCACAAGTCGGTCTCGCCGACCTCGAGTTTCGGATCATGACCGGTTCGATCGGCGCCCGGGAGGCGACGGTCGAATCCCATCACCAGGTCGAGAGCCTGGCCCAGTTGGAGGCGTTCTTCGCCAAGATCGGCAAGATCGACGCGCACGCCAAATGGGGCAAGGAGATGGAGCCCTATGTCGTGTCGGGCACCAGCCTGTGGCAGATTTTCCGCATCGTCGAGTAGAAGCGGTCGAGCGCCGGAAGAGGCCGACTGGCACGATGGACAAGAGCGGCCGACGAGCTGCCGCGTTCGTGGTGCAAGCAACCCAAGGACGAGGCTCGGCATCCCGCAGCTTGCGGAAGCCAGCCTATGGCTCTCATGGGCCATCATACCATTGGCCCTTTCGGGCGAAGCAGCGGAGAACCAGATCGGTGCAATGTGCCGCTCCTGCGCTATCCCTATGCACCCGCCGGATGGCGGCACAAACAAGTAACAAGATTAGTCCTCGCGGCGAAGCCGCATGGCGCGGGCGCAACCAGGGAGAAAACCGATGACCGACGGAACCCATGCAAAACTGCGTGAAGGCCTGCGCGGAGAGCTGATCCTGCGCGAGGATGGCGGATATGACGAAGCGCGCAGGGTCTATAACGGCATGATCGACAAGCGACCGCTGCTGATTGCGCGCTGTGCCGATGTCGCCGACGTGATCACCGCCGTGGCGTATGCGCGCGACAACGACCTGCTGGTCGCCGTGCGCAGCGGAGGACATAACGGTGCCGGATTGGGAATTTGCGACAATGGCCTCGTCATCGACCTGTCGATGATGAAGGGGGTCCATGTCGATCCGAAAACCCGGACTGTGAGGGTCGCGCCCGGTTGCACCTCGGGTGACGTGGACCACGCCACCCATCCATTCGGGCTCGCCGTTCCGTTCGGCATCGTCTCGACCACGGGCGTCGCCGGCCTTACGCTCGGCGGTGGAACGGGCTATCTCACGCGCAAATACGGCCTCACGATCGACAATCTGATCGAGGCGGATCTGGTGCTCGCCGATGGCAGCCTGGTGACGGCCAGCAAAAGCGACAATCCCGACCTGTTCTGGGCGCTGCGGGGCGGCGGCGGCAATTTCGGCGTGGTGACCAGCTTCCTGTTCCAGGCCCATCCTGTGGACATGATCTTCGGCGGCCCGGTATTCTGGGAGGCCAAGGACGCGCCGGCGGTCATGCGTACCTATCGCGATTATCTGCCGGAGGCACCGGAAGAGCTCGGCGCCTTTGTCGGGTTGAAGTCGGTCCCCTCGACCGACCCCTTCCCGCGCGAGTATTGGGGCAAGCGCGTTTGCGCCATTATCTCGTGCTACAACGGCACGGAGGAAGACGGGCGCAAGGCCATGGCGCCGCTGCTGGACACCTTGCCGCCGCCGATCTTCAACTGGATGGGCGTAATGCCGTTCCCGGCGCTGCAGTCGCTGTTCGACCCGCTCCTTCCGAAAGGCCTGCAATGGTACTGGAAGGGCGATTTCGTCAAATCGCTTCCCGACGAAGCCATCGCGACCCATATCGCACAGGCCGCCCAGGCGCCCAGCGAATTGTCGCTCATGCATCTTTACCCGATCGACGGCGCGGTCCGCCGCGTTGGCAAGGACGAGACCGCCTGGAACGCGCGCGACGCAAACTGGTCGATGGTCATAGCGGCGATCGATCCCGATCCGGGCAAGGCCGCCGAACTGATCGAATGGGCCCGAAACTACTGGGCGAGCATCCATCCCCACAACGGCGAAGGCGGCTACGTGAATTTCATGATGGATGACGAGGGAGAACAGCGTCTGCGGGCGAGCTATGGCGCGAATTACGAGCGGCTGAGCCAGGTGAAGCGGACCTATGACCCATCCAACGTCTTCCGGGTCAACCAGAACATCAAGCCCGCGACATCGGCGGAGCAGGGTAGGACGGCCGCATAGCTGCCGGGTCGCTGATGCTCGTCGGTCCTTTGGGTCACATTCTCCCCGTGAACGGCGTTTACGGGGAGAATGGAAGCCGCGATTACATCAGGCCAAGCTGCTTGTAAAAGCCGAGCGCGTCGTAGTAGTCGCTCTGGGTCGCGATCTTGCCGTCCTTGATGGAAAACATCGAGGCGCCGGTGAAGGAGAACTTCTTGCCGGTCGCGGCCGTGCCATCGCCCCAGGCCCCGGTGTTGGTGCCGGAAAATTCCCATTCGAACGCAACGCGATCCCCGTCGATGACGGGCTTGCCCTTCATCGTCCACACCGCGTCTGGGACCGCTTTGAGGAAGTTGTCGATGACGCCGGTCTTGGCGGCTTCCTTGCCCGTGACCGGCTTGCCTACGGAAGCGTCGTAATAGGTGACCTCGTCGGCGAAATATCCGGCAGCCTTGGCCGAGTCATGCGCATTCCAGGCGGCGACATAGGCTTCGACCACCGCTTGCGCGGTATCGGCGGCAAGGGCTGGCGTTACGGCCAATAGTGTGGCGGCTACGGCCGCGGATGTCAGAAACTGGCGGCGATGCATGGTTCGTTCCTCCCTGGTTGAATGCTTGCGTTTTCTCGAAAATGTTACGTGTGCGCCACCATGACATGGCGCACGGCGGTATAGTCCTCCAGCGCGTAGAGCGACATGTCCTTGCCGTAGCCGGACTGCTTCAGTCCGCCATGCGGCATCTCGTTGGTCAGCATGAAATGGGTGTTGATCCAGGTGCAGCCATATTGCAGGCGGGCAGCCGTCGCCATGGCGCGCGAGACGTCCTTGGTCCACACCGATGACGCGAGGCCATAGTCGCTGTCATTGGCCCATTTCACCGCCTCGTCGACTTCCGAGAAGCGGGTGACCGAGACGACCGGGCCGAACACTTCACGGCGCACGATCTCGTCCTCCTGCAGCGCGCCGGCAACGACGGTAGGCTGGTAGTAGAAGCCGGTGCCCTCGCCCGGCTTGCCGCCGGTGGTGATCTCGATGTGCTTCAATTCGGACGCGCGCTCGACGAAGCTCGACACGCGGTCGCGCTGGCGACGCGAGATCAGCGGGCCGATCTCGTTCTCGGTATCGTCAGCGCGATCATACTTTATGGTCGAGACGGCGGAGGAGAGATCGGCGACGAGCTTGTCGTAGATCTTCTTGCCGGCATAGATGCGGCAGGCGGCGGTGCAGTCCTGGCCGGCATTGTAATAGCCGAAGGCGCGCAAGCCGTTGACCACCGCACCGAGATCGGCGTCGTCGAAGACGATGACGGGCGCCTTGCCGCCAAGTTCCAGATGCGTGCGCTTGACCGACTTGGCGGCGGCCTGCAGCACCTTCTTGCCGGTGGCGACGTCACCGGTGATCGAGATCATGTTGATTTTGGGATGGTTGATCAGTGTGTTGCCGACGCTGTCGCCACGACCGAGCACGACATTGACGACGCCTTCCGGCAGCACCTCGGCCAGAATCCTCGCCAGCTTCAGCGCCGTCAGCGGGGTCTGCTCCGACGGCTTGAAGACCACGGTGTTGCCGCCGGCGATGGCCGGCGCCAGCTTCCAGGCCATCATCATCAGCGGATAGTTCCACGGCGCTATCGAGGCGACGATGCCGATCGGATCGCGCCGCACCATCGAAGTGTGGCCGGGCAGATATTCACCCGCGACGACCCCCGGCATCGAGCGGACCGCGCCGGCAAAAAAGCGATAGCAGTCGACGATCGCCGGGATCTCGTCATTGAGCACGGCATTGATCGGCTTGCCGCAGTTCAGCGCCTCGAGCGTCGCGAATTCCTGCGCGACGGCCTCAATGCGGTCGGCGATCTTCAGCAGATAGCCGGAGCGCTGCGCCGGCGTCGTGCGCGACCACAAGACGAACGCCTTTTCCGCCGCCGCGACCGCAGCCTCGATCTGCGCCTGGCTGGCCTCGGGCAGGTTGAGAATGTTGGCCCCGGTCTTCGGATTGAGGATCGGCTCCTCGGTTTCGGTGCCCTTCTCGAATTTCGAGCCGATCAGCATCTGGGTGTCCATGGACGTCTCTCCCTTATGAACTGGCGTTATTTGCCCGAACCGGCAATCTGGTCGCCGTCGCGGGTCAGGTAGTAGGCAAACAGGATCGGCAGCAGCGTCACCAGCACGACGACCATGGCCACGACATTGGTGACCGGGCGCTGGCGTGGGCGGATCAGTTCCTCAAGCATCCAGATGGGCACGGTCTGCTGCTGGCCGGCGGTGAAGGTGGTGACGATGACCTCATCGAACGAAAGGGCGAAGGCCAGCATGCCGCCTGCAAGAAGCGCGGTTGCGATGTTGGGCAGCACGACGTGCCGGAAGGTCTGGAAGCCGTCGGCGCCGAGATCCATCGAGGCCTCGATCATCGAGCCCGAGGTGCGGCGGAAGCGGGCGACGGCATTGTTGTAGACGACGACCACGCAGAAAGTGGCGTGGCCGAGCACGATCGTCCAGAACGAGAAGGGGATGTCGGCCAGCGCAAACGCGGAGCGCAGCGCGATGCCGGTGATGATGCCGGGCAGAGCAATCGGCAGGATGACCAGCAGCGAGATCGTCTCGCGGCCGAAGAATTTGGTCCGCGAGACCGCGGCAGCGCACAGCGTGCCCAGCACCAGCGCAATGGTGGTCGAGATGGAGGCGACGCGCACCGACAGCGACAGCGCCTGCCAGACGTCGGGCCGGTTCCAGGTGACAGCGAACCATTGCGTGGTGAGCCCCGGCGGCGGCCAGACGAAACTCTTCTCCTCCGTGGTGAAGGCATAGACGAAGATCAGCAGGATCGGCAGGTGCAGGAAGAGCAGGCCGCAGGCGGCTGATATCTTCAGGCCGAGGGGGGCGGATTGGCCACGGTCAGAGCGCATCGAAGGCCCCCATGCGTTTGGCGCCCCAGAGGTAGAACCCCATGATGACGATGGGTACCACGGTGAAGGCGGCGGCGAGCGGAATGTTGCCGGCCGTGCCCTGCTGGGAATAGACCGCCTGGCCGATGAACAGGCGCGAGGTGCCGATGATCTGCGGGATGATGTAGTCGCCCAATGTCAGCGAGAAGGTGAAGATCGAGCCGGCGACGATGCCAGGCAGCGCCAGCGGGAACAGCACATTGCGGAAGGTCTGGCCGGGCGAGGCGCCGAGATCGGACGAGGCTTCCACCAGGTTGCCGGGCACGCGTTCGAGTGCCGCCTGCACCGGCAGGATCATGAAGGGCAGCCAGACATAGACGAAGACGATGAAGGTGCCGGTGAACGACACCGACAGCGAGTTGCCGCCGACGACCGGCAACGACAGCCATGCATCGAGCAGCCACAACAGATTGAGCTTGGCGAGCAGCCAGGTGAGGATGCCTTCCTTGGCGAGGATCAGTTTCCAGGCATAGATCTTGACCAGGTAGCTCGACCACAGCGGCAGCATGACGCCGAGATAGAACAGCGCCTTCCAGCGGCCGCGCGCATAACGCGCGGCATAGTAGGCAATCGGGAAGGCGACGATGGCCGAGGCCAGCGTGACCAGCGCCGCCATCGTCACCGTGCGCAGGATGATGTCGAGATTGGCGGCCTGGAACAGGTCGCCATAGGTCTTCAGCGTGAACTGGCGGTTGATGAGGCCGGAGTACTCGTCGATGGAAAAGAAGCTCTGTGCCAGCAGGGCGAACAGCGAGCCGATATAGACGATGCCGAGCCACAACACCGGCGGCAGCAGCATCAGCAGGAGCAGGAATTGCGGCCTGCGCCACAACAGGTCCGACAGCGCGCCACGCATGCCGCCGCTGCCGGGCAGGATGGCGGGGGCGGGATTGGCGTTGAGCGCCGCGACTGTCATGGCGACACACCGTCTTGGGCGGGGGAATGAGAGAAGCCGCGATCCTTCGCGCCCCCCTCTGTCCTGCCGGACATCTCCCCCTCAAGGGGGGAGATCGGCTGTCCCTCCGGACTTCGCCAATCTCCCACGCAGCAGAATTGGCGAGGCCGAGAAACTGCTAATCTCCCCCCTTGAGGGGGAGATGTCCGGCAGGACAGAGGGGGGTGCTTCGCGCGGACCGCCATCATGCCGGCTCATCCATCAGATGCAGGTGCTCGCGATTGAACGTCAGCATCACCGCCTCGCCCTCAGCCGGCAAAGCGGTGCCGGCCGGCACCATGGCGTGAAGCCTCAGCCCATCTGCGTCGAGCGCCAGCCTTGTGGTGGCGCCGAGATAATTCGTGCCGACCAGGCGGGCAGCAACACCGTCCCCGTTCGTTGCGTTTGAAACGCGAATGGATTCCGGACGCAGACTTCCCCAGCGATGCTGGCCGGAATAGCGCTGGACGAAGTCCGGCGGCAGCACGTTGGACGAGCCGACGAAGTCGGCGACGAAGCGGGTGCTCGGCCGTTGGTAGATATCCTCCGGCGTGCCGATCTGCATGATCCTGCCGTCGTTGAAAACGGCGACGCGGTCGGCCATCGACAGCGCCTCGCCCTGGTCGTGGGTGACGAAGACAAAGGTGATGCCGAGCGCCTTCTGCAGCGACTTCAGTTCCTCCTGCATGTTTTCGCGCAGCTTCAGGTCGAGCGCACCGAGCGGCTCGTCGAGCAGCAGCACCTTGGGCTGGTTGACCAGCGCGCGGGCGAGCGCGACACGCTGGCGCTGGCCGCCGGAAAGCTGGCCGGGCCGGCGGGCGCCATAGCCGGGCAGCCGCACCAGCGACAACGCTTCTTCCGCCGCCTTGTGCCGCTCGGCCTTGCCAACGCCTTTGACCATCAGCCCGTAGGCGACGTTGTCGAGCACATTGAGATGCGGGAACAGCGCGTAATCCTGGAACACGGTGTTGACGTTGCGGCGGTAAGGCGGCACGCCCTCGGCACGTTCACCGAAGATCGAGATCGACCCCGCCGTCGGCTGCTCGAAGCCGGCGATCAGCCGCAGGCACGTGGTCTTGCCGGATCCAGACGGCCCGAGCATGGCAAAGAACTCGCCCGGTGCGATGTCGAGATCGACCGCATCGACGGCGCGAACGCTGCCGAAATGGCGCGAAACTTTCTGGAAGGAGACGGCTGAGGTCATGGGCCTGTCAGTTCGGTTGCCGGTTAAACGGGTTCGCACGACGCTTTACCTCCCCCTCGATGGGGGAGGTCGCGGCGAAGCCGCGGGTGGGGTGGTTAGCGCCGAACGTCCGCGCTGCCCCCCACCCCGAAGCTTTGCGTCGACCCTCCCCACAAGGGGGAGGGTAAGGGGATCACCGACCGCCGATGACGCCGATATAGTCCGACACCCAGCGGTAGTAGGGCACGCACTGGTCGTTCTGGCTGGCGCATTTCGAGACCGGCGTCTTCCAGAACCTGATCTTGTCGAAGTTCTCGTAGCCGTTGGTCTTGCAGCCTTCCTCGCCGAGAAGCTCGTTGCCCTTGCA
Source organism: Mesorhizobium sp. B2-4-14 (assembly GCF_006442155.1). Lineage (NCBI taxonomy): Bacteria > Pseudomonadati > Pseudomonadota > Alphaproteobacteria > Hyphomicrobiales > Phyllobacteriaceae > Mesorhizobium > Mesorhizobium sp. B2-4-14. The sequence goes on along the minus strand of NZ_VFVA01000003.1, from coordinate 29,890 downwards.
GGCGGCGGGCACGACAGGGAGCGAACCGAACCAGGCGGAAACGTCACCCTGCACTTTCGGCGCCAGCGAATGTTCAAGCCACTTATAGGCGCAGTTCGGATTGGCCGCATCGGCTTCCATCATGGTGGTGTCGGCCCAGCCAGTGACGCCTTCCTCGGGAACGGTCGAGGCAATCGGCTTCTTGGCGGCGACCAGCGTGTTGACCTGGAACGGCCACGAACCCGAAGCGACAACGCCTTCGTTCTGGAAGTCGTCGACCTGGATCGCCGCGTCATGCCAATAGCGGCCGACCAGCGTGCGCTGGACGCGCAGCAGCGCCAGTGCTGCCTTGTACTGGTCTTCGTTCAGTTCGTAGGGGTCCTTGATACCCAGCTCCGGCTTGTGGAACATCAGGTAGTTGGCGGCGTCGGCAATGTGGATCGGCCCATCATAGGCCTGGACACGGCCCTTGTTGGACTTGCCGTCCGGCAGGTTCATCTCCTCGAACACGACATTCCAGCTCTTCGGCGCTTCCTTGAACACGTCGGTGTTGTACATCAGGATGTTCGGGCCCCACTGATAGGGCACGCCGTAGTGGACGCCACCGACGGTGAACCATGGCGCATCCTTCAGGCGGTCGTCGACCGTCTTCCAGCTGGGGATGAGATCGGTGTTGATGGGCTGCACGCGCTTTCCGGCGACGAGGCGCAGCGAGGCATCGCCCGAAGCCGTGACGAGGTCGAAACCGCCTTCGTTCATCAGCGAGACCATCTCGTCGGAGGTGTTGGCCGTCTTGACGTTGACCTTGCAGCCTGTCTCCTTCTCGAAGGACGTGACCCAGTCATAACCCTTGTCGGTTTCGCCGCGCTCGATATAGCCCGGCCAGGCAACGATGTTGACCTGGCCTTCGCCCTTGCCGAGTTCCTTGACCTGGGCGATGGCCTGACCGGAGAAGGTCAGTGCCACCGTGAGCGCAGTGCATGACTTCAGGAATGAATTCATCATCAATCTCCCATTTTGGCGCCTGGCCCGAAAACCGGTTCCGGTTTTCGCCAAAGGTCATGCGCGGACCGAAAAACTGTCAGTTCGTCGACGGACTTGATGCCGCTCTGGTGGCGGCTTTGGTTCCTGAAGCGCAAGGTGCTTGGAAAATTCCGGTTTCGCAAATTCATTTATCAGAAATGCGGTATCGGTTTTTCCGATATGTCAAACAAGTCATCAAGGGCGCTGCCGGGCCATCCGCTGCGACTGGGCAAGCCCGATGAAGTCGCGCGCCGCCTGCGGCAGACCGGAGCCGCGCCGCCAGACCATGCCAACCTGAACCACCGGCAAAGCGCCGGAAACATCGCGCGATTCGATACGGTCGCCTTCCAGCGACCATGGCCGGTAGACAAGGTCGGGCAGCAGCGCCACGCCGGCGCCGGTGGCGACAAGGCTGCGCACGGCTTCCACGGAGCGGGTGCGGAAGGCGACATGCGGCTTGGCGCCGATCGCCGTCAGCAGCTTGCCGGTGTTCTCCTCGATTTCATCGACGGTGAGCATGATCAGCGGCTCGGAGGCGATATCGCCGATGCCTATAATGTCGGCACCGGCGAGCGGATGGCCGAGCGGCAGCCAGAGGCGATAGGCCGAAACTTCGAGGATTTCCGACTGCAACGCCGTGCGATCGCGCAGATTGGACGTGACCATGACGGCAATGTCGAGCTTGCCGCCGATCAACAGATGTTCGAGATAGTCGCCATTGTCCTCGATGGCCGAGACCTCGACGCCGGGATAGGCGCGGCGGTAGCGAGCAAGCAGGTCCGACAGCACATAGCCGGCGACCAGCGAGGTGACGCCGAGTTGCAGCCGACCGCCGAAAGCAGCCTTCTCGCCGGAAAAGAGCGGCGGGCGTCGGACACGTCGGCGAGTATCTTCGTGGCGTGGCGCAGGAACTGGTGGCCCTTGTGGGTGATGTTGAGGCCGCGCGGATGGCGGTCGAACAGTTCGACGCCGAGGTCGCTTTCGAGTTCCTTGATCGCTTCGGTGACCGACGATTGCGAGATGGAAAGGTTTTGTGCCGCGCGCGACACCGTGCCCTGCTCGGCGACGGCGACGAAGAATTGCAACTGGCGGATGGTGAAGGCCATGGCCGGACTAAACACCGCCGCAGCCACGAAGAAAAGCCAGTGGCAGTGCTTATCCCGTGGCTGGAGAGCCGGCGCTCAGCCGAGCACCAGCCTGATGCGCCGCCGCCATGCGGGGCCGTAGCGCAGTGCCTATGCCGCCGGAGACGCGGCACGCGCGATGCACAACATCGCCTTTGCCGTGTCGGGCGGGACGTTCGCGGGCGTATGCGCCCACCAGTCGCTGGTGTTCGGTTAGAACCCGGCTGCGTCGCCCGCGATGCTGAGCCGCGCTCCGGCTTGCGCCAGCGCCGCGGCTATGTCGCGCGGCGGTGCCAGGTCGGTGGCAAGCTCGGAAAAGCCGTCGAAGCCGCAGACCTGAACAAGACCCTGACGGCCGAATTTGCTGTGGTCGGTGATGACGAGCGAACGCTGGCCGCGCGACAGCACCATGCGTGCGAATTCGGCCTCTTCCAGATCGTAGTCCATGACACCTGTCACCGCATCGACGGCACCGATGGAGATGATAGCATGGCTGACGGAAAAACGGCTGACGAACTCGATGGCCGGAGTCCCGAACGCAGCGCCTGAATCGCTGCGCAGTTCGCCGCCGGCCATATAGACCTTGTTGCCGTTGACGGTGGCCAGCGTGCGGGCGATATCCGACGAGTTGGTGACGACCGTCAGGCGCCGGTGGCCGAGCAGCTCCCGCGCCAGGAACGAGGTCGTTGTGCCGGTGTCGAGCATGATCGACTCGCCGTCGCGAATGGTGGCGGCGACCATGCGTGCAATGACGCGCTTGGCATCGGCATTCTCGCGCATGCGGCGTTCGAAGGGCGCTTCGCCGATCATCGACGGCAGGCCGATGGCGCCATGCATCTTCAGCACCGAGCCGTCACTGGTGAGCGGCTTGACGTCGCGGCGCACGGTCTCGAGCGAGACGCCCAGCCGGTCGGCCAGGCTGTTGATGGTGATGGTTCCCTCTTCCTGCAGCAGCCGCAGGATTTCGCCATGCCGTTTCGAGTGGATCATCTGAGCGTCCCGAAATTGACCGATTCTAGAGCATTCCTAACGCTTTTAAAGGAATGCCCTCTGCTTTCGGGCAAAATACCCAAAAAAAGTCACAGCTTTTTATTGACAGCGACGCGATGCTGGCGTGAGATTGACTTCGTGACAGGCTCGGAACTGCCACGGGAGGGTGATGGCAGAGCCGCAACCGACTGGCCAGTTCGTCTGGAATATGCCTGGCGCCAGATTTTTCAGATCCGCGGGGGCGGATGCCGGGTTCAAAAACCGGCCAAGGGGCTCGTCGGTGCGGTGCGGGATACAGTTCCCGGTATCCCGCACCGACGAGGTTTTCCGTTTTTTTCTCATCATCGCTATGTCGAAGACTGGCTGAACCCGGGGCAAGCTCGTGACCGCCGAAGATCGCATCCGCACCCTGCCCTGCTGGACTGGCAGCATCGAGATCGCTCCGCTGCCGGGTGGCCTGAGTAACGCCAACTTTGTCGTCACGGACACGGCCGGCAAACATGTCGTGCGCTTCGGCCAGGACTATCCATTCCACCACGTCTTCCGCGAGCGCGAGGTGATGACCGCGCGGGCAGCGCATGCCGCCGGTTTCGCGCCGGCGGTCCACTATGCCGAACCGGGGATCATGGTGACGGCGTTTCTCGGCGCCAAGACCTATCTGGCCGAGGACGTGCGTGCCAATCTTGGCCGGGTCGCGGCCCTGATGCGCGGCTTCCACCGTGAGATGCCAAACCATATCTCCGGCGCCGGCTTCATGTTCTGGGTGTTCCACGTCATCCGCGACTACGCGCGCACGCTTGAGGAAGGCGGCAGCCGCAAGCGTGGCGACCTGCCGCGGTTCCTGGCGCTGGCCGACGAGCTGGAGCGGGCACAGAAGTTGTTGCCGATCGTCTTTGGCCATAATGATCTTTTGCCGGCTAATATTCTTGACGACGGCAGCCGGCTGTGGCTGATCGATTTCGAATATGCCGGCTTCAACACGGCGATGTTCGACCTTGCCGGCGTCGCCTCGAACGCGGGCATGAGCGACGAGGAATCTTTTGCTTTCCTGACCGCCTATTTCATGAAGGAACCGGACGAGGCAATCCGCCGCTCGCACGCCGCCATGCAATGCGCCTCGCTGCTGCGCGAGGCGATGTGGAGCATGGTGTCGGAACTCTATCTCGACGCACCGGGTATCGACTACGTCGCCTACACCGAGGAAAACCTGGTGCGGCTCGACGCGGCGCTGGAAAACTACCGGACAAAATACGGGATTCTGAAATCATGACCTTGCCTAGCCAGGCCGCGATCGTCGTGATCGGCGGCGGCATCATCGGCTGTTCAACGGCCTATCATCTGGCGCGCGACCACAAGGCCGACGTGGTGCTGCTCGAACAGGGCAAGCTGACCTCGGGCTCGACCTGGCATGCCGCCGGTCTGGTCGGGCAATTGCGCTCGTCGGCATCGATCACCCGAGTGCTCAAATACTCGGTCGACCTCTACAAGGGGCTGGAGGCCGAAACCGGCCTTGCCACCGGCTGGAAGATGACCGGCTGCCTGCGGCTCGCCACCAATGCCGACCGCTGGACCGAGTACAAAAGGCTGGTGACGACGGCGAAAAGCTTCGGCATGGATATGCAGTTGCTGTCGCCGGCCGAAGTCAAGGCGATGTGGCCGCTGATGGAAACCGGCGATCTGGTCGGCGCCTCCTGGCTGCCGACCGACGGCCAGGCGAGCCCTTCCGACATCACGCAGTCGCTGGCCAGGGGCGCGCGCATGCATGGCGCCAAACTCTACGAGAATGTGCGCGTCACCGGCTTCGAGATGAAGGACGGCCGCATCACGGCGGTGAAGACCAATCAGAGCGACATCGCCTGCGACAAGGTGGTGAACTGCGCCGGGCAATGGGCTCGGCAGGTCGGCGCCATGGCGGGCATCAACGTGCCGCTGCAGCCGGTGAAGCACCAGTACATCATCACCGAGAAGATCGAGGGGCTGGCGACCGACGCGCCGACGCTGCGCGACCCAGACCGGCGCACCTATTTCAAGGAAGAGGTCGGCGGGCTGGTGATGGGCGGCTATGAGCCGAACCCGCAGGCATGGACGACCGATTTCGCCGGGGGCGACGTGCCCAATGACTGGCAATTCCGGCTGTTCGACGATGATTACGATCATTTCGAGCAGCACATGACGCAGGCGATCGCGCGGGTACCGGCGCTGGAAACCGTCGGCGTCAAGCAGATGATCAACGGGCCGGAAAGCTTTACGCCGGACGGCAATTTCATCCTCGGCGTGGCGCCCGAATGCGCCAACATGTTCGTCGGCGCCGGCTTCAATGCCTTCGGCATCGCTTCGGGCGGTGGCGCCGGCTGGGTGCTGGCGCAGTGGGTGGTCGACGGCGAGGCGCCGCTCGACCTGTGGGTGGTCGACATCAGGCGTTTTTCCAGCCTGCACCGGGACCGGCAGTGGGTGTGCGAGCGCACGCTGGAAGCCTATGGCAAGCACTACACGATCGGCTTTCCACACGAGGAGTATGCCAGCGGCCGGCCGCGCATCGTCTCGCCGCTTTACGACAGGCTGAAGGAGCAGCGCGCCGTGTTCGGCTCGAAGCTCGGCTGGGAACGGCCGAACTGGTTCGCGCCGAATGGCGTCGAGCCCAAGGACATCTATTCGATGGGGCGCCAGAACTGGTTCGCGGCGGTTGGCGACGAACACCGGCATGTGCGCGAGCAAGTCGGCATTTTCGACCAGTCCTCCTTCGCCAAATACGAGTTGAGCGGGCCCGATGCGGCCAAGGCGCTGGACTGGATCTGCGCCAACGATGTCAGCAAGCCCACCGGAAGGCTGATCTATACGCAACTTCTCAACACGCGCGGCGGCATCGAGGCTGACCTGACGGTGGCGCGGCTGGCCGAGGAAAAATTCTACATCGTCACGGGCACCGGTTTTCGCACCCATGATGCCTCATGGATCAGCGACCATATCGGCGAGGGCCTCAATGCCAAGCTGACCGATGTCACCGAGGATTTCGGCACGCTGTCGCTGATGGGGCCGCGCGCACGCGACGTGCTTGCGGCCGTCACCGTGGCCGATGTATCGAATGCCGGCTTCCCGTTCGGCCATGTGCGCGAGATCGCAATCGCCGGCCAAATCGTGCGGGCGCTGCGCGTCACCTATGTCGGCGAGCTCGGCTGGGAACTGCACGTGCCGGTCGCGGCGACAGGCGAAGTCTTCGACGCGCTGATGGCGGCGGGCAAGAAACACGGCATCCGCCCAGTCGGCTATCGGGCGCTGGAATCGCTGCGGCTGGAAAAGGGCTACCGCGCCTGGGGCTCCGACATCACCCCCAACGACACGCCGCAGGAAGCCGGCCTTGGCTGGGCGGTCAAGCTGCGCAAGAACACCGATTTCGTCGGACGGCGCGCGCTCGAGAAGGTTGGCGGCGCGCCCTTGAAGAAGCGCTTTGCCGGCTTCACGGTCGATGATCCGGATATCGTGCTGCTAGGGCGCGAGACCATCCTGCGCAATGGCGAGTCGGTCGGCTATCTGACCAGCGGCGGCTATGGCTACACGATCGGCAGGAATATCGGCTTCGGCTATGTGCGCAACGCCGATGGGATGAGCGATGACTTCCTCACCTCGGGCGACTATGAGTTGGTGGTCGCGATGGAGCGGACGCCGGCCAAAATCCATCTCGAGCCGATGTACGATCCGACAGCGGAGAGGGTGAAAGCTTAGTTCACCCGCAGGGCGAGACCACGGCTCGGCACGGTATCCGCCTCGCCAGGCATCGAGACGTAGGGGCGCGTTTCTTCAACGCGGGTGACGAGGCCTTGCGCCTCGAGTTCGGCGATGCGTGCGGCAAAACCCTGGTCCCAAAGCGTGTTCTTGACCGTCAGCACGATCACCCCGTCGGGCCGGCAGATGCGGATCAGTTCGTCCAGCCCCTCGGCGCCGACATGGCCCGAGGTGAACACGCCGGCCGAGATGATCCCCGCATAGGCATGATCGGCGAAAGGCAGCCGACCGCCGAGCGCCAGGCAATGCAGGGCCGAATAGACGCCCTTGCGCGCGGCCTGGTCCAGCATGCCTTGCGAGATGTCGAGCGCCTCGACCTGGGGATAGCCTGTTATGTCAAGCCATTCGCCGATCAGCCCGGTGCCTGCCCCGGCATCGAGCAGCGGGGCTGAGCCGCGTGGCAGATGACGGGCGAGCAACGCAAGGCAGATGGTCGGATGGCGGTAGCCGGCAGCCGACATGTCGGCGTCGTAGGTTTGTGACCAGCGATCATAGAGTGCCGCCACCTCTTCCGGGCGCTTGGCCGCGTAGACCGCGCCGAGCGCGCCCTGATGTTTGCTGTCCGCCACGTACTCACCAATCCCTTGTCCCGCGAGGGATGATAGCCAAACGGCGAAAATTGTGGAACCGTTGCCCGAAGAAATAACGGCGTGGGGCGCAGCCATGGCGACAGACGAGGCGCGGGCAACACTTGACGCCATTCCGGTGCTGGCCGGCTATACCGGGTCGCTGGACCGGCTTGGCGGCCTCACCAACCTCGTCTTCAGGGCCGGTGACTACTGCCTGCGCATCCCCGGCAAAGGCACCCAGGAATACATCAACCGCGCCAATGAAGCGGTAGCGGCGCGCGCGGCGGCAAAGGCCGGCGTCAGCCCGGAAGTGCTCTATGTCGACGCCGACACCGGCGTGATGGTGACGCGCTTCATCGCCGGGGCCGAGACGATGTCGCCGGAGAAATTTAGGGAACGTCGGGGCAGTCCGGCCCGCGCCGGCGAAGCCTTCCGCAAGCTGCACACATCGGGCGCCGTGTTCCCCTTCCGCTTCGAACTGTTCGCGATGATCGACGACTATCTCAAGGTGCTTTCGACCAAGGACGTCGCCCTGCCCGCGGGCTATCACGACGTGGTGCGGGAGGCGGAGAGCGTGCGCTCCGCCTTCGCCGCCCATCCGTTGCCGCTCGTCGCCTGCCATTGCGATCCGCTGTGCGAGAATTTTCTCGATACGGGCGACAGGATGTGGATCGTCGACTGGGAATATTCGGGAATGAATGATCCGCTGTGGGATCTCGGCGATCTCAGCGTGGAAGGCAAATTCGATGCCTTCCAGGATGAAGAGATGATGCGCGCCTATTTCGGTGGCGAGGCGAGACCTGCGGAACACGGCCGTATCATCATCTACAAGGCGATGTGCGACTTGCTGTGGACACTGTGGAGGCTGATCCAGCTTGCCAACAACAACCCGGTCGACGATTTCCGCGCCTATGCCGACAGCCGCTTCGCGCGCTGCAGGGCGCTGATGGAGACGCCGGAGTTTTCACGGCACCTGGCCGCGATAAGCTTGGGTTAGGCACCAGAAATCCGGGCTTTAATTGACGCCCTTCGGCACATTTTCGGGTGGCACCGTGGTGTCGACCACCTTCTGGCGGTGGAAGATGAACAGGCCGGCCAGCACGATGATGCCGGAGCCGATCAGGATGCGCGGGCCGGGAACATCGCCGAAGAACACCAGTCCAAACACCACTGCCCAAAGGAGCAGCGTGTAGTGCAGCGGCGCCAGTGTCGAAGCCGGCGCCAGTTTCAGCGCCCGCGTGATCATCAGATGCGCGCCGCAGGAAACGATGCCGAGCAGCAGCATGGCGCCGACGTCGAGCGCCGAAGGTGTGCGCCAAGCGCCGATGGTCAGGACGCCGCCGACCAGCAGCGTGCCGATCGTTTGCCATGTCACCAGATTGGTGTCGCTGGTGCCGCGCAGCCGCCGGTTGAGGATGATGGCGAAGGCGAAGGCGATGCTGCCGGCAAGCGCGAAGCCCGACGACAAGGAGAACGCGGCAGAGGATGGCTTCAGCATGATCACCACGCCGCAGAAGCCAAGCAGGATCGCCAGCCAGCGGCGCCAGCCGACCTTTTCGCCAAGCAGCAGGTGCGAGAGTGCCGCGACATAGATCGGCCCGGCCATGTAGAAACTCATGACATCTGCCAGCGGCAGATAGACGACAGCGGCATAGAAGAGCGCGGTGTCGAGCGTGGTCATGACGACACGCAATATCTGCAATTCGGGCCGCTCCATGCGAAACAGCTTGGCGGTGCCCTGATGGGCGATCATCGGGCCGAGCACGAAGAAGGCGCCAATGGAACGGATCAGCACCACCTGGCCAACGGAGAAGCTGGCGACCAGCCACTTGCCCATCGCATCGTTCAGCGCAAACAGGAAGTCGCCGGCCAGCATCAACAAAATGCCGGCCAGAAGCACGTTCCTGATTGTGGAATTCTGCGCCACGGGTTGCGTCATGCCGATCCCAATTCTTCTCATGCGAAGCTGCGTCGTAGACGGAAGCGACCGCTTTGACGAGGAGAATCCGGGAAATCGCGGGACCAGAACCGGGAATCGGCTGGGCCTAGATGGCTTTGTGCCTGCGGTTCACCGCCGCTGGCCTGCCCTCGATCGAAAGCCTGGTATCCTGCCTCGTGCGCTCCGCCACCACCTTGCCCCTGGCGATGACGCAAATGCGTTCGCCGCGCAGACGCAGGGCCTCGATCGGATTGCCGGCGTCGAGGATGACGAGGCTGGCGCGCTTGCCGACCGCGAGGCCGAGATGATCGAGCCCCATGATGGCGGCGTTGACATTGGTGACCATGTCGAAGCAGCGTGCCATGTCGGCCGGGCTCGACATCTGGGCGACATGCAGGCCCATGAAGGCGACGTCGAGCATGTCGGCGGTGCCCAGCGAATACCAGGGGTCGAGCACGCAATCCTGACCCCAGCCGACGCGGATGCCGAGCGCCTGCATCTCCTTGACCCGGGTCAGGCCACGGCGTTTCGGGAAGGTGTCGTGGCGGCCCTGCAGCATGATGTTGATCAGCGGATTGGGGATGGCGGAGACGCCGGCTTCCGCGATCAGCGGCAAAAGCTTCGAAACGTAATAATTGTCCATCGAATGCATCGAGGTGAGGTGCGAGCCGGCCACCCTGCCCTGCAGCCCCAACCGCTGCGTTTCATAGGCCAGTTGCTCGATGTGGCGCGAGAGCGGGTCGTCGGTCTCGTCGCAATGCAGGTCGACCATCAGGCCGCGCTTGGCTGCGATTTCGCAAAGCTCGGTCACCGAGCGCGTGCCGTCGGCCATGGTGCGCTCGAAATGCGGAATGCCGCCAACGACGTCGACGCCCATGTCGAGCGCACGGATGGTGTTCTGGCGTGCCGTCGGCGAGCGATAGAAGCCATCCTGAGGAAACGCCACCAATTGCAGGTCGATGTAAGGAGCGACCGTTTTCTTGACGTCGAGCAGAGCCTCGACCGCCAGCAGCCGGTCGTCGCAGACATCGACATGGGTGCGGATGGCGAGCAGCCCCGTCGACACCGCCCAGTCGCAATAGGCGAGCGCCCGGTCGCGCACCGCCTCATGCGTCAAAAGCGGCTTCAGTTCGCCCCACAGCGAAATGCCTTCGAGCAGCGTGCCCGACGCGTTGATGCGCGGAATGCCATAGGAGAGCGTGGCATCCATATGGAAATGCGGATCGACGAAGGGCGGCGACACAAGATTGCCACGGGCGTCGATTTCGGCCCGGGCGGAACCCTCCAGCCTGGGCTCGATCGCCGCGATCGTCTCGCCGCTGATGCCGAGATCGGCAATCCTGCCATCCGGCAGCGTGCCGCCACGAACGATAAGGTCGAAGTCCATCTGTCGTCATCCCGCTTCAAGAATCACTTTTCCATCGTGTCCCAAAAGACAGCATGCCGCAGCGGTTTCTTTCCAGAAGCCGCCAATGGTTCCATCCGGCCGCAACTCCCTCTATAAGCCGCCTTCGACATCCCGGCATCAAGGATCAGCCGTTGTTTCGTTTCTTCCGTTCGACGGAGAACCAGCGCCTCGTGGCGAGGCTGCTCAGGGAATCGTTCCGGCAGCACAGGGCCGGCTACGCCGCTGCCATCCTGTCGATGCTCGTGGTGGCCGGCATGACGGCTGCCAGCGCCTGGATCCTGCGCGAAATCACCAATGAATTCGTGATCGACAAAAGGATCGAGCGCGTCAACATGATCGCCGTGGCGGTCGCCGCGATCTTCATCGTCAAGGGCATAGCCAATTTCGTCCAGGCCTACTTCATGAGCCGGGTCGGCAACGCCATCATCGCCGAACGGCAGCGCAAGATCTATGACCGCATCCTGGCGCAAGGCATCGAATTCTACCACTCGACCTCGTCGTCCGACCTGATCACCCGCATGACCAACAATGCCCAGGCGGCGCGCAACGTGCTCGACCTCATCGTCACCTCCTATGTGCGCGATCTGGTGACCCTGGCTGCCTTGATCGGGGTCATGGTCTGGCAGCAGCCGGCGCTGTCGCTGATCTGCTTCGTCGTCGGTCCGCTGGCCATCTACGGCGTCAACCGCATCCTGAAACGCGTGCGCAAGTTCGCGGCGATGGAGTTCCGCTCGGTCGGCCAGATCGTCCAGGTGATGCAGGAAACCGCGATCGGCGTGCGCGTCGTCAAATCCTTCAACCTCGAAGGCCTGATGCGCAAGCGCATGTACAGGGCGGTGTCCGATGTCGAGGACCGGGCCAACAACATCGCCGCGCTGGAGGCGATCACCAGTCCCGTGATGGAAACGCTGGCCGGCCTGGCCATCGCCGGTGCCGTGCTGGTCAGCGGCTTGCTGGTGCTGCAGGGCGGCCAGACGCCGGGCGGCATCATGGCCTTCATCGCGGCACTGCTGCTGGCCTATGAACCGGCAAAACGCCTGGCGCGCGTGCGCATCGCGTTGGAAAGCGGCATTGTCGGCGTGCGCATAATGTTCCAGCTGGCCGACGAGCCGCTGACGCTGGCCGAGAAGCCGGATGCAACGTCGCTCCGGGCCGGACCGGGCGAAATCCGGTTCGACGCCGTCAGCTTCGCCTATCAGAATGGCCCGCCGGTGCTGGACCGGTTCGACCTGACCTTCGCGCCCGGCAAGATGACGGCGCTGGTCGGGCCTTCCGGCGGCGGCAAGTCGACGATCCTGAACCTGATCATGCGCATGTACGACCCGAAGAGCGGCAAGGTGTTGCTCGACGGCCAGGACATTTCCCAGGCGACCCTTGCCTCGCTCAGGGAAAAGATCGCCTATGTCGGCCAGGACACGTTCCTGTTTGCCGGTACGATCATGCACAACATCCGGCTCGGGCGGCAGGACGCGACGGACGAAGAGGTGATTGCCGCGGCCAAGGCGGCCAATGCGCATGACTTCATCATCGCGCAAGCGAAGGGTTACGAGACCGATGTCGGCGAGAATGGCGGTCTGCTGTCGGGCGGCCAGCGCCAGCGCATCTCGATCGCACGCGCCATGCTGCGCAACGCCGAAATCCTGCTGCTGGACGAGGCGACCAGCGCGCTCGACGCCGAATCGGAAGCCCTGTTCCGCGACGCGCTGCAGCAATTGACGGAAGGGCGTACGACCATCGTCATCGCGCACCGCCTGTCGACCGTGCACCAAGCCGACACGATCGTCGTGCTGGAAGCCGGCAAGGTGGTGGAGAGCGGCCCGCACAAGACACTGCTCAGACAGGGCGGGCTCTACCAGAAGCTTTATGAATATCAGCTGATGCCGTGAGTGTGGAGCAGCGCAAGCCGAGGACAGGTAGTCCTGCAGAGTTTGTGCTGCCCCTCATTGTCCTGCCGGACATTTCTCCCTGTATAGGGACGGGGAGAAAGAGGTCGGCACCAACGGCTTCGCCCAATTTGTCGTTGTTGCAAGAATGCTAAGAGGTTGCCGCCAGCCCCTTCTCCCCGTCCCTATACGGGGAGAAGATGCCGGCAGGCAGATGAGGGGCAGCGCCGACGTGACCGGCAACGAGCATAGTTGAAGCCGCTCACGGAGCGCAGCTGTCGCCGCGTCTTCAAACTCCCCACCAGGATCTTACTCCGGCACGACCCGCACCGCGCCCTTGTCGGCGCTGGTGGCGAAGGCGGCGTAGGCGCGTAGCGCGGTGGTCACCTTGCGCTTGCGCTTTTCCTCGGGCTTCCAGGCGTCCGCGCCCTTGGCTTCCATCGCCGCGCGGCGCGTTTCCAGTTCGGCGTCGCTGATGGCGAGGCGGATGGTGCGGTTGGGGATGTCGATCTCGATCGTGTCGCCTTCCCTCACCAGCCCGATCGTGCCGCCCTCGGCGGCTTCCGGCGAGACATGGCCGATCGACAGGCCCGACGTGCCGCCGGAGAAGCGGCCGTCGGTGACCAGCGCGCAGGCCTTGCCGAGGCCCTTCGACTTCAGATAGCTGGTCGGGTAGAGCATTTCCTGCATGCCGGGGCCGCCACGCGGTCCCTCGTAGCGGATGACGACAACGTCGCCAGCCTTGATCTCGTTGGAGAGGATGGCCTTCACGCTGGCGTCCTGGCTTTCGAACACCCGCGCCGGGCCGGTGAACTTCAGGATCGACTCGTCGACGCCGGCCGTCTTCACGATACAGCCGTCGAGCGCCAGATTGCCTTTCAGCACGGCAAGCCCACCGTCTTTCGAAAACGGCGTCTCCGCCGAGCGGATGACACCCTTCTCGCGATCAAGATCGAGATCGTCCCAGCGGCGGTCCTGGCTGAAAGCGACCTGTGTCGGCACGCCGCCGGGAGCGGCGAGGAAGAAATCGCGTACGTTCTGGCTGGTGGTGCGGGAAATGTCCCAGCGGTCGAGCGCCTCGCCGAGGCTAGCCGTGTGCACGGTCGGCAGGTCGCGATTGATCAGCCCGGCATTGTCGAGCTGGCCAAGGATGGCCATAATGCCGCCGGCGCGGTGGACGTCTTCCATATGCACGTCCGACTTGGCCGGCGCGACCTTGCACAGCACCGGAACCCGCCGCGACAGTCGGTCGATGTCCTCCATGGTGAAGTCGACCTCGCCCTCGTAGGCGGCGGCCAGGATGTGCAGCACGGTGTTGGTCGAGCCGCCCATGGCGATGTCGAGGGTCATGGCGTTCTCGAAGGCACCCTTCGAGGCAATGCTGCGCGGCAGCGCTGTCTCGTCATCCTGCTCGTAATAGCGCTGGGCGAGATCGACGACGAGGTGACCCGCCTCGACGAACAACCGCTTGCGGTCGGCGTGCGTCGCCAAGGTCGAGCCGTTGCCCGGCAGCGACAGGCCGAGCGCCTCGGTCAGGCAGTTCATCGAATTGGCGGTGAACATGCCCGAGCAGGAGCCGCAGGTCGGGCAGGCCGAGCGCTCGATGACCTTGACGTCCTCGTCGGAGATCTTGTCGTCGGCGGCCGCCACCATGGCGTCGACCAGATCGAGCGCCTGCGCCTTGCCGGCCAGCACCACCTTGCCGGCTTCCATCGGCCCGCCGGAGACAAAGACAGTCGGGATGTTCAGGCGCAGCGAGGCCATCAGCATGCCGGGCGTGATCTTGTCGCAATTGGAGATGCAGACCATGGCGTCGGCGCAGTGCGCGTTGACCATGTATTCGACCGAATCGGCGATCAATTCGCGCGACGGCAGCGAATAGAGCATGCCGTCATGGCCCATGGCGATGCCGTCATCGACGGCGATGGTGTTGAATTCCTTGGCGACGCCGCCGGCCTTCTCGATCTCGCGCGCGACCAGCTGGCCGAGGTCCTTCAGATGGACATGGCCCGGCACGAACTGGGTGAACGAGTTGACCACCGCGATAATCGGCTTGCCGAAATCAGAGTCCTTCATGCCGGTGGCGCGCCAGAGGCCGCGGGCGCCGGCCATATTGCGGCCATGGGTGGTGGTGCGGGAGCGATAGGCAGGCATGACTCTTCCTTGGCTGGCCGGCTGCGCTCGATGCGGAGCGTGGCGGCGCTGAATTCGGACCGCAGGCGTTATAGACTCGCAAATATGGTCTGGCCACATTTTTGCAATGCGCCAGATTTTCCTGGAAAATTCGAGGGCTCCCGAAAAAAATGCATGCGGTTGTCGGATCAGGTGCCGCAAAGGCGTCCTTGGGACGGACGGCAGGAATGGCACCATTCTCGGAGTCAGCCGTTTCACTACAACAGCAGAGCAACCGAGGAGTGCACCATGCAAAAGATTACCACCTTCCTGTGGTTCGACGGTGAGGCCGAAGAGGCCATGAACCACTATGTGTCCATTTTCAAGAATTCGAAGGTGCTGAGCGTCACGCGCTGGCCCCAGGGCCACGCCTCGGAAGGCAAGGTGCTGGTGGCCTCGTTCGAGCTCGACGGCGTGCAATTCCAGGCGCTCAACGGCGGCCCGCAATACAAGTTCACCGAGGCCATGTCGCTGTCGATCGACTGCAAGACGCAGGAAGAGGTAGATCATTTCTGGACCAGGCTCACCGAAGGCGGCGGCGAACCTGGACGCTGCAGCTGGCTGAAGGACAAGTTCGGCGTTTCCTGGCAGGTCGTGCCCGAGCAGCTGCCGAAGTTGCTCCAGGACCCCGACAGGGCCAAGGCAGGCCGGGTGATGTCGGCGATGATGCAGATGGGCAAGATCGACATCGCCAAGATCGAAGAGGCGGCGAAGGGCTGAGCGAACGCCCTGAGCTTGCGAAGGGCGGGCACATTGCCGATCGGTCCTTGAGGTCGGCGCCGCCCCTCATCCGCCCTTCGGGCACCTTCTCCCCGTGGACGGGGAGAAGGAAAAGGCGGCAGCTCAGGCTGCTTTGTCGCGGACCTGATAGTCCTTGATCGTTTCGAAACGGATCGCCTTCCAGCGTTCGGCTTCGTAGTTCAGCGAGAAGGCGTGCTGGGCGAGGAACACCGGGTCGTTGTCGAGGTCGCGGGCGATGTCGCCGCGATGTGCTTCGATGAAGCGCTGAACCTCGGCCTTGTCGTCGGCCGATATCCAGCGGCAGACGGAAAAGCGCGACATCTCGAATTCGACGGGCAGCGTGTATTCGAAGTTCAGCCGTTCCTTCAGCACATCGAGCTGCAGTGCGCCGACGACGCCGACGATGGCCGGTGAGCCATCCTCGGGCGAAAACAGCTGCACGACGCCTTCCTCGGCCATCTGGTGCAGCGCTTCCTTGAGTTTCTTCGCCTTCATGGCGTCGCCGAGGCGGACGCGGCGCAGGATTTCCGGGGCGAAGTTCGGCACGCCCCTGAACAGTATTTCCTCGCCTTCTGTCAGCGTGTCGCCGATGCGCAGCGTGCCGTGGTTGGGAATGCCGACGACGTCGCCGGCAAAGGCTTCGTCAGCGGTAACGCGGGTGCGGGCGAAGAAGAACTGCGGTGCCGACAGGCTCATCGGCTTTCCCGTGCGCACCAGCTTGGCCTTCATGCCGCGCTCGAGCTTGCCCGAGCAGACCCGCACGAAAGCGATGCGGTCGCGATGGTTGGGGTCCATGTTGGCCTGGATCTTGAAGACGAAGGAGGTCATCTTATCCTCGGTCGCCTCGACCTTGCGGGTGTCGGCCTCCTGCGCGCGCGGCGGCGGTCCATAGGCACCAAGCGCCTCGATCAGGTCGCGCACGCCATAATTGCGCAGCGCCGAGCCGAAATAGACCGGTGTCAGATGACCCTCGCGGAAAGCGTCGATGTCGAGCGGCCGGCAGGCTTCGCGCGCCAGTTCCAGCTCCTCGATGAAGGCTTCGCGCTCGTTGTCGGGCAACAGCCCGGCGACGCGGTTGGAATCGGGGCCGTTGACCGGCGTGCGCTCCTTCTCGTCGTCGCCCTTGCGCACCGCGTTCAGCGCCAGATGGTAGGTGCCGGAGAAGGTCTTGCCGCGGCCGATCGGCCAGGTGATGGGTGCGGTGTCGAGCGCCAGCTTCTGCTCGATCTCGTCGAGGATCTCGAACGGGTCGCGGCTCTCGCGGTCCATCTTGTTGACGAAGGTGATGATCGGGATATCGCGCAGCCGGCAGACTTCGAACAGTTTCAGCGTGCGCGGCTCGATACCCTTGGCGGCGTCGATCACCATGACGGCCGCGTCGACCGCCGACAGCGTGCGGTAGGTGTCGTCGGCGAAATCCTCGTGGCCGGGCGTGTCGAGCAGGTTGAAGACGTTGTCTTCATACTCGAAGGTCATCACCGAAGTGACGACCGAGATTCCGCGCTCGCGCTCGATCTTCATCCAGTCGGACCGGGTCTGGATGCGATCCTTCTTGGCCTTGACCTCGCCGGCAAGCTGGATGGCGCCGCCGAACAGCAGCAGCTTTTCGGTGAGCGTGGTCTTGCCGGCGTCCGGGTGGGCGATGATCGCGAAGGTGCGGCGGCGCGACACTTCCTCTGGTATTGTTTCGGGCATTCTTTTGGGATTTCCGTGTGACAGGCCGGGCTTCTAGCAGCGCAGTGCCGGGCTGTCGACCGTTCCGGCGGCGCGGACGCCGCCGGGTGCCGCAGCTCGCTCAAGCCGACTCGGTCCGAGGGGCAGCCGGCACTTGACGTCACGACGCATATTTCTCGCGGCTCGATGTTGGCAAGCAGCTGCCAGCGTGGCACTTGGGTGAGCGTTGCCTGAGGACTACGATGCAGAGGTGAAAGCATGACCGCGGCGAAACAAGTCATCGTTATCGGCGCCGGCATCATCGGCGCATCGATCGCCTGGCATCTCACCAAAGCGGGCGCCCGGGTGACGGTCATTGCCGACAGCGCCGCCGGCGGAGTGGCGACTCCGAATTCGTTTGCCTGGATCAACGCCAGTTGGGGCAATCCGGAGCCGTATTTCCGGCTGCGCACCCGCGCCATGGCCGAATGGACAAGACTGGTGCAGGACCTGCCCGGCCTGCCGCTCAGCTGGTGCGGCGGCCTGTGCTGGGATCTGTCGGCGGCCGACCTGAAAACCTATGCCGAAGAACATTCATCCTGGGGCTACGGCATCGAGCGCGTCGACCGCGCCGCAGCCGCGCGCATCGAGCCCAATCTGACCGAACTTCCAGATTTCGCCCTGCATGTCGCCCAAGAGGGCGTCGCGGAACCCGTCGCCACAGCGAAAGCGCTGCTGGCCGACGCGGAGCGGCATGGCGCGCGCATCCTCATCAGCGCGGTAACGGCACTTGCCCAGAGCAATGGCCGCATTACGGGCGTCGACACATCACATGGGCTGGTTGCCGCCGACGAAGTGGTGATCGCGGCCGGCGTCGGCTCGCCGGACATTGCCGCGACGGCCGGCGTCAGACTGCCGATCGAGACGCCGCCGGGCCTGATCGTCCATTCGCGGCCATACAGAAAACTGCTCAACGGGCTGGTGCTGGCCGAGCGGCTGCACATGCGCCAGACCGCGGAGGGCCGCATCATCGCCGGCTCTGATTTCGGCGGCGGCGACCCGGGCATGGATGCCGACGCCACGGCTCGCGAGTTGTTTGCAGTCATGAAGGCCATGCTGCGCGACAGCGCCGGACTGGAACTGGATTTCCACACGATCGGCTACCGGCCGACGCCGGTCGACGGCTTCCCGGTCATCGGCCGCGCCGAGGGCATGCGTGGTCTCTATGTCGCCGTCACGCATTCGGGCATCACGCTGGCGCCGGCGGTCGGCCTGTTCGCCGCCCGGGAGATCCTCGACGGCGAGCGTGACCCGCTGCTGGCACCTTACGGATTGGGTCGCTTCGCTCAGTAGCCCGGCGGGCGACTGAAGCCGCCAGTCAAGGGCGCCATCGCCTTGGCCATGCCGAACAGCCGCGATTCCGACCAGCGTCTGCCGACCAGTTGCAGGCCGATCGGCAGGCCGTCGCCATCCTGTCCGCACGGCATCGAAAGGGCTGGGTGGCCGCTGTAGTTGAAGACGGCGCCATAGGCCGGCAGCATCCAGTAGCTCTGTTGCCCACCGCCGACCTCGATCGTCGTGCCCGGTTCGCAATGCGGGAAGGCCGTGGTCATGGCGACCGGACAAAGCAGCGCGTGATGGCTCTCGAAAAAAGCATCCCAGGCGAGGATGGACCGGTCGCGGCGGGCGAGTGCCCCGAACCAGCGGGAGATCGGTGTCGGCTCTTCCGGCGGCTCCGGCTGTGCGGCTTCCATCATCATGCCGATCAGCGCTCCCCCCTGGGCAAGATCGTCGTGCAGATCGAGCCTGGGCAGCTTCGCTTCCTCGACGGTGGCGCCGGCCGATTGCAGTTGTCTTGCGAGATTTTCAACCGCTGCGCTAATGTCGCCGGCCACCGGGAAACCGGGAAAGGTCGATGCAAAGGCGATGCGCACTGTCTGGAGGTCAAGCTCCGGCATGGCCTCAACCGGCACCGGCGCAAGATCGGTGTCGCGCCCGTCCGGCCCGGCGATGATTCGGTAGATCAACGACAGATCGTCCACGCTGCGCGCCAGCGGCCCGAGGCAGGACATCAGCCGCACGCTGCGCGCGGCGCCAGCCGGGTCCGGGAAGGCGCCTACCAGCGAGACGCGGCGCTCCGTCGGCTTGAGCCCATAGACACCGCAGAAGGCGGCGGGCAGCCGGATCGAATCCTGCATGTCCGTGCCGACATCGAATGGTGTCATGCCAGTGGACACCGCCGCTGCGGCGCCGCCGCTGGAGCCACCTGCGGTCCGCTCAAGGTTCCAGGGATTGCTGGTGCGGCCGAACAGCGGATTGTTCGACTGCCAATCGGAAAGCATGGTCGCGACATTGGTCTTGGCGAAGAGATTGCCGCCGGCCGCCTTTAGCCTCGCAACGACCGGGCTGTCGTGGCTCGCGACGTAGTCGGCGAAGGGCGGAAAGCCGACAGTGGTCTTCATGCCCGCCGTCTCGTGCGTGTCTTTCAGCGTGAAGGGAACGCCATGCAAAGCCCCGCGCGCCTCACCGCGCGCCACCATCGCGTCAGCATTTCTTGCCCGCTCGCGCGCGCCTTCCCTGTCGAGCGAAATGACGGCGTTGACCGCTCCGTTGTGGCTATCGATCTGCGCGAGATGGGCGTCGAGTGCTTCGACGGCCGAAATCTTGCGCTTGGCGATGGCGGCCGCGAGATCGGCGATCGAGGAAAAGATGGCGTCCATGGCGAATGCTCCGGCTTGACCGCGCTCGCCCGAGTGAAGATGGCGGACAGCGGCATGACTTCAAGCGGAGTCGAGCATTCGAGGATCGGCAACGCTTGATCGAAATTGCGTTGCCGAGTCGATGAAGTCAGCGCTGTCCCGCGACGTTTCTCATTTGCAATCCGGAGAATCGCTACCCGACCAACGCCAGTTTCGGCGCTGCCGGCGCAAAGGGACGAATGGCGATCTCCTCTCGGGTCATGGTGACAAAGCTCGACGGCGGAACAGCCTGCCAATCGCCGCCGTCGCGGTCGAAAGGTTCGGAGACGATACAGCGGCCGCCGCCCGTGCGGAACATGGAGGTATAGAGCGTCGGCGCGTGGGCGTCGGTGGCGTAGCGCACCGCGTGCAGCGCCTGTCCGTCCGAGAAGGCGGCGGTGAGTTTCAGGGCCGGTTCAAGGCCGGCGCGGCGCGAGGCTTCGAGCACCCGGGCGGTGGCGCGCGACACCGCGCCTTGCGGGTCGCCGGCCAGTCCCTCATCAATCATCAGCAGGAAGAACAATTCGGAATCGGTGGTACCTTCGCGCAGGTCGAAGACGGCGTCGGACAAGGAATTCTCCAGCGCGCGGCGGATCTTTTCGAAGCCGCCGATCTGGCCGTTGTGCATGAACGACCAGGGACCCGAGATGAAGGGATGGCAGTTCATGCGGCTGGTGGCGCCGCCGGTCGAGGCCCGCACATGGGCGAGGAACAGGCCGGACTTGATCTGCCGGCACAGGCTCTTCAGATTGGGGTCCGACCAGGCCGGCAGGATGTCGCGATAGAGACCCGGTTCCGGCCGGTCGCCATACCAGGCAAGGCCGAAGCCGTCGCCATTGGTCGGCGACTTCGCTTCCTGGGCGCAGTGGCTCTGGGCGATCAGCGAGTGGCAGGGCGCCGTGAGGATGTCTTCGAGAAAGACCGCTTCACCGAGATAGGCCGCCCATCGGCACATCGCTTCCGTCGTCCTCTAGGCGCGATCGGGAAGAGCCGCGGGCTCCTTGGTCGCGTGTGTGCCCCTGTTGTGCGTCCGCTCGTAAAGCTGGCGGACGATTCGGCTGGCGGTAGCCTCGAACAGAAATGGCAAGAAAGCGTGAAGGAGCGCGGCGCCCGCCGCCATCAGCAGACGCGAGGAGAACCAGGCGGCGAAGGCCATATGGCTGAAATAAGTTTCGCCGACCTTGGCCGGATGAGAGGTGAAAATGCTTGCTACCGACATGCTGGTCCCCTTCAGCGCTTGAGTTCTTATGTTGAGTATCCTGGCACGCTTTGCTGGTTCATCGGTCCCAAAATGTCCTTGTATTTTGTTACTCCTTGGGACAAACATCCCACATGGCGCTCGAAATCGACGAAATCGACCGAAAATTGCTTGCCGAATTGCAACGCGACGGCACGTTGTCGGTCGACCAGCTGTCGGAACGGGTGGCCTTGTCGCGCAATGCGTGCTGGCGGCGCGTCAAGCGGCTGGAGGAGGATGGCGTCATCACCGGGCGCGTGGCGCTTGTCGATGCCGACAAGCTTGGGCTTGGTCTGTCGGTGTTCATCCTGATCCGCACATCGAACCATGATCCCGGCTGGTTGCAGAAATTCCGCGCGGCGGTGACGGGCTTACCCGAGATCATCGGCGTCTACCGCATGTCCGGCGACCTCGACTATGTCTTGCGCGCCCGTGTCGCCGACGTGAAGGCTTATGACCGGCTATACCAGCGGCTGATCGCCAAGGTGGCGCTGTCCGACGTGTCCGCCTCCTTCGTCATGGAGGAGATCAAGGAGACGACGGTGGTTCCGATGGAAGTGCGCTGAGCTGCGCTCCGGCCATAGTGATGCCCGAAAGAAAGACGTTGATACTCTTGCACGCGAATTGACCGAATCGGCATTCGCGCCGATAGGATCGATTTTATGCGCGCAGCTCTCCAAACTCCCTCCGTGATCGGTCCGACTGTCGGCTTCGTCAGGTTGCCGCATGGTGAAGGACTACCGCTTCCCGCCTATGAAAGCACCGGCGCCGCCGGCATGGATCTGCGTGCGGCCGTGCCGGATGACCGGCCGCTGCTGATCCTGCCGGGAAAACGCGCCTTGGTGCCGACCGGCCTGATCCTGGAAATTCCCGAAGGCATGGAAGGCCAGGTCCGGCCTCGCTCCGGCCTTGCCTTCAAACACGGCCTCACCGTCCTCAATTCGCCTGGCACGGTCGACAGCGACTATCGCGGCGAGGTGAAGGTGCTCTTGATCAATCTCGGCGACGAGGATTTCGCCGTGACGCGCGGCATGCGCATCGCCCAGCTCGTTTTCGCGCCAGTGACTCAAGTGGCCGTTGAAGAGCGTTCCCTGGCCGGCGGCACGGCGCGTGGCGCGAGCGGGTTCGGATCAACCGGCACCGCCTAATGTCCTTTCCTAAACTTGTTATTTTCGACTGCGACGGCATCCTCGTCGACACCGAGAACCTTGCCAACCGACGCCTCGCCGAATGGCTCGTTGCCGCCGGCTATCCGACAAGCTTCGAATATTGCCGCAAGAATTTTTCCGGCCGCAGCATGGTCTCGGTGCAGAAGCAGATCGAAGAGCAGACAGAGGTCAGGCTCGGCGCCGATTTCGTCGAGCGCTGGAATGCCGGCCTGCCTGATCTGTTCGCCCATGGCGTCGAGGCGATCCCCTATGTCCGGGAGTTTGTCGAGGCGGTGCGCGCGGCCGGCATCGCCTATTGCGTGGCCACATCGGCCAGGATCTCGAAGATGCATATCACGCTTGGCCAGACCGGGCTCTTGCCGCTGTTCGAACATGCGATGTTCAGCGCCACCATGGTCGGGCGCGGCAAACCGTTCCCGGACCTGTTCCTGCATGCGGCCAACACCCTAGGCTTTGCGCCTGCCGACTGCATCGTCATCGAAGACAGCGTCGCCGGCACGCAGGCTGGCATTGCCGCCGGCATGCGGGTGTTTTCCTATCACGGCGATCCCTATTCCGACCGCGATGGCCTGATCCAGGCTGGCGGCATCCTGTTCGACGACATGCGCGAACTTGCCGGATTGGTGCCGATCCACTGATTTATCCAGTTTGACGGGCGGACTGGACCTGTTGGGGCGCTATGCTACGTTCCACGCGCCCGACACCCCGAGCCGTGATGTCAACGATCTCCGAGGCAGCGCGCGAGGCGTCGTCGCACGAGAGTTCGGCATCCGCCACTTGGGAAAACAGCACATTACGTCAAGGATTCCGACGCGTTCGAACATTTGTCAGCAGAGAACGCCAAACGCTTCCGAACCAACCGCATTCGTTTGCCCAGGCAAAGAGGGCAAGATAAAATCCGCTCCACCAATCAGCACGCGATGGGGGAACTACCATGGACAAGGGCAAGATTTTTCGCGACCTGCATGCCACGACCTTCGTCATGCCCAATCCTTGGGATGTCGGCACGACGAAGCTGCTTGGCTCCTTCGGTTTCAAGGCTTTGGCGACGACCAGCGCCGGCTTTGCGTTTTCGCGCGGCCTGCCGGATGGCGCCGTGACCTTCGATCAGATGATCCATCATTGCCGCGAGGTGACGGCGGCAACCAGCCTGCCGGTGTCGGCCGATCTCGAGAGAGGCAAGGGCGACAGCGCCGAGCAGGCCGCTGAAACCATCTTCGCGGCCGAAGCGGCCGGCCTTGCCGGCTGTTCGATCGAGGATCACACAGGCGATCCCGACAAGCCGATCTATGATTTCGCCCACGCGGTCGAGCGCGTCGCGGCGGCGGTGGAAGCAGCACGCGCGCTGAAACGCGATTTCGTGTTCACGGCGCGCGCCGAGAACTTTTTGTGGGGCAAGTCCGACCTCGACGACACCATCAAGCGGCTGCAGGCCTTCGAGAAGGCCGGCGCCGATGTGCTCTACGCGCCAGGCATCGGCGACGTCGAGATGGTGCGGACCTTGTGCTCGGCGGTCAGCAAGCCGGTCAACGTCATGGCGAGGCCCGGCTTCACCACCGCCGATCTCGCCACGGCAGGGGCAAAACGCATTTCGCTCGGCCCGTGGCTGACCAATTTCGCCTATGGCATGCTGGAGACGGCGGCGCGCGAGATTCAGCAGGATGGCACGTTCGGCTTCACCCGCGCCGCCATGCCGTTCGGCAAGTTGCAGGCGCTGTTCGGCAAATCCTCGGACTGAAAAGACCCCGTCACATGACCCTTACCGTCGTCGACATGCATACGGGCGGCGAGCCGCTCAGGATCGTCACCGGCGGCTATCCGGAGATCCCGAAGGGCACCATCCTGGAAAAGCGCGCCTATGTGCGCGACCATCTCGATCATCTGCGCAAGCTGCTGATCTTCGAGCCGCGCGGCCACTACGACATGTATGGCGCCTTGCTGGTCGAACCCGACTTGCCCGGCGCCGACCTTGCCGTACTGTTCATGCACAATGAAGGCTATTCGACCATGTGCGGCCACGCCATCGTCGCGCTCGGCCGCTATGCCGTCGACGAAGGCCTGGTGGTGAAACAGGAGCCAATCACGACGGTCAACATCGAGGCGCCGTGCGGTTTGGTGGTCGCCTCGGTCGAAGTCCAGGACGGCAGGGCCGGCGCGGTGTCGTTCGAAAGCGTGCCGGCCTTCCTGTTTGCCCGTGACCAACGGATCGAATTGCCGGGCTATGGCGCGATCGGTTTCGACGTCGCCTATGGCGGCGCCTTCTATGCGCTCGCGGACTGCCACCAGTTCGGCCTTGAGTTCGGCCGCAACCGGGTGCGCGATTTCGTCGACGCGGCGACGGCTTTGACGGACAGGCTGAAAGCGGATTTCCGGCTGTCGCATCCCGATCACGCCGATCTTGCCTTTCTCTACGGCACCATTTTGACGGATGGAAAGAATGCCTTTTCCGGCGAGGTGACGAAAAACATCTGCGTCTTCGCCGAAGCCGAGGTCGACCGTTCGCCGACTGGCTCCGGCGTCACCGCCCGGCTGGCGGCCATGCATGCCAGGGGCCAGATTGCCATCGGGCAGACGCGCACCTTCGAGAGCATCGCCGGCTCGCGCTTTTCCGGAGCCGTGGCGCGAACGGCGAAGGCCGGTCCGCACGAGGCGATTGTCGCCCGCGTCGGCGGCCGCGCCTACTATTCCGGGCGAACCGAATACATCGTCGAACCCGACGACGAGTTGGGGCGCGGCTTCCTGTTGCGTTGAAGAAACCGCTCAACCGCGGGAGCGAGCCGCTTCCCGTGCCGAGATCGCCTTGTGCAGATGCACCATCATCGCGGCGGCGAAGAGCGGCGACACCAGATTGAGCAGCGGCACGGCAAGGAAGGCCGATATGACCACCCCGGCGACAAACACCGTGCCGGCATAGCGCCCGCGCAAGGCCCTGGCTTCTTCCTCGGGGCGGAAGCGCATGGCGGCGAATTCGAAGAATTCGCGGCCGAGCAGATAGCCGTTGACGACGAAGAAAGCGGCGATGTTGATGCCTGGCACCAATAGAAGCACGACCGCCACGATGTTGCCGAGGATGACGACACCGAGGAATTTTATCGCCAGCACCAGCGAACACAGCGCCGGCATGGCGCGCCCAACCGGATCCCGGGGATAGTCGGTGCGCTCGACCACCTCGGCGACGTCGTCGAGGAACAGGCCGGCGACCACGGCGGTCACCGGCGCGACGAGCAGCGCCATGCCGAAGGCAAGCGCTATTGCCGCAATGATGCCGCCGAGCCAGCCGGCCCAGGACGGCGCGCCGGGCAACAGCGTGTGAAGCCATGGCAGGGCCAGCCACTCGACAAGGCTGGTCAGGCCGAACCACAGGGCGACCAGCGCCAGCAGGGTCAGGCCAAGCGTCTTGATGAACACGGCACGGAAAGGAGGCGAAAGCAGTTCCAAGGCCGCAGTGCGGGCAGCGTCCAAAATCACCGTGCTTCACCCCCAGGTAAGGCGGACACCGCCGGAAGGCGGACGCCTTCCGAGATAGGCAAGGCGGGTCGCTAGCACAAGCGCGTATGATTTTCTGGTTGATGCGATCGCGGATCGAAAGCCGCTTCACACTTCCTGGAATTATTCCTACCGCGCGAAAGCCTGCTTGCGGACCGGTATGGTCATGGCCGCCACGCCGGCGACGACGAAGCCCATTCCAGCCCCATGCGGTTGGCCCCAGGCTTTCGCCGAGGAAGACGGCACCGATACCGACGCCGATCGGCACGCGCAGATAGGCTTGCGACGTCGTGCCGACGGAACCCAGCGTGTGGATGAGGCGGAAATAGATGACGAAAGCCAGCGCCGTCGAGAACACCGACAGGCCGAGCAGCGCCAGGATCGATGCCATCGAGGGGGTCAGCGTCCATGGCTGGTCGACCATCAGGCTGAGCGGCACCAGCATGACCGCGCCGCAGAGCATCGAACCGGCGGCCGGCAACGTCGGGTCGAGGCCCTTGAAGCCACGGCCGAAGATCGCGGCACCGGCGTAGCAGATTGTTGCCACGACGATGGCGACCTGCGCCCACAGTTCGTGACCGAGGCCGCCCAGCGCCTCGGTGCCGACGATGAGGCAGATGCCGGCGATGCCGGCGCCGACACCGATCAGCTTGCGCACCGTAACCGGCTCGTGGCGGGTGATCAGCGCGGTCAGCAGGAAGGTGAAGATCGGCGAAGTCGCATTGAGGATGGTGGCGAGGCCGGCGTCGACCGAGCGCTCGGCGGCGGCGATCAGCGTGAAAGGGATCACGCTGTTGAGGCAGGCCTGGAAGGCAAAGCGACGCCACGTGGCCGCATCGCGCGGCATGGCGAGCCCGCGCCAGCGGATGATGGCGAACAGGATGCCGCCGGCGATCAAGGTGCGGGCGGCAATGAAAGTGACCGGCGGGATCGTTTGGACGCCGATCTTGATGAAGGTGTAGGAGGCGCCCCACAGCACCGCCAAGACGCCGAGCAACGCCAGGTCGGTTGTCGTATCGTTTTTTTCGGACATGGACTTGTCGCCTTCGGGGGTGCAATCGGACTTGTTCTAGCCAACGCCGCGAAGAAGTGCTTCGGCCACGGTCGAATTGTCGTAGCGCCTGGCTGTTGACGCGCACCACGTGGACCCCAATTTGCAAGGACCGCAGCTTTACGCCTTGTCGACAGGGAACGGTCATCGCCGCCGCGCCGGCAACGACGGAAAATCGGTTGCCAATTTTCGGGATCATGCTGTAGACCCGCGCGGGCGTGGCAAGAAGCCGGCTCGGTTTTTGGCGGAGACATTGATGCCGGATTATGACGTGCTTTGCATCGGCAATGCCATTGTCGACATCATCGCCCAGTGCGAGGAGGAATTCCTCGAGACCAACGGCATCATCAAGGGCGCGATGAACCTCATCGATACCCACCGCGCCGAACTGCTCTACAGCCGCATGGGCCCTGCGATCGAGGCCTCCGGCGGCAGCGCCGGCAACACGGCGGCCGGCGTTGCCAGCTTCGGCGGACGCGCCGCCTTCTTCGGCAAGGTTTCCAATGATGCGCTGGGCGAGATCTACGCGCACGACATCCATGCGCAGGGCGTCGCCTTCGACACCAAGCCGCTCGAGGGCGAGCCGCCGACGGCGCGCTCGATGATCTTCGTCACCCCCGACGGCGAGCGCTCCATGAACACCTATCTCGGCGCCTGCGTCGAACTCGGGCCCGAAGATGTCGAGGCCGACAAGGCTTCGGGCGCCAAGGTCACCTATTTCGAGGGCTATCTGTGGGATCCGCCGCGCGCCAAGGAAGCGATCCGGCAGACGGCGAGACTGGCGCACGCGGCGGGCCGTGAAGTGTCGATGACGCTGTCCGATTCGTTCTGCGTCGACCGCTACCGCGACGAGTTCCTCGAATTGATGCGCTCGGGCACCGTCGACATCGTCTTTGCCAACAGCCACGAGATCAAGTCGCTCTACCAGACATCGTCCTTCGACGAGGCGCTGGCGCAAATCCGCAAGGACTGCAGGATCGCGGCCGTGACGCGGTCTGAAAAAGGCTCGGTCATCGTGCGCGGCGACGAGACCGTGGTGATCCGGGCGACCGCCATTAGGGAGTTGGTCGACACAACTGGCGCCGGCGATCTCTATGCCGCCGGTTTCCTGCATGGCTACACGCAAGGCCGCGACCTCAAGACTTGCGGTGATCTCGGCTCGCTCGCCGCCGGACTGGTGATCCAACAGATCGGCCCAAGACCAAGGCAGAATCTGCGCCGCGAGGCGGAACAGGCTGGGTTGCTGTAGGAATGGCTCTTCCTTCCGGGAGGAGGAAAAGCAACCGCTCTCACCGTCGCGCGGTTGTCACATATCGCACCTACACGAACTTGCGAGCGTCCCGTGACTGACATTTCGGGACGTCCGCAGCCAGTTGGGGTCTCAAAGATGCAAGACATCAGGCTGTCGGGCGCGATTCGTTGCCGCCGCGATCTCCGTTTTCCGCACTAGAAATTCAGCAACCGGCCGTGGCTTTGGGGAGGAGCACGCGGCCAGAAGACAGATGCATGAACAAATCTCAGACAAACGGTCTCGGACAGGACGACTTCGCGGAGATGGTCGCGGAGGACGTCGAACGCGCGCTGGCCCACTATGACGAGGCGATAAACCGATCCACAGTGGTCTCGGTCGGCAAGATCGCCGGCAGCATAGCGTCGGCCGTCACCTTGCTGTCGCCGAAACTTCAGCGCGCCATCGACACCATCCATGCCGACCTTCCCGGCCTTGCCCAGAAGTTCGTGCGCGCGCTGGCGGCGGAAGCCGCGCGCCGCAGCGAAGCCGGCACCGCCGGAACCACAAACCTGCCGACGGGCTTGTTGGCCGATGAAGCACCTCCTCCCCAGTCCGACGACCTCGAATCGATGCTGATCGAGGACTGGGCCGGCCGTGTCGCCGGTTCGACCTATCTGGAGGAAAACCTGCGCATCGCCCGCTCGACCCTGCACCGCTGGCAAAGGCGGGGGGACGTCATCGCCCTGCGCAAGGGCGGCCGCAAACACGTCTTTCCGCTGGCGCAGTTCGTCGACGGCAGGCCGGTGGCGGGCATAAGCGACGTGCTGTCCCTTATCGGCAATCCGAGGCTGGCTTGGCTGTGGCTGACGCGTCCGGCGACGCAACTCGACGGCCGCATTCCGATCGACCTACTGCGGCAGGACCAGGTCGGGGAGGTTGTCGAGGCAGCGCGGATGTTTACGCCGGACTGAGCGTTTCTCAAGTCCCCGCCGTATAAGCCGCGATCGCCGCCATGTTGACGATATCGCTATCCTTGGCGTTCAGCGACACGATCTGGACCGGCTTGTTCAGTCCGACCAGCAGCGGGCCGATCACTGTCGAGCCGCCGAGTTCCTGCAGCATCTTGGTCGAGATCGAGGCGGAGTGGAAGGCAGGCATGATCAGCACGTTGGCCGGACCGGTCAGTCTCATGAACGGGTATTGCGCCATGGCGCGGGCGTTCAACGCGACATCGGCGGCCATCTCGCCGTCATATTCGAAATCGACGCGGCGCCTGTCGAGGATTCGCACCGCTTCCTGGATACGCTCGGAACGCTCGCCCTGCGGATGGCCGAAGGTGGAATAGGCGAGCATGGCCAGCCGCGGCTCATAACCCATGCGGCGGGCAAAGCCCGCTGCCTCCTCGGCGATATCGGCGATCTGCTCGGCGTTGGGCATGTCGTGCACGGCGGTATCGGCGACGATCACCGTCCTGCCGCGCGCCAGCACGATCGACACGCCGATGACGCGGTGGCCGGGCTTGGCATCGATGACGCGGCGCACGTCGTCGAGCGCGGTGGAATAATTGCGGGTCACGCCGGTGACGATGCCGTCGGCATCGCCCAGCGCCACCATGCAGGCGGCGAAGTGGTTGCGGTCGTTGTTGATCAGCCGCTGGCAGTCGCGGAACAGGAAACCTTTGCGCTGCATGCGCTCGTAGAGATAGTCGGTGTAGATC